>CAIUPE010000153.1 GCA_903900975.1 uncultured Hyphomicrobiales bacterium | reverse complement strand
CGGGAATTTTGTAAGCGTCACGTAAGTTCAGAAAGACGCTCTCGGATGAAGGTTTTTTCATGAAGCAGAAAATGACACGTTTTCTGAACCATGAAAACCTAGAAAACCAATTGATTTTGCTCAGAAAAAATCACATGATCAGTTCAAATCTACCCACTAAAATCCGCGAAGAGCCAATTATTTTAATTTTAAGAGGATTGATAAAATAATTTTTTTGAAAATATTTAAATAGATGGAATAGGCCTACCGGTGTGACTCCTGCCCAAAGCCATGAGAAACACCGTAATCGATGCCGGGGTGGTCATGCGAGCTTATGCAGAATGGGTCAACGCGGTTTTCGTCGGGTCGTAATAAGCAATCTTTGAGATGTTCGACATGGTTTCCACGACGTTGGTGTTGGTTTTCAGTGTTGCCGTTGTTTTGTCGGCTGAAATCGTCCAATCACTGGCTTTGCCGGCCAAGTAGAGTGTGTTTTGTCCCGCGCCGCCGTCAATGGTTGCTGAATAGGTACTGGCATAGATGACGTCGTCGCCGCCCCCACCCTTGGCGGTTGTAATCGTGCTGCCATAGGTTAGACCGACATTGTTCACGCCGTCATAGGTTTGATATTTTACCGTATAGGCGCCTGCGCTTTTGGCTGGCTTGGCTTGTTCATTGATTGAGCTATAGGCCCCTGATCGAAGATCGATGATCGATTTGTTGTTTACAGCACTGGCATCGAGGGTTGCGCCGGTTGGAGTCCAGAGGGTCTCGAAGCCTTTGAAGCTGTTCGTGAAGGTAGTCGTCTGGGCTGTTGTCAGCGCTGTTGCGGCGTCGCCCGTGGGGTTGGAATTGACCCCGTAGAGGAATTGCAGCGCCTCGATATCATAGGTCATGTAGGATGTGGGATTAAGCACTGAAGCCTGCAGATAATTTCCCGTCTGGGTTACAATACCGGCATCGGCAGGATCATGATATGACATGATGGAATAGCGGCGGTTATCGGTCGCGGTGGGCAGGAACGGGCCTGAAGCGCCGCCGCCGCCCGCATTATAATTGCCCGGATGTTTGAGGCCGAGCGTGTGGCCTATTTCATGGATAATGGTCTCCCAGCCATAGGTGCCGGGATTAAAAGCCGTGGTCGTGGAGTCCTGAGGATTGGACGATGCATTTTTGGCAAGAAAAAGGTAGCTGGTTGCATTGCTTCCATTGCCATGCGGCGGGTTGGCATATCCTGCACTTGCATTCTGAGTGTTCTGCCCAAAGCTGATATCGGCGGCCGTCGTGGTACCTGTCACATCGGTGAAAGTGACGTTGAGCATGCTGGAAAGGTAATTCAGCGCCGAGGTTATGGCGGTCTTTTCAGGATCCGTGACAACGGTCGCGCCCGTCGCGTTTGTGCCCGAGAGGCCTGATATATCTGTGCTGCTCATAAAGCTGTAATTGAGTGTATGGCGCGAACTATCGGTATTGAGCGCGTAAAGCCCCGTATGAAGGCTGGCGGTGCTTGGTGATGCAGAAGCCGGTCCAGACCACCACATGGGGGTGCCTATATTGAGCAGGGCATCGACATTTTTATCACCACTGCTGGCGATTACGGTTTTGTCCTGAAAACTTAAAAAATTGGCTGTTGCGAGCTTGACGCTTTTCTCGGTTCCTCCGGTGACGGTCACACCACCCGAACTCCCTGCGACCACTTTGTAAGTGCCATAATTGCCCGAAAAGGAAACGGTTTCGGAAACCGAGCCAAGCTTTGCGATAATATCCTTATCAGCCGTCAATTTGGAAGCCGACAGCGTAACAGACGGCGTCGACGGTGAATTGGCAGAAAGATCAGTATAGGTGATCGAGGGAATTTTTGCCGGCCTTGGCGAGTACTTCAAGGGCGTCAAGTGATGAAGTGATGGCGCTGGATGCATCCGAAATGACGAAGGCGGCAAGTGATTTTCTACCCGCTACTGAAGCGTTTGTATAAGCGGAGATGGCGTCGGCGGCACTCACCGGCTGGGCGACACTGGCTGCTGCCAGCGTTGTTGCCGTTGATGAGACCAGAACCTGCACAGATTTGCCGTTGCTGTTGGCTTGGTTGAGCGGAATGGGAAGTGAGGCGGCCTTTGCAGGCAATGCAGCTTTTGCAACCGGTGCTCTGACCGTCAGATGCGGTGATGTAATCAACTGGCTCATGTTACTAGCACCCCTTCCGCGTAAGCATCCCGATTGGCGCTCATCACCGATTTGGTAAGACGGCAGGGCATCGATTCATTTTAGCCCAGCCGTCGACGGCGGCGCAGACAGACAGGGTAACATTCGGGAAACTTGAATTTAATGGTCGCGTAAAGGCGCCATTGGGTTGTTGTAAGCTGCTGCTTACCGCATAGTCCAAATTGTCGGCTTTTCTTCGACTGACCAAGTGCTTTAACGATTAGATTCGAAAAATATCATGAATTGGTCTGCCCGACGCCTCAATGCCATCGCATCGATCACCAAGGCTAAATATTATCTCGAAATCGGCGTGAACCGCGGGGAAACTTTTTTCGATGTCCACATCGATCATAAGGATGGTGTTGATCCTGACTTCAGATTTGACACCCAACAATACGCTTCGGATACGACGCGCTTCTTTAACATGACGAGCGATAAATTTTGGCTATCCAATAAGTCGACGACCTATGATCTGATCATGATCGACGGCCTCCATACGTTCGAGCAGACGTTTCGCGATCTGCTCTGTTCCATGCGCTTTTCCCACGAGCGCACAATCTGGCTTATTGATGACACCGTGCCGTCTGATGTTTTTTCAGCCATTCCAAACCAATCAAAATCCTATCATGAACGGAAAAAGCTGAAGCTGACCGATTTACCGTGGCATGGAGATGTTTTTAAAATGGTAATGGCCATTCATGACTTCATTCCCGTCTTGAACTATGTGACGATATTAAATTCCGATAATCCTCAGACCATTGCTTGGTATGGGCGGCGACCAGCGTTCCAACCCCGCTTTAATCAGCTTGAGGCAATTTCCCGCATGTCCTATTTTGATATCGAGCCTAATGCTTCTTACTTTAATTTTGTCGACGAAGCTTCCGCTATGGCTCAGATGAAAAATATTTTTGAATCGGATGAATAGATTTTTGAATTATTTTATAGTTAAATTCTTGATTAATAATTAAAAAATGGCCATCTAACAGGCTTAAATATTATTATAATATTTAGTAGTTATTATATATTTTCAAATTTATCAAAATTTATACAGTATTTTGATTTTTTCTTTGTAAATTGGCGTTCAATAAAAAAGGCG
>CAIUPE010000152.1 GCA_903900975.1 uncultured Hyphomicrobiales bacterium | reverse complement strand
GCCGCCGACATCCTGAACGGCATCATGCTTGGTCTCGAAGATATTGAGATAGAAATCGAATTTCTTGTTGGCTTCGGCTTCTTCCTCGGCGCCCTTCGATATGATTTTATAACCGGAATTGATGAAGGCCGCACTGATTTGCGAAATCAAATATTGCGCCACTTCGTCCTGCTCGTCGGGATAACGCAGGATGAAACGATAATCATGCGAACCGCTTCCAACCGTCTGCGACATCAACTTCTGAATATCGCCCTTAAGGACGGCTAATTTGAAGATGCCTTCGAGTTTGCATGAGGCGCTCGCCTCCGGACCATCACATTTCTCTTTTGTATCACTCGAGAAATAGGTCAGGCGGAATTTGTCGAGATCATTTTCTGCCAGTTTGCGAAAACTCCTGCCCACATCACCATCGGTTTCATTACCGACCAATTCGCGCAGGTGGCTTTGGAAATAATCGTAATAGGCGTTGAGCTGCGCAATCTTTTTCGACGAACCCTTCCCTTCAATCGAAAACCGTACTTCCCCCCGGGCCGCCATATCCTCGGCTTCCTTTTGCAGGCGCATTTTTTCGTTGTTTTCCGCCTCGACCAGTTTGGCGACATCCGACGACCATTGATCATATTTGGACATCGGCGACTTTACGGTGTCTCGTTCTGCCGAGATCGTTTTGACAAGCGCGGATGCCTGTTTTGTCAAGAATGTATTTTCCGGTGCAGCCAACGGGGCCAATTTTGCGAGAAGTTGATCAAGGATTTGTTTCTTTTGACGCTTCTCGTTTTCGGCCATACGTTTGGCCTTCGCATCGGCCGTTTCTATCTGGGCAACGCCGATTTGGTTTCCTCGTCCGGCGATCAGCGCCGTCACCAACTGGTCTTGGGTAAGCGGTGTTTGCGGTGCACTTTGAAGAACGAAAGCCTCGTCACATGTTGATGGCTGCCCCTCCACCGTACACGAAATCTTCTTCAGGATTTTATTGGATGATATCGGGTTACATGTGTTGAAAATCGGGGCAAGACGATCATCACTCGACAGTATGCCTTTTTCGATGACGCCATCAATGCTTTCGTTCGAATTTTTAAGCACCCGATCAACGCAGTATCGCACATTCGCGTCAAGCCCGCTCCATGATTGCTTGACCACCTTGGCCTGAGCAGCACGCGCTTCCTGCGCTGCCTGCTCTTCCCGTCGGCGTTCCTGCTCTTGCTGGATGCAGGGAGCTTCGTAGCCGGCGAGTCGCTGATCGTTCGGACCTACTCCCTCCTGTATGAGGGCGGGAACACCGAGTCCATTTTGCCCAAGGGCCTGAACGAAACATGACCTGCGCGGTTCGGGCAATTTGTTCCACTCATTTTGGGCATTTTGAACCATCGCATTCGCGATCATCGCGCCAAGGAGATTTCCAAACGGGTTTTCTTGCGCAATTGACGATGTTGGAAAAGCAATAATGACTGATAAAACAATGTAATACTGATAAGTCCGGCATACTCTAAAAGCTCTGAACATAAAAATACTCACACTCAGCAGTTTTTTCTGCGATACACAGAAGCACATAATTATCCTAGATTCACGCACAAAGTGCAACTTCCCGTAACCTATTGATGGGGCTGAGATTGCGTTGAGCTCCTGGTTCTCTCGGCCTGACAGTCGAAGAAGCACAATGACCTACCGCCATCTCAGCCGACAAAAACGATATCAGATTTCTACATTAATAAAAAAAGGGGCAGATGCAATCCCAGATTGCTGCAAACCTCAGCCGGCACAAGATCTGTATTTAGAATCCGATGGGTATCAATTTACGACAATGGTGTGCATTAAATCCCCGCGATAATGGGCGTTTCTTACTGACGGTTTAAAGGTTAATACCGGGCCCGGGGCGATATCCTGCTCCGACTCGCCGATTTGCATCTGAACCTACCTATCTTGACCTAAAGCTTCGGCGCACCCCGTTCAACAAAGTCCCGCCGATTTTCGGCCAGTATCTTGGCGTAGGTCCTCTCGATCATCCTGACGCTGGTGCCACAGTTGTCGGCAATCACATTAAGTGGCATGCCGCCTTCAATTGCCATCGACACATAGGTATGGCGCAGAGCGTAAAGGCTACCCTCCGTGGGCAAGCCTGCAGCTCGCAGAGCCTCCTTGATTGGGCGGGTCTGGTCGGATCGCTTCCATCGGGTGCCGTCGCTTCTGACAAAAATATATTCGTCTGACGAACGCCCCTTGGTAATACCGCTGAAGAAAGCGATGGCACTGGACTGCAGGATGACATTCCGACTTCCCG
This sequence comes from uncultured Hyphomicrobiales bacterium, assembly GCA_903900975.1. Classification (GTDB taxonomy): domain Bacteria; phylum Pseudomonadota; class Alphaproteobacteria; order Rhizobiales; family Beijerinckiaceae; genus CAIUPE01. Next base: position 847 of record CAIUPE010000152.1, on the reverse strand, counting down.
TTTTGCTGACATTGATCCTGAGCGATCCATTTTCAGCATCAAAATGACCAGTACGAGCCTCTGCCAGTTCCCCATAACGAGCGCCTGTCAGGTAGCAGCCGGTGATGATGTTCGCGGTTTCCAGATCTGGCGCGCTGTCGATTAGCCTGCGGACCTCAGCGGCGGTGTAACGGATATCCCTAGGCTTTGAAACACCTTGGAACGGCTTCACCAACCGCCATGCGCTGTCAGCGCTTATCCTGTTGGCGGGGTCCTGTACGGCGTGATTTAAAAGTGCCTTGACCATCGAAAGTACACGATTGGCGCTATCCTTAGATCGGCGGACAACTTCGGGATCATCGGACGTCTTGATCATTGAGTTCAGCCATCCGTCCAACTTTGTCTTCGTTAACGTTGTAACAAGCTGAGTACCATATTTGGGCAGGAAATGCTTTTCCAAACGGCCAGCCGTATCAGCGGCAGTCCGTGGGTTTCGACCAGTCAATACATCCAGATATGTCTTTGCAGCCATTCTGACGGTAAGCAAAGCAGGCAGAGCCCCGTCAGACGTCGTGCTGGCTTTTTTCTTGGCTAAGTCCTGCGCCTGCCAAAAGGTCAGGTAGACGACGCCGTCCGCCTCGACAAAATCATCAGCAGAGCCAACGGTTGTGGTATTTGCGCCACCCTTGCCGTCCGCAACTTTAAGAACCCATGTTCCGACCGTCTGATTGCGGCGATAACCGAGTGAGATACCTGAGCCAATGCGCACGAATACGGGTTTTTTTGCTACTGGCAGCTTCAGGCGTCCCGTCCTGTTCTCAAGTGCATTACTGCGGATGCTTCTTGCCATTACTCTTCAGTGTCCCGT
>CAIUPE010000151.1 GCA_903900975.1 uncultured Hyphomicrobiales bacterium | reverse complement strand
GTGCCTAAACAGCACTTCTATCTATTCCTGAAAGAATGCGAATGGCGGTTCAATCATCGCCCTGCCAGCAACCTCTTGGCTGCACTCCTTAAATGGAATAATCTCACAATACTGTAACCCTATCTAGGCCAGCCCCTAAAATTTTTGGCTTTATATTTTTTATATATGAGTTTTTTAATGCCATTATTAGCCTAATCGCTGCCATATATCGGCAAATTTAACGTCGTCTATGGCTAATTATGATTATAATTATTCAAAGAGTTCCCATGAAAACTAAATTAAACTTTAGTTTTGTTCTTATTTCAGTCTTTTTCGCCTTATCCATCATACCGTCGCGAGCGGGAACCTTATCGCTGCCGACCATTTCAACATCGGCTATGCCGCACGGAACCTTATCAGGTCCGTTTGGCTGGCGTGATTTTTGCCAAAAATATTCCGATGAATGTATTGCCAAAAACATTGGTTCGACGAGCATCAATTTAACCAGCGAGGTGTGGCAAACCATTCGACAAATCAATGAATGGGTCAATCATACCATCCAGCCGGTTTCCGATTATGACCATTGGGGGGTTCCGGAATCGTGGGACATCCCAACCGACGGAAAGGGCGATTGCGAAGATTACGCCCTCTTAAAACGACAAACACTTACCCATCTTGGTTTGCCAACCGCCGCTCTCTTGATGACCGTCGTCTATAACCGGCGACACGAGGGGCACGCGATCTTGACCCTCGTTACCGACCGAGGTGACTACATTCTCGACAATCAAACCGATACTATTATGGGATGGAAGCAAACCGGCTATCGCTTCATCGAACGGCAATCGTCCGGCAACCCCAATATTTGGGTCAGATTGGATGACAATGCGGATGAAATTGTCGTCTCATCCCGTAAAGATACCGACAGAAAAATCCTAGGCCAGAGCGATCAATGATGGGCCAGGGCCCACTGCGCGATGTTCGGTAGAAGCGTTGTCATCACCTTATCAAAGCCGGATGCCACATCGGAACCCTCCGCGCTCGCGACCTCGGCCTCGGCATAAAAGGATTGGCTTGCAAGGATACGTCCTTCGCGGGCATCGATAAGACGCATGGTCAGCGCCAACTGTACCTTAAAAGGCGAACCCGGGACGAGATTAAAGGCTGAAATGTCGCTCGCCAAGATGCGGTCGCCTAAAACCCCCGCGCCTTCGCGCGCTACTGAATAACCTTTATCCTCAATAGCTCGTATCAGGCGGGTTTGCAGAAGGGTAGGCGCCCTGTCCGACCATTGAGCGCCCGGGATATAACTTACCGCGCCATCCGCCCCACGCACGATTATTCGATCCGTATCGACCGAACGCGAGGCTAGCGGCTCTGCGACCACCATACTGCTATCCATCGGCTTCAGAGGACCCGCCTGTGAGGGTAAAAACAAATCATAGGTTGCCGGTGGGCCGGAAGCACAGGCCGAAAGCACTAGAAGGGCGGCGAGTACCGCACCATGGCTTAGTTTCATGACCTTCATTCTCATTTCAATGCTCACCATAGGCCGGCAATGGCGAGCGTGGCCCGGTTATGATTTGCTGTGGGTTGCTGCGAAATTCACGCAACGTGCGCTCCAATTCGCCAAGCGTGCGACGGCCATCAACCGCCACCGCTTCGATTTGCCGAAGTCCTGTTGTTGTGGCCAAACCGAGACGGTCAGATAAATCGGCTGTACGACTGTCCAAATGATTGGCTAATTCGTGAACCGCACGCGCGGCATCCCCGATCTCGACAATGGAGCCCTTTAGTTCACCCGATCCGATTACCGTCTGGGCGCCCGATAACACATCATCCAGCCGCGCTGCCGATGTGTTGAGCCTTGCCATCAAATCACCCGCCTTGTTCGAAACGTCGGCAATGGACTGAGCCGCACTCTCCGTCGAGCCCAGAATTTTGGAGAGGGATCCCGGATAATTAGCCAAAGAACGAGAAAAACTTTGGATATTGCGCATGGTTTCTGCCATCGGCTGCTCGCTATCGGCAAACAGCTTATCCATATGGGTCAGAACATCATCGGCGCGTTTGGAAAGGCGCTGGGCGTTTTCCAATAAATCCTGAAAATCGGACCGGTCGGCCGTGATCAAGGGCGGATTATCGACATCGGTCACGAAAAGCCGCTTGGATTCTGGATTTCCGCCTGTCATTTGAATGGATGCGACGCCCGTCAGACCTTGAAATTCCAAACGGGCCCGCGTGTCGTCATTAATCGGTGTCTTGCTATCGACCGAAACCCAAGCAATCACTTTCCCCGGATCCGACGATGAAAGCGCAATCGAGGTGACCTCACCGATTTTGAGCCCGTTATAAAGCACAAAAGACCCTCGCGAGAGGCCCGATACCGATCCTGAAAACATGATCCGATAAGGAACAAGCGCGCGGCTATCCCTACCCGCGGCCCAAAGCACAAACAGGAAACCTGCCGCAATAACGCCGAGCGTGAATAAACCGATCATCACATAATTGGCCCGGGTTTCCATCAGCCTTCTTTGCCCCAATTTCCAAGCACCGATTCGGCACGCTTGCCGTGAAAGTAGGTTTTCAACCATGGATGATCAGATCGCAACATCGCATCGATATCGCCATCGGCAATAATCCGTCCATTTCCAAGCGCCGTGATCCGATTGCATACCGTCGTAAGGCTGCCGAGGTCGTGGGTGACCATATAAACCGACAGACCGAGCGTACGGCTTAAGGTTGCGATCAAATCATCGAATTCCCCTGCCCCAATCGGATCAAGTCCCGATGTCGGCTCATCAAGAAAAACGATTTCCGGATCGAGCGCCAAGGCTCTGGCCAATGCCGCACGTTTGATCATGCCTCCGGACAGTTCGGACGGATATTTTAATCCCGCATCGGGCTTCAATCCAACCAAATCGAGTTTAGAATAGGCCAGTTCATCCATTAATTTTTGCGAGAGATGCCAATATTCCCGCATCGGCACCTGAATATTTTGCAATACCGTAAGGGACGAAAATAAGGCGCCTTGCTGAAAGAGGACACCCCAACGCCGCTCAAGCCGTCGACGTTCAACGGCTTTCAAATGATCAATATCGGCCCCGAACGCGGTAATTAGACCGGATGATTTATGGACGAGCCCCAAAATACTGCGCATCAAAACCGATTTTCCGGAACCTGAAGCACCAATAAAGCCCATGACATCGCCACGCCGGATGTCGAGGTCCAGCCCATCCATGATCCGCTTTTGACCAAAATTGACCACGAGCCCACGTACGGAGATGATGACGTCGCCTTGAACAGATGATGTCGATATGCCGCTATCTGCCATCGTCGCCATGCTCAATACCGGATCGCGGCGAAAAACATCGCAAAGATGCCATCAACAACGATCACCATAAAAATTGATTTGACCACCGCATCCGTAACCTGCCGTCCAAGCGATTCCGCCGATCCACGAACCGACAAACCGTCGCCGCACGCCACAAGCGCAATCACAAGTGCCATAAAAGGAGCCTTGATCAGACCGGCCAAAATGGTTTGGAGCGCAATCGCTTCTTTCAAGCGCTCCAGATAGACGTCAATCGCCATACTGCCATAGAGCCAAGACACCATGCCGCCACCAAACAAGGCGGCAATATTGGAAATAAACGTCAAAAGCGGTAGCCCGATGATCAGGGCAATAACCCTTGGAACGACCAGAATCTCGATCGGATCGAGCCCCATCACCCGAAGCGCGTCGACTTCTTCGCGCATGGTCATCGAGCCCAGCTCGGCAGTAAACGCTGAACCGGAACGGCCTGCAACCATGATGGACGTCAATAAAACGCCAAGCTCCCGCAAGACAAGAATTCCAATCAGATTGACCGCAAAAGTCGAGGCGCCAAATCGGCTCAATTGAAAAATGCCCTGTTGGGCGACAATTGCACCGACAAGAAACGAAATCAGGACAATGATTGGAACGCCGCGAAACGCTATATTTTCCAGTTGCGCAACAATCGAGGTTAATCGGATACGTCGCGGTGAAATAAACAGGCGTCCGATCACCGACGCTACCTGCCCAAGAAAAGCAGTCGACGATGCAACATCGCGCCCAGCATTGACGACACCTTCTCCGATATCGGCCAGAACACTTAAAACTTTAGACATTTCGGCATGGTCGGACACCTTGGGTGCCACGAATTTGATTTCTTTTAACAAAATGCCGACGGGTTCGCTGGCCCCTTGCACGGTCACTTCATGGCCTTTCGCGCCAAGGACAGCGAGCGTTCGGTTAACCAGCAGCGCTCCAAGTGTGTCAAAGGCCGTAAGGTGGCTAAGATCAAGCACTAAGCGCCCCGAAAAGCTGGTCTTTTCAACCAGTAAGGCCGTGCGCTCTACATCATCCGCATTCGCAGCCGACCATGCACCCTCAAGGATAAGAATGCGCCCGCTTTGCCCATTGGAGAAGGTAATTCCGGGCTTCCCGGCCATTGCGCGATCCCATACTCGATTATTCACCTCGATCCCTATCACGCAGGCCAATTGCGCCGCACCCGTGGAATGTAACTCGTCAACAGCTTCCTTATGTTCGGATTATTTATCTCGGTAACGATCCGTTGAGACAACGCCGTTAAGATAGCGGCGTGACCGACAGTAAGAAGGAGTTGGACGTGACAATTCGGGGCAAAATTCATCATGGATGATCGTTCTCAAGCCGCTTTTGCCGATGATGAAAGTTTCGAAGCCATCGAAAGCGCGGTCATGGAAACGGCCCGCGGTCGCTGGTTTCTCGCCGAATTCGCATCCCGTTCGCGCCAGGCGGACACCGTTTCCTTGCTGAAATCAATTTCCCGACTTGAACGCGTTATCGCACGGACCGAACCACTGGAAGAGCGCCTCTCGTTAAGGACTAAACTATCACGACTGTCCGACGATATGGAACTTTTGGTTGCGACACTGGTTGGCGAGGATGCCGCCCCCACCGAAGGCCTCCAGAAACTATCAGACTGTGTGCTGCTTGGTGAAAAGGCGACCATTGAAATAGCGGTCGTAGCCGACGCCACGCGCGATTTACTCGGAAAGCTATCCCATATATCCGATGAGCACGATGTCTTACCTGAACTGGACTTCCAATTATCTGAATTGGTACGGCTAGCATCGGAACAGATGGCATCCATGCGGCGGTTCGAAGCCCTTGCCGAAATTCATCGCCATGTTCGTTTAAGGCTAGCCGATATCATCAACACCCCGAATGCAGAAATCACCATGGACGATGCCGTAGGCGAACCAGCTAACGACCATTTTCCAGCCTAACGCCAAACAAAATAGCGTATCAATCGATATGATACCTTTCGCATCATCTTTGTAGGAATAGCAGCCCCCTTTAAATCGCCCTTGCACGACACTGCCCAATATCGTCATATCCTCGATAGTGCTTAAGGGAGCTTATCAAAATGGATTTGGGAATTTCGGGCCGGAAGGCCATTATTTGCGCCTCAAGCAAAGGCTTAGGCAAAGGCTGCGCCATCGCCCTCGCCGAGGCCGGATGCGAAATTACGGTCAACGGTCGGAATGTCGATATTTTGCGGTCCACAGCCGATGAAATTCGTGCTTTGACGGGTGCGATTGTACACGAAGTTGCAGGCGATGTTTCTGAATCTGCCGTACAAGATGCGCTGCTCGCAGCCTGTTCGGAGCCGGACATTCTGATTAACAACAATGGTGGGCCACCCCTTAAAGATTTTAGAACCCTTGACCGAGAAGCCATCGTCGGAGGCGTTGTCCAGAATATGGTAACGCCAATCGAATTGGTCCAGCGTGTCATCGATGGCATGGTCGCCCGTCAATTTGGCCGGATTGTGAACATCACGTCGGCATCGGTCCTTACGCCGATAAGCGGACTTGATCTTTCGTCTGGTGCACGCGCCGGTTTAACGGCCTTTCTTTCCGGTGTCGCGCGCGATGTCGCGCATGCAAATGTAACGATTAACGCGATTTTGCCTGGAATGTTTGATACGGATCGTATTCGAAGCAATTTTGCCAATGCTGCGGCGCGATTGAACGTCGCCGAAGACAAGGTAAGAGCTGACCGGATTGCCGGAGTGCCAGCCAAAAGACTTGGTGATGCGGATGAATTTGGAAAGTTAGCCGCTTTTTTATCAAGCGCGCACTCAGGTTACATTACCGGGCAGAATTTCCTGATTGACGGCGGGGCATTCCGTTCGGCGTTCTAAGGTCGCAACATAGGTCGCCTATTCTGTGAACCCACTTGTCGGTATCGGCCTAAAGATCATGTCGACATTCGCCTTTCTGGCGATGTCGACATTGGTAAAACTTGCCAGCAACGATATGCCTATCGGCGAATTAATGTTCTTTCGAGCGTTTTTCGCGCTGGTACCATTGGGCATCTGGCTCTGGTGGACAGATGAATTGCGGGGGGCTGTCAAAACGACCCGGTTGGGCGGCCATCTCATTCGTTCTATTTCCGGCTCCGGCGGTATGTATTTCGGCTTTGCGTCATTAGCCCTCCTGCCGTTATCCGATGCAACAGCCATTGGCTATTTGTCGCCTTTGGTTGCCACGGTTTTGGCAGCATTTTTACTCAAGGAAGTCGTCCGCCCGTACCGATGGTTTGCGGTCGGAATTGGCTTTGTTGGAACACTTGTTATGGTGGCCCCTCATTTGGCCCAACGTGACATTGCTGCTTACTATACGGTTGGCCCAGCCCTTGGTGCGCTTGCTGGACTTGCAGCTTCGGCGTGCAATGGGTTCTCATCGATCCAGATCCGCAAATTGGCACAACTGGAGCGGACAGGTACGATTGTCTTTTATTTTTTAGCCGTCACAACCTGTGTCGGGCTCGCCAGCTCAATTTTTCAATGGCGAACACCGCCCGCTCGTGAGGCAATTCTGCTCATTTGCTCCGGCTTCCTCGGTGGAATCGGACAAATCTTGATTACAGCGAGCTATCGTTTTGCAGACGCTTCGGTGATCGTTTCGTTCGAATATTCCACGCTGATTTGGGCTGTAGCGATCGGCTTTTTCCTTTTCGGTGACATACCCCATCCTGCGGTTTTCATTGGAGCTGGCCTGGTCATTGCCTCCGGGCTCTATGTCGTTTATCGGGAGCGCACCATAAGCCGAGCTGCTCGATTGGCAGAACAACACCCGCAAGCAGGTTAGTATGACGCTCATTGCCGTGACGATTGCAGGATCAGATTCCGGCGGGGGGGCCGGAATTCAGGCCGATTTGAAAACATTTTCAGCACTCGGCATATATGGCGCCAGCGTGATTACGGCACTTACCGCGCAAAATACGATGGGGGTGTCGGCCATCCACGACGTGCCATCTGACTTTGTAACCGCCCAGATGGACTCCATCTTTTCAGATCTTTCCATTGATGCTGTGAAAATTGGAATGTTGAGCCGAACGGATATCATATCAGCTGTAGCGGCAGGGCTCGATAAATGGACCCCGCGATGGGTTGTCCTTGATCCTGTTATGGTGGCCACGAGCGGCGACCGTCTTATTCGAGATGATGCGATCAGTGCAATTGTCTCCTCCCTCTTTCCACGCGTAACCCTTGTCACGCCGAATCTGGCAGAAGCGGCAGCATTGCTCGGCGAGCCGGCGGCCGACAACGATCGGACGATTCAGAAGCAAGGCGAAGCTCTTTTGTCGATGGGTGCGAGGGCCGTCCTCATGAAGGGTGGCCATGGCTCAGGATCGGAAAGCATCGATTTTTTAGTTACACCTTCCGGAACAGAGCGTTTTAGGGCTCAGCGGATTTCGACACCAAATACCCACGGCACGGGATGCACTTTATCATCGGCAATTGCGGCCGAACTGGCAAAAGGATGCTCTCTCCGTGACGCTGTCGAAACGGCCAAAATCTATGTAACGCAGGCTTTAAGCGCATCATCCACGCTCATGATTGGACACGGTAGTGGGCCTGTTCATCATTTTCATGCGTTTTGGAAATAATTTCGCGCCTGGCCCCGTGTCCAAGATGTTGGGACGCGCCTTTGTCCGCGCGGACATCTCGCTCCATGCCGATCCTTGTATAAAATCTTGCCTTACAAATTAGACTGATTTATTGAACGAAAACGTTCTTAGTATCAAACGATGGGGCGGAAACGTCTCACCTTCACATCGAGCGGGGCAAAGATGGGCGTCGAAGGCAAAGACAAGGTGCGTGTTCTAGAAAGCGGTGCGCACGCCCTATCGGGTCAACTAGGCAAAACGATCCAGCGACTCCGAAAAGCCTATCACCTTTCGCTTTCCGAATTGGCCGAACAATCCGGGGTGGCAAAATCAATCATCAGCCAGATTGAGAGGAACGAGACCAATCCGACACTAGCAACCATCTGGCGGCTCTCGCAGGCCCTTGATATCTCGATCGAACGCGTCCTTTCGGTGTCGGAGGACGAGCCCTTCATTGATAAGAAGTCGCGGGGTGATACGCCCATCCTTCTGTCCGACGACGGGAAAGTACGCCTTGGCATCATCGGCTGGATCAAGACAGTTGAATGGCTGCAATGGTACGACGTCCATGCCGAACCAGGTGGTGTCTTGGAGTCAGACTCACACCAGCGAGGCTCCATCGAATGTCTATCGGTCCTAGAGGGCGAATTTGAAGTCGAGGTTGCAGGAACGATCCAAACGGCGAAAGCGGGTGAAACGCTTCGCTATCGCTGTGATCGCCCGCATATTGTCCGGAACGTGACGAACCAGCCTGCCCATGCCACTATGGTCTGTATTCTGAAGGCTGCCGTTATGGAGTAATCGCGGGCCGTTACTAGCTCGGTATTACTCCATAACTTAACTTACGCTGCTATTCGGCAGCCCATTTGCTGGCGGCTTGGATCGCCTCAAAAATGCGTGAAGGCGTGGCTGGCATGTTCAGGTGATGGATGCCGTAGCCGTGATCGAGTGCGTCAATGACCGCATTCATGATGGCCGGTGTCGATCCGATTGAGCCGGCTTCCCCAGCCCCCTTGATCCCCAGTGGGTTGGTCGTTGACGGCACATTTTTTGTCTCGAAATGGTAATTGGGCAAATTATCCGCACGGGGTAAGGCATAGTCCATCAAGCTTGCCGAAATAAGCTGCCCATCTTTGTCATAAACTGTGTGTTCCATCAGCGCCTGCCCAATCCCTTGGGCCACGCCACCGTGAACCTGACCGGCGAGCAGCAGCGGGTTAACAGCGATCCCGAAATCATCGCATATGGTATAGTTGACGATCTCAACGGTACCCGTTAGCGGGTCAACTTCAACCTCGGCAACATGCGTTCCATTCGGATAAGTCGCATCGGGCGGGGTGAAATCCCCCAAGCCTTGCAGCATATCCGGTGTTGCATTGGGCAATTCGGCAATCTCGGCAAAACTCAGCTTTTTATCGGTGCCTGCAATTCTAACGCTACCATCAACAATTTCGAGATCAGAAACATTGGTCTCAAGCTTATCAGACGCAAGCTTCTTTAGCTTTTCAGCCAAATTCTTGGACGCGATATAAGTAGAAACGCCTCCCACCGGGATGGAGCGCGACCCTCCCGTGCCATGACCCGTTGCAACCCGTGCCGTATCCCCTTGAACCACTTTGATTTTATCGAGTGGCAGGTCGAGATGCTGCGACGCAAATTGCGCGTAGGCCGTCGCATGGCCTTGTCCGTTCGATTGCGTCCCCGAAAAGACGGTAACCGAACCATCGCGAGAAAGTTCGACGGCCACTTCCTCACCACTACCCCAAGCGGTGCACTCAATATAGGTGGCAATCCCAATGCCACGCAATTTGCCAACCTTTTTGGAGGCTTTGAGGCGGTCTTTAAAGCCATCCCAATTGGCAACCAGCATGGCCTGAGTCATGTGTTGATCGAAATTACCGGTATCATAGGTACGATCACCGATCGGTGTTTTGTAAGGCATGGCTTCGGGACGGATAAAGTTTTTCCGGCGGATGACCTCCGGCTTCATGCCCAATTCGCGTGCGGCATAATCGACGAGGCGCTCGAGATTATAAGCGGCTTCTGGCCGACCGGCACCACGATACGCATCAACGGGAACGGTATTTGTATATACAGCCCGCAATTTTACCGCGATATCGGGAGTCTTATAAACACCCGTCATCATCGACGCGCAGAGATAGTGGATATATGGCCCAAATTGCGAGCAGTAAGCTCCAATATTGCCAATGATATCGGCCTTAAGGGCCAAAAATTTACCTGATTTATCAACCGCTAAAGAGACCGTGGTAATATTATCCCGACCATGGGCGTCACCCAAAAAGTGATCGGCGCGATCGGCGATCCATTTTACAGGACGTTTTAACAAACGGGCCGCTTCAAGCACGAGCGGATATTCACGATACATGAAACTCTTGGTTCCAAAGCCGCCACCGACATCGCCCGTTATAACGTGAACATTGCCCGGCTTTACCTTCAGAATTTTTTCGGCGAGGGCATCCCGGAGACCGTGAACGCCTTGGCTACCGCAGGTCAGCTTGAAGGTTTTGGTCGCGGAATCATATTCGCCGACCGCGCCGCGCGTCTCCATATAGTTTGTGACCAATCGGTTATTCTCGATTTCGATCGTCAGAACGCGATGGGCTTGAGCGAGAATAGCATCGACCTTTTTGGTATCGCCGAGATATTTTTCGTATGCAACATTATCCTTCTGCGCATCCCAGACCGAGGCAGCCCCTTTTGCCAGCGACGACCGAATATCGGACACGGCGGGCAATGTTTTGAAGTCGATTTCAATCGCTTCAGCTGCATCTTTCGCAGCATGAAGGGTCTCGGCGACGACAAAAGCAATTGCGTCGCCAACATATTTGACAACGCCTTTGGCCAGGATTGGAATGTCCACGACGAGGTTTTGCGTACCATCATCGTTCCGAAGCGGGGCGAGGCAAGGCACATCCCCTAAATGTGCGACATCATCTGCAGTCAAAATCAGTTTGACACCTTTGATTGCCTTAGCCGCCGCAATATCCTTAATCGTGAAATTCGCATGTGCATGAGGACTGCGAAGTACAAACGATACGAGTTCTTTGTCGGGTGAATAATCGGCGGTGTAATGGCCACCGCCCGTCAAAAGGCGCACATCTTCAACCCGACGGATCGGTTGACCAATTCCGAACTTCTTGACGCTCATCGCTTCTTCCTCGACTTCAACAATTTCAACAAAAATGAATATAAGGCCGCACGCTATGGTTTGGCGATGGCGTTTGACTGCGATCGTTCGTCGCGTTGGTGACGTTAAAGCCCATCGGCAACATCTTGGCCATGCTGAACCCAATCGAGAAATCCGCCAGCATAATGCGCGTCGATCGCCAGACCCTGTTCAAAGGCCATAGCAGCGGCCGTCAGCGATCGACGACCCGAGCGACATGACAATACGATTCGACGTCCCTTTGCTTCCGGAATGTCAGCCACCTGAAATACCGAAAGCGGGACCAATACCGATCCCGGAATATGGCCAGCCTCAAATTCATGAGTCTCACGGACATCGACCACGATCATCGTACCCGATGCGAGGCCGGCCTTAATGTCTTCGATCATTAAATTTTCAACCGGCGGAGCGAGGTCAGACATCGTATTCCATTTCCATTAGGGAGGATGATTGCAAACCAAGCCGAACCTTACCGCATGATTTCAAATTTGGAAGAGCGGGCCATGTTAATCGAACACTTATGTCATTAAAAATATGCCTAATCGGCATGAATGACAGGTGCCGGCGAATTTGAAGCGATACTTGGATTTCGCAACAAGAACACTAAGGGTAAGGCCAAGAGCGTCACAAGACACATGAGAAGATAATCGTTGCTATAGGCCATAATTGCCGCTTGCCGCATAACCAACTGCTCCAGCATAGCCTGCCCCCCCGCCGTCATCGGATCCAGTATATCGCTGACCCCGCTCATGGGTAGGCCGAGGGAGAACGGCGTTAAAGTCTCCGCCATACGGGTTCGATAGAGCGACATGCCGGAAGTTAGTTGAGCTATAACAATAGAAACCCCAATCGAACTGCCCAGATTTCGGATGAGTGTCCATAGGGCCACGCCATCGGTTCGCAAGCTCGCTGAAAGCGTTGCAAAAGCAGCACTGTTGAGGGGCACAAAAATGAAGCCCAAACCAAAGCCCTGCACAATGCTGGTGATCACGATCCAACTGGCCGACGTGTCCGGCGAATACCACACCATCTCCCAAATCGACCACAGCGAAGCCATTAGTCCGATCCCAACCAGTGGCCGCGCGTCAATGCTCTTCAACATTCGTCCGACCAGCATCATGGCAACCAAGGTTCCAATACCGCGAGCGCCCAACAGCACCCCAGAAGCCATGACCGGATAGCCCATCAAATTCTGGATATAAGGGGTAACCAGCGCCATCGTTGCGAGCAAAATAACGCCGACGACAAACATCAAAAGCAAGGCGATCGAAAAGTTCCAATCCTTAAACACAGCCAAGGGAATAAAGGGGCGTTCGGTCGTAAAAGCATGCGCAAGGAAGATGTAAAGCCCTGCAAAGGCAATGGACGTTTCAATCCAAATTTCAAGAGAATCAAACCAGCCCACCTCTTGCCCACGATCAAGCATCAGCTGAAAAGCCCCGATGGCTGTCGAAAGCGCCAAAAAGCCGAGCCAGTCAAACCGCGAGTCTATTCGAGCTGCGGTCTCGTCCATTATGGCCGAAAGACCAAGCACGGTGATGATCCCGAAGGGGAGATTGACAAAAAAGACCCAACGCCAGCTTAGAGTTTCGGTAAGCCACCCCCCAAGGGTTGGTCCCATGATCGGCCCCAGCATCACGCCCATGCCCCATATCGCCATCGCCTGCCCCCGTTGCTCGATGGGATAAGCATCCAGCATGACAGATTGCGATAGTGGCACGAGAGCTGCGCCAAAGATGCCTTGCAACAGGCGAAAAAGCACCATCTGTTCGATATTTTGCGCAACGCCGCACAACATCGAAGCAATGGTAAATCCGGCGGCGCAGACGATAAAGAGTTTCTTGCGGCCAAAACGCATCGACATCCACCCCAAAGGAGCCGTCATGATGACCGCCGACACGATGTACGACGTCAACACCCAACTCACCTGATCTTGAGTGGTCGAAAGCGAGCCCTGCATATAGGGTAAGGCCACATTGGCGATTGTGGTATCGAGCGCTTGCATGATGGTCGCCATCATCACACAAGCGGTGAGCGCATAGCGTTTAAAGGCTTCGTCTTTGGTAGCATTCATTTGAGCGGGTCCGCCACAGCCGCCAAGCCCAGCAACGAACCGACGGTCCGGATCCGACCTGAATCGATCTCAACCTGCACGCTCATCCCCGAACGAAGGTCGCGCACATCATTGCCCTCTGAAAATTCGATGCGAACGGGCACGCGCTGAACCACTTTCACCCAATTTCCGCTGGCATTTTGAGGCGGCAGAACAGCAAATTCTGCACCCGTCCCCGGACTGAGCGAAGCGACCTTCCCGTGCCAGACCCGACCCGGATAGGCATCGACCGTAATCGAAACGGGTTGCCCTTGATGAACATAAGTCAGGTCAGTCTCCTTGGGGTTGGCAACAACCCATGGATGCCCATCATCGACAAGCGCCAGAACCGCCGATCCGGGGGTCATATACCGACCCATTTGGATGGCCGTCACTTGGGTTGCAATACCGGCAATCGAGGCACGGACGGTAGTGCTTTCCAAATCCCGCAAGGCACGATCGCGTGCTGCTTTTGCTTCGAGATAGGGCGCGTAATCGTCAATTCGAAGATCGGGATTTCCCTGAAGCTGGGCCAATGTTGTGGCCCTTTGTTGCAGCAAGGACTCCAGAACGGTTCTGGCTGACGACAATGCGATGGTTGCACTATCCACGTCATTGCGTGAGGCCGCTTTGGTCGCCAATAACTCGGCTTTACGATCCGAATCCGCTTGGCGAAGCGCCAAAGTCTCGTTGGCGAGCGAAACCTGGCGATCGAGACTGCTTAACGATATGCGAAGGGTTTCAAACGTGCTCATCGTTTGCGCCAAGCGGGCATCGGCTTGCTTGACGATCAATTCATACGAGGACGGATCAATTACAAAGAGAGGATCGCCCGGATTGACGTGCTGCCCCTCGGCAACGACGATAGATATGATGCGCCCGGACACTGACGGGGTCACAATGACTTTTTGTTCTGCGATATAGGCATTGTCAGTTGAAATATACCGACCTCCCGCCAGATAAATCGCAGCGGCTCCGGCCAACGCCACCAGTGGCACACCGACCAGCAACACGATCCGCTTGTTGAGCATCGCCTGACGCTTTGATGGCATCGGGGGTGAATCAGTCATTGTTAACTCCATTACCGACTTGATTTGAAGGTGCCGCATGGCACGCTTTTAAATTGGATTTGATGATGAGGAGGCTCGCTGAAAGCGCCTTCATCGTGTCGTCGTCTAGCCCAAAAAGCGCCTCTTGCATGACCTGTTCGCCAATCGTCGAAAGCTTTTCGAGCACTGGAGTCGCGTTCTTCGTGAGATAGAGACGGTTGGCGCGCCGGTCGTCGGGATCAATCCGGCGCTCGACCAATCCCGATGCACTCAAACGATCAACGATTCGACCCAAGGTGATTGGCGCTATTTCGATCTGAGCGGCAAGATCGGATTGCTTTAGCCCTTCGCATCGCTGAACCCGAGCCAATACCGACCATTGTGCGCGTGTCATATCAACCTCGCGCGCGCGCTGATCGACAACCGTGCGCAAGGCTCGTGCTGCGTCCGACAACAAAAAACCAAGTTCGCGACGAGGTGACGACAGCTGCGACATTCGATAAGTACCATGCTTATAATAAGCATGCTTATGATTGCCCCCGCTCATTCATCAATCCCAATCGAGGCAGATCAGACCTGCAGAAAATGACGAAGCGCGCGCGACAGGCCAGATCGCAGCGGTAAAATAAAGCGATAGAGGCCTTCTAACACCATCGTAACTGGCGGATAACTCGCAACGCGCCCTAAAAAGCGCCACCTTGGCAAGGCCAACCAGACCAGTGTGAAGGCCTTCGCACCCGACACCAACCGACCATCCGCCTGGCGAACATGAAACCGCTTCATCGCAGTTTCGCGGTCAAGTCCCCAGCCCAAGGCCCCGGATGTTCCCTTCGAAACATCGACATAGCTGATCGCCTCGCTACCAACACAACGCTGGTAATGGGCAATCTCTGTTCGGCAGATGGGGCACGACCCATCATAAAACACAGTGAGCTCGGGATTGTTGTCCAGATGATGCGATTTTGCTGTCATGGCACGCATACGAGCCGAAGGGACATTAGGATCTTCTTCCCCTCTTTTCTTAGACCCTTGCAAGCGAATTGGGGCTTTCATTCCAGTCGCCAAACGTCCATATGCGGGGCATTAATTGAACCAACTGAGGATTGTTATGCAGCTTCAAGGCATCCACCATCTGACGGCCATTACCGCTAATGCGAAGGGCAATCACGACTTCTATACTCAAGTGCTTGGTCTGCGCCTGGTCAAAAAGACGGTCAATCAGGATGATGTTAGTGCCTATCATCTGTTTTTTGCGGACGGCAAAGCCTCGCCCGGTTCCGACATCACCTTTTTCGACTGGCCGGTTGGCCCCGAGCAGCGCGGCACCAATGCGATCACCCGCACAGCTATGCGGGTGAATGGGGTGAAGTCGCTGGCCTATTGGGAAAAAAGGATTGCGGATGCGGGGCTGTCTTATCGTAAAACCGCCGTTCACGATGGCCGCCTGACCTTATTGTTTGAAGATCCCGAGGGCCAAAGATTGGCGCTTGTGGATGATGGCGGCGTGGGTGAGGCGCACCCCTGGGAAAAAAGCCCCGTGCCCGCCGAACATCAAATCCGTGGCCTCGGGCCGATTACACTCACCGTTTCCGACCGACGCTATACCGATCTGGCGCTCACGCGCATTCTCGGCATGGAAGTAGTGCGCGACTATAAATCACCCGACAGCCCCGACCATCGCGTCCATGTCTATAAAATGGGTCCGGGCGGCGCTGCGGCTGAAATCCATGTCGTCGAGCGCACCGATTTACCACGGGGGCAACATGGCGCAGGCGCCGTGCATCATGTCGCTTTCCGCGCCCCTAACATGGACGAATACCATGCATGGACAGAGCGTTTGACCGCGCTCAAAGTGCCGTTTTCGGGCGAGGTGAACCGGTTCTATTTCCACTCGCTCTATTTCCGCGAGCCAAATGGCATTCTGTTTGAAATCGCAACCGACGGTCCGGGCTTTGACGCTGACGAGCCAATGGAGAGTTTAGGCGAAAGCCTCTCTTTGCCGCCATTTCTGGAAGGACGCCGCAAAGAGATTGAGGCGGGTTTAAAGCCGATCTGATCAGGCCCGCTCAATGCCAGCACGATCCATCGTGCTGGATAAGTCTGCCAAAGTCTGCCCTGCCACAACCCATTCCGGCGCGATGTCGACCATCGGCACCAAGACAAAGGCGCGTTCGCGAAAACGCGGATGTGGCAAGTCCAGCGTGTCGGTGTGCATGCTGATATCGTCGAACAGAATAATATCAATATCGATCAGTCGCGGTCCCCACCGCACCGCATTGGCCCGGTCTCGCCCCATCTGGGCCTCTATGGCCAAGCAGCGGCGCATTAATTCCTCAGGCTGAAGCTCGGTGGTGATCCTGACGGCACCATTGATGAAATCGTCTTGCACGACGGGGCCCACCGGCGCGGTACGATAAAAAGGCGAAACTGCCTTTACCGTAATACCCTGCTCCGACCCTAACCGGCGCACCGCCTCCATCAGATTGGCAGCGCGATCACCTATATTGCTGCCAATGCTCAGCAAGGCCTCAGACATTGCGGGTGGCTTCCACACTCACGGCTACATCGTCAAAAATAGCCGCCACCGGTGCCGATGGCTTGTGGACGGTAACCACCAAACCTTCAATCGTCGGAAAGCGCGCCATTACGGCATCGGATACCGCACGAGCTGCGCGTTCGATGGTGCGAAATTTTGTGCCACAAAAAACGTCGGATACTTCGTGAATGACATGCTCATAGGAAATCGTGCCATCGAGAAGATCACTCTGGGTCGCGCTTACTTGGCCGACCGTCAAAGCCAAATCGACATAAAAGCGTTGGCCAAGTCGCTGCTCCTCATCATTCACCCCATGATAGGCGAAGAGCGAAAGCTTGGTGACGTTGATCCGGATCTTATCCATCAGATTTCCTTCAGCCTGTCCGTGACGCGTGCCGCCTGCACAGCCTCTTTTACATCATGCACCCGAATAATATCAGCGCCCCGCAAGATAGACGCCGTATGGAGCGCAAGCGTGCCGGGCAACCGCTCATCGGTTGTTGAATCAATGATTTTGCCGATCATGGATTTGCGAGAAGCACCGACCAAGATTGGACAGCCCAAAACCTGCAACTTCTCAAGATGAGCAATCGATTGCAGATTTTGCTCGAGCGTCTTGCCAAACCCGATACCCGGATCAAGCGCAATGCGCGAAAGCGGAATTCCCGCCTTCATTGCGATGCCAAGCGATATGTCCAGAAACCGCAGCATATCGTCCATAATATCGATAGCGGGATCAATGGAGGCGCGATTATGCATCAGCACCACACCCGCCTGATGGGATGCCGCTATTTCGGCTAGCGCAGGATACTTATGAAAACCCCAAACATCATTGACTATCGAAGCGCCTACCTCAAGTGCGGCCCTCGCTACTTCAAATTTCGTTGTGTCTACCGAAATGGGGCATTTTATCTGCCCCTTCAACGCTTCAAGAACAGGCACGAGACGGGCAATTTCGACGTCTACAGGCACCACTTCATGGCCGGGCCGCGTCGATTCAGCGCCAATATCCAAAATATCCGCGCCCTCACCCGCCATTAAAAGCGCGTGATGGACAGCCCGTTCAACGGAATCAAACCGGCCGCCATCAGAAAATGAATCCGGTGTGACGTTTAAAATGCCCATGACAAGCGTGCGGCCATACCCGCCCATGCGGCGGCCGTTCTCATCAAAAAATTGTTGATCAAGAAAATCCATGGCGGGCTTATAGTCCGGCTAAGGGCTTCATGGATAGGCTGTGCTCGTCATACCTCGGCGTGATCGCGACATGATGGACGAGCAGATCGCACATCCGCCAAGCAAAGTAGCGCGTATGAAGCCTTGGGTTACGGGACAATAGGAGCGAAAAATGACCTCATTCAGCCGCCGGAAAAGCCTCATGCTCATGGGAAGCCTTGCTTTATTTCCATCGCTTGCTCGCGCGGGTAATTCCAGCGCGGTGAATGCGTGGAGCTTTTCATTCCCTGCTTTGCAGGGCGGCGAGATCAAACTCGCCGACTTCAAGGGCAAGCCCATTCTTGTGATCAATACAGCCTCGCAATGCGGATTTAGCGGCCAATTGGCAGGTATGGAGCAGCTTTACACCCGTTATGGCCCACGGGGTCTTGTTGTCATCGCCGTCCCATCCAATGATTTTGGCGGGCAGGAACCGGGTGGACCGGAAGAGATTATGGCGACCGCTGAGGGCGAATATCACGCGACTTTCCCGATTACCGCCAAACAAAGCGTCAAGGGCGCAGATGCGCACCCGTTTTATCGCTGGACGGCGGGCCTCAAGCCTTCGGACACGCCGCGGTGGAATTTTCACAAATATCTCATCGGACGCAATGGCGAACTTACCGATATCTTCCCCACCGCAACCGAGCCAACCGACAGCCGCGTAATAAGCGCTATTGTCAGGGAACTAGGCGACAGTTAAGCGGTTGCACGAGCAACAGAAAATATTGAAAGCGGAGAACAAGCCATGAGCGAAACTATTTTGTTAAAAACCAAAGACGGCTTTGACATCAGTGTTTATGTTGCCAGGCCGGCAGGCAAGCCGCGCGGCGGTGTGGTGGTGCTGCAAGAAATTTTTGGTGTTAATTCGCATATCCGCAGCGTTGCTGATCTTTATGCCTCGCATGGCTATTTAGCGATTGCTCCGGCGCTGTTTGATCGCGCTGAAAAGGGCTTCGAGGTTGGCTATACCGGCGAGGATGCCCAAAAGGGCATGGCGTTGGTAGGGCAAATAAAGCGCGAAAAATCGTTGCTCGATATTGCAGCCGCTATCGATTATGCCAAACAAGCGGGCAAAGTTGGCCTTGTCGGCTTTTGTTGGGGCGGCACTTTGGCCTATGCATCGGCCTGCCAGCTCTCGGGGCTTTCGGCTGTGGTCGGCTATTATGGCGGCGGGATTGTCGCGTTGAAGGACGAGACGCCGCAGGTGCCGACGATCTTGCATTTCGGCGAGCTCGACAAGCATATACCCATGGAAGGCGTGAACTTGGTAAAAGCGGCGCAACCCAAAGTGCCGGTCTATGTTTATCATGCCGATCACGGCTTTAATTGCGATCAGCGCGGCAGCTACGATAAGCCGAGCGCGGAGCTTGCACGCACACGTACGCTGGAATTCTTCGCGAGCCATCTTGGCCAATGAGTGCTGACGCAGGCCCTATAGCCTATCCTTACGACAATGCCCTTTTTACCCCGAGTGGCGGACCCGTTTGGCATTGGCGGGCGCTGTGGCGGCAGTTGCGTTGGACAAACTTTAAATCGGAATTGGCTGGGCGTCTGCAGGATTGGCAGCCGCCGGCCAAAAACCTTCTCTTGTTGGGCCCCAGCGCTGGCTGGTGTCTGCCAAGCGGTTTTCTCAGCCGATTTGAAACCATTGATGCGATTGATATTGATCCGCTGGCCCCTACTTTGTTTCGGTTCAACCACGGCTTGGCCATAGCACGCAGCAAGACGCGCCTCCATTTTCATAGGCTCAATTTGGTCCGCTCCTTCGATGATATTCTGCAAGCCTATCCGGACCACGCCATCCTCTTCGCCAATATGCTGGGACAACACACATTTCACGATGAAAACGAAACGCGGGCACGCTCAACCATTGAGAGTTTCAAGGGCCGCCTGACCCACCGCCATTGGGCAACATTTCATGACCGGCTATCCGGCTTTTATCCGCCCGGCCAGCCCTTACCAAAAGCAGCGACTTCCACGGAAGCTATCGACAGCGCTGTATTGGCATCGCAATTGGGGCTCGCTGGGCAATGGCTTGATCATTTGACGGCGAATACACTGCCCAATGGTGTTGAGCGCCATCTGATCGCTTGGCCTCTGCTGCATGATTGGCTGCATATTGTTGAATTTGGCAGCGTCAAACCGGCGTGACAACACCTCCCCACCCGCGCTACATAAGGCACAACGGTTCAAATCATCGGCGGGAGTAAACACACCATGGATATGACAGGTTCACAGCGCATTGAAGCCACCCGTGAGGTCGTTTACGCCGCACTGAACGATGTCGATGTTCTGCGTCAATGCATTCCGGGCTGCGAAACGGTTGAAAAAACCTCCGATACCGAGATGACGGCCAAAGTTACCTTGAAAATCGGGCCGGTTAAGGCCTCTTTTTCTGGCAAAGTGACGCTTTCCGACCTCGATCCCCCCAATGGCTACACTATCACCGGCGAAGGCTCGGGCGGCGCGGCGGGCTTTGCCAA
This sequence comes from uncultured Hyphomicrobiales bacterium, assembly GCA_903900975.1. Classification (GTDB taxonomy): domain Bacteria; phylum Pseudomonadota; class Alphaproteobacteria; order Rhizobiales; family Beijerinckiaceae; genus CAIUPE01. The sequence goes on along the minus strand of CAIUPE010000151.1, from coordinate 24,700 downwards.
GGGTGGCGCCAAAGTATCGCTTGAAGCTGATGGCGAGGCCACAGTTTTGCACTACACTGTCAGCGCCCAAATCGGCGGCAAACTCGCCCAGCTCGGCGGCCGGTTGATTGATGCCACTTCGAAAAAGCTCGCAGGTGATTTTTTCGAAAAATTCAGCGAAATTGTCGGACCAGCGCCTGAGGGCGAAGCTGTGGAAAAGAAAAAAGGCTGGATTGGCAAGCTCATCGGCTAAATTCCGCCTGAAGCGGGCGCGATTTGAACAGACCCTCCCGAGCTCTTCGAGTTTATCTTACGAATTCCTGAGGGAACGGGAATCGCCATGCCAAAGAGCGCCGTGCACTGCCGTATTGTTGATCGACGCGAGCCGATAGCGGTTGCCCACGCTTTGGCAGGGCAGCCTCACCTTGCCTTTCTGGATAGCGGGAAAAATCCATCCGGCCTCGGTCGTTATTCCTATGTTGCGGCCAACCCCTTCGGCGTTTTCAAAACCATCAATCAACGTGCGTATTGGAATGACGCACCCTTGAGCGCTGAGCCATTTGAGGCGTTGCGGGAGTTGCTTGAGCGTTACCAACTACCGACCGATCATGAACGGCCACCTTTCCAGACCGGCGCCATCGGATATCTCAGCTATGAGGCGGCGCGGTTGATCGAAACGGTGCCCGGAATGGTCGCGCCTGAAGGCGGCATGCCGGACATTGAACTCGGCTTTTACGATGTGGTTTTCGTGCATGATCACACGGAGAACCGGAGCATGATCCTGTCATCCGGCTGGCCCGAAACAGAGCCGGACCAGCGTGCAAAGCGGGCCGAAAAGCGGATTACTGAACTTTTATCGCAACTAGACGCGCCACTACCACACTTGCCGTCTAATCCACCTGTTACTCGGTGGACATTTGATGTAGCCCGCGAAAGCTTCGAGGCGTCAGTGGCAGGAACCATTGAGCGCATTTTATCAGGCGATCTGTTTCAAGCCAATTTGGCGCAACGGTTTATCGCGCAGCTGCCGAACGATTATGCCCCGCTCACTTTTTATAAGACCTTACGCGCCATGAGCCCGGCTACTTTTGGGGCCTATCTTGGCTTTGGCGATATCCAGATCACCTCCAATTCACCCGAACGCTTTTTGACGCTGAAAGACCGCCATATCGAGGCGCGGCCGATCAAAGGTACGGCGGCGCGGGGGGCAACTCCCGAGGAAGACGCCGCATTAGCGCAAGCCCTAGTGAATTCGGTGAAAGACCGCGCGGAAAACACCATGATTGTGGACTTACTCCGCAATGATTTATCCCGCGTTTCGGAGCCTTTTAGCGTCAAAGTGCCTATTTTATGCGGCTTAGAGACCTATGCCTCGGTACATCACCTCGTGTCCGTGGTCGAAGCGCAGTTGGCTCAAGGGTGCGATGGCGTTGATCTCGTTAAAGCGGCCTTTCCGTGCGGCTCCATTACAGGGGCACCCAAAATCAAGGCTATGGACATCATTGGCGAGGTTGAGCGCGTGCCCCGTGGCATTTATTGCGGCTCAATCGGCTATTTCGGCTTTGACGGTACGGTGGACCTCAATGTCGCCATCCGCACTGTGACGTTTCGCGATCATACCGCCCGCTTTCATGCTGGCGGCGGCATCACGGCGCTGTCGAACCCTCGCGATGAATATGACGAAACCTTGATTAAAGCCGAGCGTATTTTTCAAGCCTTTCGCCAGCCTGACGGGGATGAGGTCAGCGCATGATCCTCATTCTCGATAATTATGACAGCTTCGTTTTTAACATCGTCCGATACTGCCAAGAGCTTGGTGCAGCTACTTTTATTTGTCGCAATGATGTCGGAACTATCGCCGATATTGCAGCCCTAAAGCCGAAAGGGATCATCATATCGCCGGGCCCCTGTGGGCCCAAAGAGGCGGGATTATCCTTGGATATCATCCATGCTTTTTCCGGCCATGTGCCTTTATTAGGGGTGTGCCTCGGGCATCAGTGTATTGGCGAGGCGTTTGGCGGTACCGTGACCCGCGCTCAACGGCCGATGCATGGCATTGCCTCGCCGATCCGGCATGATGGCACTGGCGTTTTTGCTGAAATACCCAATGCTTTCAATGCGGGGCGGTATCATTCATTGATTGTGACGCTGCCGGATGAGGCTGCTTCACCGCTGCGGGTAACGGCCCAATCGGATGAGGGCGAGATCATGGGACTGGCGCATAGGACGCATCCGACGTTTGGTGTGCAGTTCCATCCTGAGTCCATTTTGACCGAGCACGGTCATCGATTGATCGGCAATTTTTTAAATCTTACCAAAAGGTTAACGGATAATGCTCTGGTATGATGGCAAGGTGATTGAGGAGCAGGACGCGCGGTTTAACCTTGCCGATCGGGGGCTTCTGCTCGGCGATGGAGTGTTTGAAACCCTGCCCGCTTTTAACGGCCTCCCCTTCCTGATGGGGGCTCACCTTGACCGGATAATGGCGGCTGCTGAGCAGTTGGACATACCGCTTGAGCGAATAACCCTTGAAGCAGCGATTACCGAACTTGCACAGCTTGATCCTGCGCCCTGTGTTATCCGGCTGACGGTCACAAGAGGGGCTGGACCGCGCGGGTTGGTACCGCCTAAGGCGATGAATCCGCTCGTTTTTTCCACACGCACGCCATGGAATCCGAGCCTTGCCTTTAGCGCGATGACGCTGGCCACCACCGCAATTCGGCGCAACCCGACTTCGCCGACTTCATCGCGGAAAACGTTGGCCTATCTCGACAATTTGATGGGAATTAAGGAAGCGCAAGCAAAGGGGGCGGATGATGCCTTGTTTCTGTCTACAGACGGAAGCATCGCCTGCACCAGCATGGCTAACCTGTTTATAGTAAAAGGAAATTCTCTTTTAACCCCGCTGCTCAAGGGCAGCGTTTTGCCGGGTATTATGCGGCAATTTCTGATCGATCAGGCGCCAAAACTGGGGATCGAAGTAAGCGAGAAGACGCTTTATCTGGAAGATCTGCTGCAGGCGGATCAGGTGTTTGCCACCAATAGTGTTCGGTTTTTGACCAGGATCACGGCGCTGGATGGGGCCATCTTATCGAACCGTGGCACTGAGGTGGTCAAAGCGCTGGTTGAGGTAATGGCGGAGGCCGTTCGGGTGAATAACAGGGGCTTTGAGATAAAACCTGCTTTAATGACGGGTTGAGCTCAAAAATTGCTGCAAGCGCTCCGACTTTGGATGCGTCAAAACCTCGCGTGGTGCGCCCTCTTCCTCGATTTGGCCTTTATGCAAAAACACGATCTGGTTCGCCACATCGCGGGCAAAACCCATCTCATGGGTGACGACCAACATCGTGCGGCCTTCCTCGGCGAGCTTGCGCATGACCTGCAACACTTCGCCCACCAATTCCGGATCAAGTGCGGAGGTTGGCTCGTCAAACAGCAACACGCTCGGGTCCATCGCCAACGCGCGGGCAATGGCGGCGCGTTGTTGCTGGCCGCCGGAAAGATGGTTGGGGTAAAAATTGCGTTTGTCGGCAATGCCGACTTTGGCAAGCAAAGCCTCGGCTTTTTCAATCGCCTCTTTCTTCGGCACGCCGAGCACATGGACCGGCGCTTCGATGACGTTTTCTAAAATGGTGCGGTGCGACCAGAGATTGAAGCTTTGGAATACCATGGCAAGTTTGGACCTAATCCGCTCGACCTGTTTCTGGTCTTCAGGCTTGGCGGTCCCATCCGACAAGGCCTTCATGCGGATCAGCTCGCCATTGACATAGACGCGGCCCGAATTCGGCGTTTCCAATAGATTGATGCAACGGAGCAGCGTGGACTTGCCCGAGCCGCTGGAGCCAATCATGGCAATCACATCGCCGGTATTGGCCGAGAGTGAAACGCCTTTGAGCACCTCGGCAGCACCGAAGCGTTTGTGCAGATCCTCAACCTTGAGTGTCGTATCCATAAAACTTCCCCTAGGCCGAAACTGGTGCAGCGCGGTGCTGGTTGATCCGGCGTTCAAGCGCATTCAAAAGCCGGATCAAAATAAAAACGGTCACGATATAGATGATGCCTGCTGCCAGCAGTGGCTCATAAATCTGATAGGTTTCTTTCTGGATTTGGCGGGCCGTGCCCATAATATCCCAAACCGTGATCAAGGAAGCGAGCGAGGTGGCTTTTAACAGCAGGATCGTTTCGCCGCTCATTGCAGGCAGACAAATCTGGATCGCGCGCGGCAAGATCACCCGACGCAGCCGGAGCCAAGGCGACATCCCATAGGCAACCGCCGCCTCAATCTCACCTTTCGGCACCGCCGACATCGCGCCGCGCAAAATCTCGCCGGTATAGCCCGCCGTGTTCAGCGAGAAGGCAAACACCGCGTACCAGAAACCGTCTTTTAAGTAAGGCCATAAAAACGTCTTTTGGATAAAGCTGCCTGGCAACACTTCGCCGAGCCCGTAATAGATCAGATAGGTTTGCACCAAAAGCGGTGTGCCGCGCATTAGAAGAATATAGAATGCGCTCGGAACCCACAGCAACGGATTAGGTGAAAGCCGCGCCAAGGCTACGGGTACGGCGAGCAGATTGCCGATCACACCCGAAATGAGCGTCAGGCTCAACGTTAGCGGAACCGCCGCCAATAGGCGCGGAAAAATCGAGATCATAAAGGCCAGCGATTCATCCATTCGTATGGCCCTCCCTCATTTATAGCCCCTGTTCACACGCGCCTCGATAAGCCGGATGATCGCCATCGAAGCCAGGGTCACCGCCAGGAAAAATAGCGCCGTCATCGAATAAAAAAAGGAATAATGCTTGGTGGTCGAGGCGGCGCGATACCCCATGAACAGGATATCCTGAAAGCTGCCGAGCACACTGATGAGCGACGAATCCTTGGTGGCATTCAGCCAGAGATTGCTCATACCGGGCAGCGCAAAGCGCAACATTTGCGGTAAAATGATCCGGCGAACACGTAAAAGGGGCGACATGCCACAGGCTTTAGCCGCTTCAATCTGCCCGATCGGGATGGAGAGGATCGCACCCCGCATCACTTCCGTCATATAGGCACCGCCAATAAAGCCGAGCGCAATAACGGCAGCAGCGAAAGGGTCAACCTCGACGTCGGCATAATCATCGCCGAGAAACGATAGAAGAAATTTTATCGCGTCAGCACCGGAAAAGAAGACCAGCAACAGGAGCAAGAGCTCAGGCAATGCGCGCACCAACGTGGTGTAGGCATCAGCGATCCAGCGGAGCGCGCGAAACGGGCTTAGTTTGGCGCTTGCGCCTAAAAGTCCGAAAACGAGGGATAACGCATAGGCCGCCAGAGAAACCTGCAACGTGACTGCAACGCCCTCAATAAACCGCGCGCCCCAACCATCTTGGCTGAAGCTCATCAGGGATAGAAGGGATGGGGATGCGTCCATGGGCGGTGCTTGATTTCCCAGAGCAAGAAACTTCCTTCTCCCACAAGGGGAGAAGGAAGTCAGAGGCAAGTATCAATCACCGTAGACGTTAAACGCGAAGTACTTCTTGGCAATCGCGTCATATTCGCCGCTGGCGCGGACGGCCTTGATCGCGTCGTTGAAGCGATCCTTCAGCTTGTCACCCTTGCGGATGCCAACGCCAACGCCCGTGCCGAAGATCGGATCGTTTGGAACGATCAGCTTCACACCAAGGTCTTTTGCTGCTGGCGTCTTCAAGAACTCGTCAGCCACAATCGAATCTTCGAGCGCGTAATCAACGCGACCGGCGACAAGATCGGCATTGTGGTTATCGGTCGTGTCATACACCTTGATCGTCGCATCTTTCAGATAGGTGTTGGCATAATCGGCATGGATGGTTGCCGTCTGCACGCCAATGATCTTGCCCTTAAGATCCGCAGGGTTGGCAATCTTGCCGCCCTTACCGTCTGGATTGGCAACGGTGGAGATGGCTGGCGCATCCTTCTTGCCGATGATTTCAGCTGGCGTATTGTAATATTTATCCGAGAAATCGATGACTTTTGAACGGTCTGCCGTGATCGACATCGACGAGAAAATCGCGTCAATCTTCTTGGCCTTCAGCGCAGGAATGATGCCATCCCAAGCGGTGCTGACGATCTTGCACTCGACCTTCATCTCTTTGCAGAGTGCTGCCAAAAGGTCGATTTCGAAGCCTTCCCACTGGTTCGTCGCATTTTGCGAGCTGAACGGAGGATAAGCCTCGGAGCTGATTCCGATGCGAAGTTTCTCGGTGGCCATGGCCGAGGTAGCGGAGACAACAATCGCCGCAATCGCTGCGCCTTTGAGTATGGACTTAATCATGTGCGTTTTCCCTATCCCTATTTAAACAATTGAGGTCGCAAGCGACCAACCGACAATTCCCTTCTCAGGGCACTATCTATGGCAAGTGGAACGAGCCGTCTGGGATTTATGTTTTCCCATAAGGCTCGCTCCCACCTTCATGACAGAACTATTTCAGTAGTTTGTCGGACGTACAAGCGCTATCTGCATTGCAGGGGTCTAGCCTTTGGGCGGATCATCGCTTGAGGTCGAACGCGTACGTGCGGTAGAGGTCGAGTGATATTAAAAAAAAGGGATGAAAATGCGTTTTGCATCACGGGTTGAGAGTCTTGGCGGCGGTTCTGTCACAGCTTGGGATATCCACAACGCCGGCAAAGACGCGCAAGCACGCGGCGAAGATGTGATTGTGCTCTCCGTTGGCGACCCCGATTTTTCGACCTCAGCCCCGATTATTGACGCGGCCGTCGCCGCGCTACGGTCAGGCGACACGCATTACACCACGGTGGCTGGCCGCCTTGCCTTGCGCAAAGCCGTTGCCCATCAACAAACACGGCGCACCGGCCAAGTGCTGGATGAGGACAATGTGCTGATCGTAGCAGGCACCCAAAACGGCCTGTTCTCATCGTGCCAATGTCTGTTCGGCCCCGGTGACGAGGTGATCGTGGTCGAGCCTGCCTATCTCACCTATGAGGCGACGATTGGCGCAACAGGCGCCACCATGGTGCGTGCGGCCGCAACAGCCGATGGATTGTTTCGTCCCGATATTGCGGCGATTGAAAAGGCCGTTACCTCGAAAACCCGCGGTATTTTGATCGCCAATCCGTGCAACCCGACCGGCGTCGTATTGTCGCCGTCAGAACTCGAAGGCATTGCCGACATTGCGCGTCGTCATGATCTTTGGGTGGTGAGCGATGAAGTCTATGCCGATCTCGTGTTCGACGGTCAATTTTCGAGCATTGCAGCCCTTCCAGGCATGGCCGAGCGCACCGTTGTGGTTGGCTCGCTCTCCAAATCCCACGCCATGACAGGATGGCGGATTGGCTGGATCATCGCGCCGAAAGAGCTGATTACCCATGCCGATAATTTAGCGCTCTGCTCGCTCTATGGCATCGCCGGCTTTATTCAGGAAGCGGCACTGTGCGGTATCGCGCAAACCGAGGAAATCACACGCGAAATGCGCGAGATCTATCTGAAGCGCTGCCAAGTACTGTGCGATCATATCGACCATGCGCCGGGCCTGAAATGTTTGCGTCCGGCTTCAGGCATGTTTGCGCTGGTAGATGTGCGCGAGACCGGATTGACAGCGCATGAATTTGCTTGGGGATTGTTTAAAGCGGAAGGCGTTTCGGTATTGGACGCATCCGCCTTTGGCCCATCAGCATCGGGCTATGTACGCGTGGCCTTCACCGTTGGCGAAGACCAATTGGCCGAAGCAGGCCGCCGGATCGTGCGTTACGCCATATCGCTTACCGGACAGGCCTGAACCATGACGACACCCTCCTCGCGCACCCTTGGTGTTTACCTCGCCCAATTGCTCGAAGCCTATGGGGTTGATACGATTTTCGGCATTCCGGGGGTGCATACGGTTGAGTTTTATCGCGGTCTGCCGCTGACCGGCATTCGCCATGTCACCCCGCGCCATGAGCAAGGTGCGGGCTTTATGGCCGATGGCTATGCGCGCGTTTCGGGTAAGCCCGGTGTATGTCTGCTGATTACAGGTCCGGGGCTGACCAATGCCGCTACCGCGATGGCGCAGGCTTATGCCGACTCCATCCCGATGTTGGTGATTACGGCGGTTAATGGTTTGGGCCGGATGGGATCGGGCGAAGGTTGGTTGCACGAGTTGAAAGACCAGCGGCAGCTGGCCCAAGGGCTGACTGCGTTTAGCCATACGGTCTTCACCAAAGACGATCTTGATCAAGCGCTTGCCCGCGCTTTTGCGATTTTTGCCAGCGCGCGGCCACGGCCCGTGCATATTGAAATCCCGACTGACATTATCCGACTTTCTGTGGCGAGTGATGCGCCCGTGCGGGCGGCTGCCCTGCCCTTGCGCCCAGCGCCTCAGCGTGAGGCGGTTGCGGAGGCGGCGAAACTGCTGGCAGGGGCTTCGCGGCCTTTGATTCTCACCGGTGGTGGGGCTGTGGATGCGGCTGGCCCGCTTCGCTTGCTGGCCGAGCGGCTTGATGCGCCTTTGGTGATGACGGTGAATGCCCGTGGTATTTTGCCAAGCGAACATCCGCTCGCTGTGCCGTGCAATCCGAGCCTTACCGCTGTGCGGTCGCTCATGACCGAGGCCGATGTTATTTTGGCGATCGGCACCGAATTCGGCCCGACTGATTATGATTGGTACGAGACCGGCGCGCCGACGCTGACCGGCAGACTGATCCGCGTTGATCTTGACCCCGAGCAGGCCATGCGCGGCCACAGAGCGGATTGCGTGATCGTGGCGGATGCCACCTCGACCACTGAAGCGCTGTTGGATGCGCTTGAAACCGGCGCGGCCGGATCAGGTGCCACGCGGGCCAAATCAGCGCGGGCTCGCGTGATGCAAGAGGACGTCAATGATGTCTATCGTGCCTCGCTGGCGCTCTTAAACGAGACTCAAGCCACCTTGCAAGATGCTGTGATCATTGGTGATTCAGCGCAGCCCGTTTATGCCGCCTCGGTCGCCTATGCGGCCAAAACGCCGCGCTCTTTCTTTGCCTCGGCTACTGGCTTTGGCACGCTGGGCTATGCGCTTCCCGCCGCCATTGGCGCGCAACTTGCCGCTCCCAAACGGCCGGTTGTCGCCGTAATGGGTGATGGCGGTTTGCAGTTCACACTGGCTGAAATCGCCTCGGCGGTGGAAGCGCAAACGCCGATTATCCTGATCATCTGGAACAATCGCGGCTATGGCGAAATCAAGAGCTTCATGGTGTCGCGCCAGATCGAGCCGATTGGCGTTGATATCGGCACGCCTGATTTTATAGCATTGGCCAAAGCGTTTGGGGCTGCGGCTGAGACACTTGCACATGCCGACGATCTGCCACGTCTGTTAACGGAAGCAGCGGGTCGCAAAGGACCGACTTTGATCGAGATTGACGAGGATATGTATGTAAGCCAGCGGGGCTAAAGCGTTTCCCTTACCCCTTATGCCCTTCGGCAATCGGTGCCTGATAGGCGAGACCCATATCCCATGGGAAATAGATCCACGTATCCTGCGACACTTCGGTGATGAAGGTATCCACCAGCGGGCGGCCAAGCGGCTTGGCGTATACGGTGGCGAAATGCGCGTCGGGCAGGATATCGCGCACGATTTTGGCGGTTTTGCCGGTATCGACCAGATCGTCGATCACCAAAATGCCCTTACCGCCTGCTTCGCCTCTGGCGATAACATCGGCGGCAATGTGCTTGAGAACCTGCAGCTCGCCTTGATTGACGTAATCGTGATAGCTCGCAATGCAGATCGTTTCGATAACGCGCACGCCCAATTCGCGTGAAACGACAGCCGCTGGCACCAATCCGCCGCGCGTGATGCAGATGATGGAGGAAAACGGGCCTGATTCGGCCAACCGCCAAGCAAGCGCCCGTGCGTCGCGATGGAATTGATCCCACGAAACGGGGAAGGCTTTTGGCGCTTGGGTCATGACATACTCACTGATTAGCGGATTTTAATTGGGCAATAAGGGCGGCAACGGCGGTTTTGGCCTGCTCAAGCAGCGCCTCGTCGCGCGAGCGCAGCACGATCTGGTTGACGAAGCGCTGGCCATCAAAATGCGGATAGGACCCGATGATCACACCCGCATGGGCCTTTTGCACTTCGCCTAGGCCCGTCGCATAAGCGCCTTCAGGCAGACCGCCTGAATCAATCGATACTGAGCTGATGGTTTTGCCGGTTTTGAGCTTGGGCGTTACGCCCTCTAACATCGCTTGCATGATGGCTGGCACACCCGCCATGACGATGACGTTTGCGACCATAAAGCCCGGCGCTTTCGAGATTGGGTTTTCGATCAGATCCGCCCCATCGGGAATGCGCGCCATACGCAGACGGGCCTCATTGAGATCTTCCGGATTGGCGTAACGCTCTTTCAGCATCGCGACCGCGCGCGGATCATGCGAAATGCCGACATTAAGCGCTTTGGCGATGCAATCCGCCGTAATATCATCATGCGTCGGGCCGATGCCGCCTGTCGTGAACAAATAGGTATTGCGGACGCGCAACGTGTTAACGGCTTCGATAATCGCCCCTTCATCATCCGACACAACGCGGACTTCGCGCAGATCAATGCCGATGGCGGTGAGATATTCGGCGATATAGCCGATATTTTTATCTTTCGTGCGGCCCGATAGAATTTCATCGCCGATCACGAGCAGTGCCGCCGTCACTTTATCTTGAATATCATTGGTCATGCTGCGGCCCCTTTGCTTGCCCCTTTTAATGCCTTGCGCGGCTAGGGCTCAAGCGCGCTTTGTCCGCCATGCACCGCGAAATGCAGTTTGCCCACATCTCCTGATGAAAAGCTTGCAAATGGCGCGCAATTCCACCACATCTGAACCATCCATTTTATGCACCGAAACGAGCCCGATGACCTTCGTCGAAGCCACCCAAACCACCAAGCGCCGTCCCGGCGAGATCAAGCTGTTCGGCGAGGACGCGTTTGCGGCCATGCGCAAGGCTGGCAAATTGACGGCGGAAGCGCTCGATCTGATGGTCGATCTGGTCAAGCCCGGCGTTACCACGGATTATCTGGACCGTGTGGCCTTCGAATTTGCGATGGATCACAAAGCCTATCCCGCGCCGTTGAATTATCGCGGCTTCACGCGCGGCATTTGCACCTCGATCAATCATGTCGTGTGTCACGGTATTCCGAATGAGAAGCCGCTGCGTGATGGCGACATCGTCAATATCGACATCACGCTGGTGGTGGATGGCTGGCATGGCGATTCAAGCCGCATGTATGGCGTGGGCGAAGTGCCGCGCCGCGCCGAACGGTTGATCGACATCACCTATGAATGCCTGATGCGCGGCATTGCGGCGGTAAAGCCCGGCGCGACCACGGGCGATATCGGCTACGCGATCCAAACCTATGCCGAGGCCGAGCGCTGCACCGTGGTGCGCGATTTCTGCGGCCATGGTTTGGGCCAGCTCTTCCATGACGAGCCGAATATTCTGCATTATGGCCGCAAGGGCGAAGGCGTGCCGCTTCGTCCCGGCATGTTGTTCACCATCGAGCCGATGATCAATCTTGGGCGTCCGGAAGTGAAAGTGCTCGGCGATGGCTGGACCGCTGTGACGCGCGATCGCTCGCTTTCGGCGCAGTTTGAACACACGATCGGCGTCACCCAAATGGGGTGCGAGATCTTCACCCTCTCCCCCAAGGGCCTCGATAAGCCCCCCATCGGAACCGCCGGAGCCTGAACAATGGCCGCATCTGATCTTTCCCCCGCGAAAGCGACACAGGGGGAGGATCACGCGGCAGGCCACCGCCATAGGTTGCGCGAAAGATTTTCTCGCGCGGGAGTTGCGGCACTTCAAAACTACGAACTGCTCGAGCTTTTGCTGTTTCGCACCATTCCGCGACGCGATGTTAAACCGCTCGCCAAAAAGCTGATTACCGAGTTTGGCTCGGTCGCTGAAGTGCTTGGTGCTCCCTATACGCGGCTGTGTGGTGTCGATGGGATCGGCGAGGCCACAGCACTAGATTTCAAACTCATTGAGGCTGCGGGTCGCGAATTGGCGCGAGGCGAAGTTAAAAAGCGTACTGTGCTGGGCTCTTGGACTTCCGTCATTGATTATTGCCGAGCATCTATGGCGTTTGAGGCACGGGAGATTTTTCGCATTCTGTTTCTCGATAAGCGCAACGGCTTGATTGCGGACGAGGTGCAGCAGACCGGAACGGTGGATCACACGCCGGTCTACCCCCGCGAAGTGGTCAAGCGCGCTTTGGAACTCTCGGCAACGGCGGTTATTCTGGTTCATAACCACCCGTCGGGCGATCCGACACCGTCCCATGCCGATATTGCGATGACACGGCAGATTGTGGATGCAGGCAAGCCCTTAGGCGTGCTGGTGCATGACCACATCATCATTGGCCGGAATGGGCATGCGAGTTTGAAGGGGCAAGGGTTGATTTAGCCGAACCAATTTCGGACCGCGAGCCTCCCGGCTCGCATTATAAGAGCGCGGCAGGAGCCGCGCGGTCCAAGAAGAGACTCGCTTCTCCATCAGGGAGAAGGAAGTTAAGCCATTCTCAAAATACCCGCGATGCACCCGTTAAAACGGCAACAATAAAGCCGTAGGAAAACGCCACGCCCATTAAGCCGATGGCAAAGCCGATCAGGGTTAAATAGCCGTCGCGCTCCACGAGGCCGAGACCCATGAGGCATAGCGCAATGCCGATGGGAATTTGCCCGATCACCGGCAATGCGAACACCAGACCGAGCGACAAAATAAGCAATCCGAAGCCAAGCGCGCGCCAGCTTGCGGCATGATCAAACAGCGAGAGGCGCGGCCTTGCCAGCTTCTCAATCCATCGCACCCATGGCATGGCGGTGCCCACCGCTTTGGCGACATCTTGGCGTGCGATCGAGTTTTTCAACACCGCTTGCGGCAACCAAGGGGCTGAGCGGCCAAAAATGAGTTGTAACGAGATAAACACCATCAAAAACCCGCTCACCAGCGCTATCGGCGGCGGCATCGGCAGGCTGTTGGGGAGGCCTAGAATAACGATCAGCAGCGAGAAACCGCGCGCGCCCAAGGCATCCACAATCTGGCCGACCGTTATGCGATCTCCTTCGCCATTTTTGGCGATGGTGGCGAGCAGTGTCGAGATGCGGGGCGGATGGGTGGTCATAACTGTTACACTTCCTGTTGCGTCATGGCTTAGCAAAGCCTGCAACAATCCGAAAGGTGGGAAGTGACATTACAGCCCATCAAGAAAGCGTTGCGATTCAATGGCAATCTGATCGCGCTTTTCAAACGGCATCGCAGCTAGCGTGCGATAGGGCATTGCTAAGCGTTGATTGCCGCCAAGGGTGGGCCGGTTGCGGGCCAGAAAATCCCAATAGAGATAGTTGAACGGACACGCTTTGGCCCCAAGCTTCTCCTTGGGCGAATAGGCGCATGAACCGCAATAATCGCTCATGCGGTCGATATAGGCGCCTGACGCGGCATAGGGTTTGGACGCCATCACCCCGCCATCGGCGAAAAGCGCCATGCCGTGGACATTCGGCAATTCAACCCACTCGAACGCATCCGCATAAACGGCCAAAAACCATTCCTCGACTTCGGCGGGGTTAATACCCGCAAGCAAGGCAAAATTGCCGAGCACCATCAGCCGCTGAATATGATGGGCATAGGCGTTGCGCATCGTGTCACCCACGCATTGCCGCAAGCAATTCATCGGCGTGTCACCGGTCCAATAAAAGGCTGGAAGCGGCCGATGCGCGTTTAATGCATTGCCTGTCGCGTAATCAGGCATTTTCAGCCAATAGAGCCCGCGCACATATTCGCGCCAGCCGAGGATTTGGCGGATAAAGCCCTCCACCGCATTCAATGGCGCGTGGCCGCTGTGATAGGCGAATTCCGCCTTGCGGCAGACCTCTTCTGGCAACAACAAGCCGACATTGAGCATGGGCGAAAGCAGCGCGTGATAAAGAAAGCTTTCGCCCTGTTTCATAGCGTCTTGCACATCGCCGAAGGAGGGCAAGGCAATATCGATAAAATGATCGAGCGCGTTTAACGCGTCTGCCCGCGTGACGGGCCAGCCAAAGGCTTCCAGCTCGCCGGGGTGACGGGTGAAGCGTTCGCCGACCATGCGAAGCACGTCTTGCGTAATGGCATCCGGCTCAAAACGAAGGCGGGATGGCAATTGGCTTCCTTTCGGGAGCGATTTGCGGTTTTCGCTGTCGAAATTCCATTGGCCGCCGATAGGGTCTGAACCTGTCATCAGAAGGCCGGTCTTGCGCCGCATCTCGCGGTAGAAAAATTCCATGCGGAGTTGTTTTTTGCCCTCTGCCCATCGGGCAAACTCGGCAGGCGAGGATAAAAACCGCGTATCGTCTCGGATGTCGACGGGTAAGCCGAATGCATCCTGCCAATCCTGCATGAACTGCCTGACCCGATATTCGCCGGGCTCGGTAACCATCAACCGGCTGGGGCGATGGCGCTTGATGGCGCGGGCGACTTCATCGGAAAAGGAGCCGGTGTTCTCCGGATCATCAAGCTTCACATAATCGACGGTTACGCCTTGCGCTGACAGCTCGCTGGCAAAATGCCGCATGGCGGAGAGAATGAAGGCAATTTTTTGCTTGTGGTGCGGCACATAGGTCGTCTCGCTTGCAACCTCGACCATCAGCACGACATCGCGGGCTCTATCGAGATCGACCAAGGAGGAGATACCAGCACTCAGCTGATCGCCAAGGATCAGCCGTAACGATCCGCCTGCCCCGCTCATCCCTTGTTGCGCAACATCGAGCGTCCGCCATCGACACCGACCGATTGACCGGTAATCCAGCCCGCTTCGCTGGACAGCAGCAAAGCGGCCAGAGGCGCAATGTCGTCTGCCTCTCCGAGGCGTTGCATCGCATGCAGACCGGCAATCGCTGTGGCCATCGACTCATTGGCCAGCAAAGGTGCCGCCATCGGCGTGCGGGTGAGGGATGGGGCGATGCAATTGACGCGAATTTTCGGCGCAAGCTCGGCAGCGAGCGACAGCGTTAGCCCCTCCACCGCGCCCTTGGCCATGGCAACCGATGCGTGCGCGGTGAAGCCCTGATGCACGGCGACTGTCGAGAACAGCAAAATCGAGGACACGCCGGAATAGGCTTTAAGTGCCGGTATCGATGCCTTGATCGCGTAAAATGCGCCTTGGGCATTGATGCGGAAATCGCGAGCGACATCGTCAGCGGTCAGCCGTGTCACGGGTTTCAGATTGATGGTGCCCACCGCATAACAAAGGCCTGCCAGCGTCTCGCCCGCTTCTGCAACCGCTTTGATGACAGAGGCTTCATCCTCGACATCGGCGGTTGAATAGGTTGCACCACCAAGGGCTTCAGCGGTAGACGCCAACCGCCCCGCATCGCGCCCGATGAGATGGACTTGATAACCCCGCGCTTTAATGGCGCGGGCCACGGCTGACCCGATGCCGCCCGATCCGCCAAAAATTGCGATGGTGCCTAGCATGTCTTATCCCCTTCAACGCGAAACGCGTGACCCGAATGTCGTTGTGTTGCGTACGCAGCTCAAACGACATCAGATTAACGGGACCGTGAACCATGCCCCCCATGCGCCGTAAGGAAGATCTCCCCAGCAAGACCTGCGCGGCGTGCAAGCGTCCCTTCGCATGGCGGAAAAAATGGGCGAAGGTGTGGGACGAGGTGAAATATTGCTCGGATCGATGCCGGGGTGAGGGGAAGAAGAAGTAAGCGGTAAAGGTGGTGGGCGGCTAAGATTGCGGAGCTTCAGCGCTTAATGGCGGGAAATCCAGTCTTTAAGCACTGCATTAACGCGGGACTGCCAGCCCGCGCCGTCAGCCTTGAACCGTTCGATGATATCGACATCCAATCGAATAGCGACCTGCTGCTTGTTCGAACCCCGCGGACGCCCTCGCCGCACGAGTCGATCATTGATCTTGAGGTCAGCCGTATCAAACCACTCATCGGTCAGTTCCGGTGCGTCGTCGGGGTCAACCCAGTCTTTTTTCATATCGGGCTTGTTCACGATCATCGGCCTTTCGCATCGAAATAATATGGCGGGCGTCACCCCTTGGGGTCCAGACGATGACGACCATCCGATCTCGCAAAAATCCAACGGTAATGTATCGGCTTTCGCCATAATCGAACCCATCATCCTCTTGTTCGAAAACGATCTCCGTAAACACATCACCCGCATCGGCAAAATCCAAACCCCTATTTTCGAGGGTTGCATTCCGCTTTATTGGATCAAAAGTGATTTTCATGTATATTTGTATATGCAAAAATTAAGATGTCAATCCATTTAAATATGTTGGAGCCAGACAACAGGCTTGCCCTCATACCCTCAATGCCGCGCAATCCACTCCTTCAACGCCTCGTCCATCCGCGTTTGCCAGCCTTTTCCCGTGGCGCGAAAATAGTCGAGCACTTCGGGGGAAAAGCGCACGGAGCGTTGTTCCTTAGGGTTCAGCGATTTTGGCCGCCCGCGTAACGCTTTGGTCAAAGGTCCATTTCCCTCACGGATCAGCGTTTCGCCCTTTGAAACCTCAGCCATTTCCAGCATTTCATCGGTTAATTCAGGCGCTTCGTCATATTCATGCTGTGCGATGATATGGGCATCAACCTTGTTCCAATCGGTCAAGGAAAGGGGTGTATTTGGCGATTTCGCGTTCATTACATTTCCTCATCGAAATAACATGTCGGGCTTCACCGCGTGGCGTCTACACCACACAGACCAAGCGCTGATACATATGGCCGAAGCTTTGATATCGCGTCTCGCCATACTCAAACCGTTGATCCTCAAAGGTCACAACCAGCCCCTCAAAGAGGAGTGACGCGTCAAGAAAATCCATTTCCCGATCACGCAAGGTATGATCTCTTTTAGCGGGATCAAACGTCACCTTCATTGATTTAATGTATCACCAATAATTCGGGGTTGTCCATATTTTTCGGGATACAAAAATAGAGGTCTCGATCACACCTCAATGGCCTGCATCCGCGCTTTCGCCAAGGCTTCCGGCGTATCGAGATCGATCAGGACAGCATCGCTCGCAACGGGCACTTCCAGCACATCCCCTACCCGTCCTTGCAGCAATTTACGGGCACCCGCATCGCCTTGGAGCGTGGCGACCTCACCAAAAACCGAGCGCGAGAGCAGCACCGGATTGCCCCACTCGCCTTTATGCACAGGCACGGCGGCCATTTTTTCCGGCGACGCCGCAAACGCCATGATCACGGCATCCATCGCCTCTGACGTCACGAGCGGCATATCACCGAGCAGAACAATGACGGCCGTTACCTCGGCAGGTAAAACCGCCACTCCCGCTTTAAGCGAGGTTGAAAGCCCGTCGGCGAAATCGGGATTATAAACGAAAGCGAGATCAAGCCCCTCCAGCGCAGCCTCGACCCGCTCATTCTGATGGCCCGTCACCACAATAACGGGATGCGCTTTTGAGGCGAGCGCAGCGTCAGCCACATGGCGCACCAGGGGCTTGCCGTTGAGCTGCTCCAACAGCTTGTTCGCCCCCATGCGGGTGGAGCGTCCGGCGGCTAAAAGGATCGCTGCAACCGACATTAGTCCTGCGGACCCGCATGCGGATCACGCGGATGGCCGCGCTGTATAATCTCCATCAGCAAGCCGCCAACACCAAGCCCGGTCAGATCCGCACGTTTAACCGGAATCCCTGCCATGGTCCGTTGCAAGACCCAATCAAAGCCGTTTTCCTTCGGGCTCCGCGCGCAACCGGGCGCGCCCAACACCGTGCGGCCCGCAACCTCACCCACCAGCATCAAATTACCCGGATCAACCGGCATGCCAAAATGCTCGATGCGGCCACCGGCTAACTCAATCGCGGCGGGGATCACGTCGCGCCGGTCGGTGATGGCGGAGGCGCCATAGACGATGACAAGATCGGCACCATCCGCAATCGCCGATGTGATGGCTTTGGCGACGTCGTTCGCGTCATGGGGGACGCGAAGGTCGAAATCGACGGTTGAGTCTGCGGGTGCCAAACGGCCTTCCAACACCGCCAGGGTTTTATTGATAACACTAGGTTTAAGGCCCGGCAGCACTGTTGAAACCGCAGCCACCTTTTGC
This sequence comes from uncultured Hyphomicrobiales bacterium, assembly GCA_903900975.1. Classification (GTDB taxonomy): domain Bacteria; phylum Pseudomonadota; class Alphaproteobacteria; order Rhizobiales; family Beijerinckiaceae; genus CAIUPE01. The sequence continues at coordinate 6,682 of CAIUPE010000151.1, read as the reverse complement.
TTGCGGAAGGGCTTCACTTCAATCAGCGGCAAAACTTTGGCTTCTGAAAGTGCCTTGTCGATAACGACGCCCGAAACAGCAAAGGGAATGATTTTTACCGTCGCAATCATCTCGCCACGTTCTACCGCGCGATAATCGGGCAATGTCGCAAAGGTGACGGCTTCATCGACACCGTTAAGCCGGTTTATGGCATCAACATTAACGCGCAACACACCGGCCGTATCGGCGAATAAATTGCTGCGCCCCGTATTGGCCACATCCCGCCGGATATGCCCACCCGATAGCGCCACCGAGAGCCGCTCGGCGGCCTCATCCTCGCTGATATCGCCCTCATCATTTAAGGCAACGATGACCTCTATGCGGCCATCGGCTTCGATGGCTGCGAGATCATCCGACGTGAGGCGGGCGCCTTTCTTGATCACCCGTTCGCCCAAGCGCAGCGAATGGGCCGAAATGGCGTTCAGCGCCTCTTTCAGCGGGACTGGACCAAACCGCATGTTAAGCCCGCGTTCCGTCTGGCTTTAAGCGCAGCTTGGCGGTGATTTGCGCAAGAATCGAAAGCGCTACCTCCGCAGGGCTTATGCCGCCAATGTTCAAGCCGATTGGAGCGTGGATGCGGGCGATGTCCTCGTCGCTAAAGCCTGCTTCTTTCAACCGCTCCACGCGCGTGGCATGGGTTTTTCGGGAGCCGAGCGCGCCGATATAAAAAGATGGCGATTTTAGCGCGATCAACAAAGCCGGATCATCGATTTTAGGGTCATGCGTTAACATAACAAAGGCCGTGTAACGGTCGACACCAAGTTTGGGCAAAGCGACATCGGGCCACTCGGCATGCATCTCGACATTCGGGAAACGCTCCGGCGAGGCAAAAGCGGTTCGTGGATCAACGATGACGATATCAAAGCCCAATTGGTGAGCCATCGGCACCAGCGCTTGGCTTATGTGGACGGCACCAATGGCAATGATGCGGACAATCGGCGCCTGAACGGTGAGAAAGAGCTTGCCGTCAGGCGTTTCTACCACGCCGCTTTTGCCCATGCGGAGCGCATCGGAGAGCACATCGGCCAGTGGATCAGTGGTGATGTCCGCTTCAAGCACCAGCCTTTGCTTGCCACTCACCATATCGGTTACCAGCACGGCGGCGCGGCGCGCGGCGCGCTCCTCATTTAGCTTGGAGAGTAGGGAAAGATCCATCGCAACACCCCAATCAAATCTGTTCGAAAGCGAGACGGGCACCAAGCCCGACAAGAACCGTTCCGCCTGCCACCCGCAACGCATGGGCCAATCGCCCGCCTTGCTTCAAGCGGTTGGCAATGGCGGCGGTAAAGTAAATCACCACCAGATCAGCGGATGAGAAAGCGAGATTGACGATCACGCCCAAAATCAAAAACTGCGCCCACACCGGATAGGCGGCCGAGGGGTCCACAAATTGCGGCACGAAGGCCACATAAAACAACGCCGTTTTCGGGTTTAATAGTTCCACCGTAATGCTCTGCATCATCGCCCGCCGTGCACTTTTAGGCACGATGGTTTCAACCCTACCCAGGCTGCTTTTGCGGATCATATCGATGCCGAGCCAGACGAGGTAAAAGGCCCCGGCAATTTTAACGGCAAGAAACAATTCCGGCACATATTGGAATAAAGCGGACAGACCAAAAGCCGCCGCCAAAACATGCGCATAGCCGCCAATATGCATTCCAAGCGCCGCCATAAAGCCCCCGCGACGCCCAAGCGCCATGGTTTGCGCCATCGCATACATAATCGCAGGACCGGGAACATACGCAAAAATCGCGGTTGCGACGGTAAAACTAAGTAAAACCTGATAGGAACCCATCAGGCGACCTTCTCAACATAAACGCTGATACGCCCGCCGCAGGACAGGCCAACTTGCCAAGCCGTTTCATTGGCCACGCCAAATTCCAACAGCTTTGGCGCTCCACTCTCGATCACGTCGATGGCTTCGGTGACAACCGCCCCTTCGACGCATCCACCAGAAACGGAGCCCATGAAATTGCCCTCGGCGTCGATAATGAGGTGGCTTCCCACCGGCCTTGGCGCTGAACCCCATGTTTCAACAACCGTCGCAATAGCCACATCACGCCCGGCGCGCCGCCAGTTTTCTGCATGTTTCAAGAGATCGTCATCAGATGCGAGCATGGGTCTGCCCTCCCGTGTGAACCGTTCACCATGGAGCATAGCGCATTTAGGGGGGATTTGGAAAATGAAGTCTTTGACGGCAAAGACAATTCAATGGGTAAAAAAGGCCTTGATATGGTCCTGAAACATAATCAACGCAGCGATTACGCCTAGGCCTGCTAAAGTCGCCCTTACAATAAAACCTTTATCCGGCAGATGATTTACCCGCTCGGTTAATGTAGCCACCGCAACTTTAAGATCAACAACGTCACGGCCTATCGTTTTGACGTCCGATTTAAGTTCGGCGACATCGGCACGAATATTCTCAACATGAGTTTCGAGAACAGCGACACGTGGTTCCATACCGTCAGAAGTGCCATCTCCACCCCCACTTTGCAAGGGGCGGCCCGTTGGTTTTTTCGAAACAAATTCAATTGGTCTGCTCAAGACACGACCACCATTTGATTAGTAATGCCGTAAGGTAATCTACTAAGCCACCCGTCGCAACCAGAGTTTGGGATTTGCCTCAGCCGAGCCCTTCACCGATAGCGCCTCAACTAGCGCTGCCATGCTCTTCAAATTGTGGATCGGGCGGAACTCATCGACATGCGGCAAGATCGCCCGAATGCCTGAGGCTTTTGCCTCAAATCCATCAAAGCGTAGCAATGGATTAAGCCAAACGAGTTTGCGGCAGGAGCGGTGTAGACGGTCGATTTCCTTCTGCAGCTCTTCGGTGCCATCGCGCTCCAACCCGTCGGTGAACAGCAACACGATGGCACCCTGCCCCAATACGCGGCGTGACCATTGGCGGTTAAACCGATGCAGGCTGGTGCCGATCCGCGTGCCACCCGACCAATCGGCCACCTGCTCGGTGCATTTTTCCAACGCTTCATCCGGATCGCGGCTTTTGAGCGAGCGCGTGACATTGGTCAGCCGGGTGCCGAATAAAAACGTGTTCACGCGCTTGCGCTTGTCGGTAAGCGTGTGGAGAAAATGCAAAAACAACCGCGTGTAATCGGCCATTGACCCCGAAATATCGCAGATCGCCACAATCGGCGGGCTTTTTTGGGCGCGATCCCGGTATTCGAGTTTGATCATGCCGCCGCCGGAGCGCAGCGTGTTGCGGAAGGTCTTTCGCGGGTCAATCCGCGAGCCCGATCTCGCCGCCACAAAGCGACGCGTGGGGCGTCGGTCATCGGGCAATTCGAGACGGTCGATGAGGAGATGCGCGTGGGTGATCTCGCTCGCCGTCATTTGCGCGAAATCTTTAGTTTGCAGGATTTCGCGCTCGGATACGGTGAACCGCGCATCAAGCTCGATCTTTTCTTCCTTCTCGGGCGGCGCCTCGTTGCGCTTCGCCTGCAACAGGGCTTCAGCCGCACGCAGCGCGCCTGCTTCCGGCTTTTTCGGCTTGTCGTCCTTGGCGGGCGAATAGGGCGAAAGCGTTGCGATGATTTTTTCGATCAGCGAACGCCTACGGAAGAAAATCCGAAAGGCTTGGGTGAACACATCCGAATGTTCGCGCTTTTTCACAAAAATGGCGTGCAGCGTCCAGAAAAAATCTTCCTTACTGCCAATATGGGCCGCCTCGACCGCCTCAACCGCATCGAGCACCGCGCCGGGCCCAACAGGCAAGCCGGCCTCGCGTAACGCGCGGGCAAAATAGGCGATGTTTTCGGAGAGTTTACCGGACATAGGAATGGCTTAAGTGTGCTTGAGGATACCATGTAGAAGGGGTGTAGGGTTTAGGGTGTAGGGCGTCAAAAGTGGGATGCCGCCAAGGATTAGGGCCTACACCCTACACCCTACACCCTACACCCTACACCCTACAATCAGCGAATTTCATTCAACAATTCCGGATGCCGATCCAGCACTTTAAACAATTTGACGAGCGCCAAAGGCGGCTTGGTGGTGCCTGTTTCATAGCGGGAGAACGCGTTAACCCCACCGCCAAAGATCTCGCCCGCCTCGCCCTGATTGAGATTGAGCTTTTTGCGCACGCCCGCGATAAAGTCAGGGTCACCGAGCATCGCGTTGACTTCGCGGTTAAACATACGCATCGCAGCGGACACACGATCACCATCTTCAAGTCCAACCAATATCTCGCCGCAGGAGGGGCACTCATCGCCTGACACCATAGGAACCATTGTACTTTGTCCCCGATAGCTATGCACAAGATCGCGTTTCATTGGGACAAGTTCAGCCTCGCCGCATACGGGACATTTCATGATTACATCTCCTTAAACGAAACAATCAGGACATCATCCGCGACAGTAAGTTTGATATAAAGCCGCCCTACATCCGACAGTGGACGGTAAACATCCTGCCAGATCGTATGATCACCGTAGGTCGTCATGCTCTTATAAAAATCAACCTTTTCAAGCCGCCGGATGATGTCAATCATCTCCGGCCTGCCGAAACCCAAGCGATCCGCACCCCGATAGGCCGTCATGGTTGCACGAACGCGCCCATCAGCGGCTAATTCCAGAACCTTAACCAAAGGCACATGTGGTATTCGCTTTTCCATACGTTAATTAACCTATTAGGTTAAAAACATCAACTCCTTTTTGACGCAATACAGACCGATCACACGCGACGACCGCCTCATATACTTGGCTGGCCGGGCTTCACATTCACCTTCACCTCGTCCAAGATCGCCTTGATTTCGGAGCCCTGCATTTTCTGTATATCGTCTTGATATTTCAGAAGTACACCCAGTGTATCGGACACCTGCTTGGGGTCGAGCGCCACGGCATCCAGCTCCACGAGTGCTGTTGCCCAATCGAGTGTTTCAGCGACGCCCGGCACTTTGAACAAATCCTGTTTGCGCAGCGCTTGCACAAAGGCGACGATTTCGGCCGAGAGTTTTTCGGGCGATTGCGGCGCTTTAATGCGAACGATTTCCAATTCGCGCTCGGCGGTTGGATAATCCACCCAGTGATAGAGGCAACGGCGCTTTAGCGCGTCATGGATTTCGCGGGTCCGGTTGGAAGTAACGATCACAATCGGTGGATGCGGCGCTTTGACGGTGCCAAACTCGGGGATCGTGACCTGAAAATCGCTCAGCACTTCCAGCAAATAGGCTTCAAAGGCTTCATCCGTCCGGTCAAGTTCGTCGATCAACAGCACGGGAGGCCCCGCAACATCGAGCGTCAGCGCGTCGAGAATGGGACGGCGCACCAGATAGCGCTCGGAGAAAATATTCTGCTCCAATTGGGCCCGATCTAGGCCACCTTCGGCTTCCGACAGCCGGATCGCCATCATTTGCGCGGCATAATTCCATTCATAAACGGCGGAGGATACATCAAGCCCCTCATAGCATTGCAGCCTTATCAGCTTGCGGCCCAAGGTCTTCGCCAGCACTTTGGCAATCTCGGTTTTACCAACGCCTGCCTCGCCCTCCAGCAAAATTGGACGACCCATTTTTAGCGCCAGAAACAGAACGGTCGAGAGCGACCGGTCGGCAACATAATCGCCGGAGGCTAGCAGGCTTTCCATTGCGTCGATCGAGGTGGGCAAAGGGATCATGGTCATGGCTAAAACTCCGACAACAAGGGAAAGCGAACCGTTAAATTCTTAAAGCAGTGAAGCACTGCCCTCCATGCAAGAATGCCCGGCACGGGGCCGGGCATTCTTTAATCCGGATCAAATGAGCGTCAGACGCTTACTTCGCCATCGCTTTGGCAACCGCACGCTTGGCGATAACCGGGATCAGATGCGCGCGATATTCCGAGCTGGCATGGATATCGGAGTTAAGGCCAGAAGCCTGCACTTTGATGCCATCCAACGACTTCGGATTGAAGCGTGCCTTTAGCGCTGCTTCGCACTCGGCCGAGCGGAATACGCCATCCGAGCCTGCGCCCGTTACCGCCACGCGGGTTTCTGAACCCTTTTTGGCGACAAACACGCCTACCATCGCGTAGCGCGAGGCGGGGTTCGGGAACTTCTCGTAAGCGGCTTTTGACGGGATCGGGAAGGAAACCTTCACGATCAACTCGCCTTCTTCCAACGCTGTCGTGAACATGCCTTGGAAGAACTGATCCGCCGGGATTTTACGCTTGTTGGTGATGATGGTTGCATTCAGCGCCAATACGGCCGACGGATAATCCGCTGCCGGATCGTTATTAGCGATCGAGCCGCCAATGGTGCCGCGGTTGCGAACAGCAGGATCGCCGATGCCACCGGCCAAAGCCGCGAGTGCCGGAATGGCCTCGCCAACGACAGCCGAGGTCGCGACATCGACATGGCGGGTCATCGCGCCAATAACGACGTTGCGACCCTTCACTTCGATGCCCGACAAGCCATCAGCCTTACCGAGATCGATAAGGGCGGATGGCGAAGCGAGGCGCTGCTTCATGGTTGGCAGCAAAGTCTGGCCACCGGCCAGCACCTTGGCGTCTGGATTCTTGCCAAGGAGGGTCGCCGCCTGACGAACCGTTTTCGGTGAGTGATAGGAAAAGGCGTACATGGTGTGTCTCTCCTTGGATCTTATTCTGCAGCGAGTTTGCTGGCGGATGCCTGAATGGCCAGCCAGACCGCCTGCGGG
>CAIUPE010000150.1 GCA_903900975.1 uncultured Hyphomicrobiales bacterium | reverse complement strand
CTCAATAACAAAATCCGAGTGCTTCAGAGAAAAGCATACGGCATCCGAGACGAGGAATATCTCAAGCTCAAAATTGTAACCGCAGGCTTGTCAAAATTATGAAAAAAACCAAAAATTACCCACTAAAATCCGCGAAGAGCCTTAAAAAATAACGACGTTTATGCTTCGCCGACCGTTTCAAACATGGTCGCGGCCAATGCTTCCGAGGCCGATTTACCCGACCACATCACAAACTGGAAGGCTTGGAAATGCCGGTCACAGCTATCAACCGCCAAACTCAACAGCGCCTCGCATTGCGCCGAGCTTGGCTCAGCGCCGCCTGATAGCATCAGCGAATGGCGGAACATCACCACATCGGTTTCAGACCACATATCGAAATGGCCGATCCAGAGTTGCTCATTGATGCGCGACATCAAATCGGTAATCTCGGCGCGCTTGCGGTCGGGAATTTTGAGATCGAACGCGCACGCCACATGCAGCGCCTCGATATCCTCCAACCAGGTGAAGGCGACATCGTAAGACGTCCAGCGTCCACCAATGGTTATGGCGATCTCGTCATCACCGGCACGATCAAAGCTCCAGTCGCGAAGGCTTGCCATCCGCTCGACAATGTCGAGGGGATGTTCGCTACGGTCGTTATGGAATGAATCACTCAGCGACATTGCGTATCCAGCGCCTTGGCTAAGCGATCAAATGGGACCGCCTTTCAGCCTTCAGGCAAGGGAGACGCTCATGGATTCGTCTGAATCGCACAATCGTCTGAATAGACTGTCCACAGACGATTGCCGTGCCGAATTCGCTATTTTTGGCTTGCAGAGCCTCGAATCAACCGATTTTTTGTTCCAACTCGGCAATCCGCGCCGCCAGACGCTCGTTTTCATCGCGTGCTAGAATGGCCATGGTCCGCACCGCTTCGAACTCTTCGCGCGATACGACATCCATATCGCGGATCAAGCGCTCAAGCTGCGCTTTCATCACGCCTTCGGCTTCGCGCTTCACGCCGGTTGCCACGCCCGCGGCATCGGTCATCAAACGGGCCAGATTGTTGAAGATAGGGTTACCGGTCTCGGTCATGGTCGCTGTTTCCAAAGGTTCATCGGAGTCTGTTAGCTGTCTCTACCACGACACCGCGTGCTTGCCATCTTGTTCTTGACGGTTCGCATTCGAAGAGGCAAGCCTGCCGGCAAGAGGTTTTTGATGCCGATTTTCGTATTGCCCTTCCCCCATATCGATCCCGTTCTCATCGAGTTCGGGCCGATCATTATCCGCTGGTATGCGCTGGCTTATATTGCGGGCCTCGTCATCGGTTGGCAGCTTGCGTTCAAGATCGCCGCCAACACCGCGCTATGGGGCAACCGCACGCCGCCCGATCACGCCACGATTGACGACCTTCTGGTCTATATGGCGCTTGGCATTGTGATCGGCGGACGAATGGGCGACGTCCTGTTTTACGAGCCCTCTTATTTCACACAAAACCCGCTCGAAATTTTAGCCGTCTGGCATGGCGGCATGGCGTTTCATGGCGGGTTGATCGGTGCTTGCATTGGCATTTTCCTGCTCGCCCGCATCCATAAAACACCGATTTTAACGATCACCGATATCGCCGCCATCGTCTCACCCATCGGGTTGTTTTTTGGTCGTATCGCCAATTTCATCAATGGCGAATTATGGGGCAGGCCAACCGATGTGCCATGGGCCATGGTTTTTCCCCACGCCGATGATCAACCGCGTCACCCTAGCCAGCTTTATGAAGCAACGCTCGAAGGCTTGCTGATCTTCATCGTCATCGGCTGGATAGCCCGCAAAGGCGGTTTGAAACGCCCCGGCCTCCTCTCCGGCCTGTTCGGCATTCTCTATGCTGCAACGCGCACCATCTCGGAATTTTTCCGTGATCCCGATCCGGTCAGCGAGCAATTGGCAGGTGGTTTTACGATGGGCATGGCGCTCTCCGCTCCCTTGGCCCTCATCGGCCTATGGCTGGTGTGGCGCAGTTTCCGGACAGTGCCAAACCCATGACACCGCTCGGCCAAGACATTGCCCGCCTGATTACGCTTGAAGGCCCCATCAGCCTTGAACGCTATATGGGCTTGGCGCTGGGTGATCCGCGCTATGGCTATTACATGACGCGCGATCCGCTCGGCGCGCAGGGCGATTTCACCACCTCGCCGGAAATATCGCAGATGTTCGGCGAATTGATCGGGCTCTGGTGCGCCGATCTTTGGCTGCGCATGGGTCAGCCCGAAAAACTCTCCCTCGTCGAGCTTGGCCCCGGCCGCGGCACTTTGATGCAAGATGTTTTGCGTGCGACTAAAAACGTCATCGGCCTGCATCGAGCGCTTTCGGTAAAGCTCGTTGAAATGAGCCCCGTTCTGCGCGAAATACAACGCCAGACGCTTGCATCTAGCGGCGTCGCGGTTGAATGGCGCGAAGATATTTCAGCGCTTCCCGAATTGCCGACGCTCTTGCTGGCCAACGAGTTTTTCGACGCGCTCCCCGTGCGCCATTACCAACGCATGCACCAGCATTGGCATCAACGATTGGTTGGCCTTCATCAAGAAGGCCGCCTCACCTTCGGCCTCGCGGCCGAGCCCGAGCATGCCTTAAAACTTGAGGCACCAGACGGCACGGTGCTGGAACTCGGATTAATCGGCGAGCGCATCATGGCCGACCTTTCCGCCCATATCGCCCGCTTTGGCGGCGCGGGGCTGATTATCGATTATGGCCACACCCAATCAGCCTTTGGCGAAACGCTGCAAGCGATGAAGCAGCACGCTTTTGTTGATCCCTTGGAGGCACCCGGCGAAGCCGACATCACCACCCATGTCGATTTCGAGCGCTTAGGCCATATCGCCCGCGCCCAAGGCCTTGAGATTTCGGGGCCAACCACCCAAGCCCACTTCCTGAGCGGCCTCGGCATTGTAGAACGCGCCGCCCGATTGCTTAAAGATGCGGACGCTGCCCAAACCAAAGAGGTTGAAGCAGCCCTTATTCGGCTGACCGAACAAACGCCAACGGGCATGGGCAGCCTCTTCAAAGTGCTTGGTCTGCGCCATGTCGACATGCCCGAGCCTGCCGGATTTAAGTGACCTCATGACACATCCCCTCCCCTCGCCCATCCATGCCGAAGCATTGAACATTAAAGGCCTGCGCCACGGATTTTTTACGCGACAAGGCGGCGTTTCAACGGGGCTTTATGGCTCGCTCAATGGCGGACTTGGCTCGGATGATAAAAGCGAAAACGTGCACGAAAACCGCCGCCGGATGGCCGAGACCCTTGGTGCAAGCCCAGAGCATTTTTTAAGCCTCTATCAAATCCACTCGGCCGATGTCATCACCGTCACACAGCCTTGGCCCGTGCAAGACCGCCCAAAAGCAGATGCCATGGTCACGCGGCTTGAAGGCGTAACGCTGGCCATTGCAACGGCTGATTGCGGGCCAGTTCTGTTTGCGGATCCGGAAGCAGGCGTCATCGGTGCGGCGCATGCAGGCTGGAAAGGCGCCTTCACCGGCGTGCTCGAAGCAACGCTTGATGCGATGGAAAAGCTTGGTGCCAAACGCGAACACATCACCGCCGTGCTCGGCCCCACCATCAGCCAAAAAGCCTATGAAGTCGGGCCTGAATTTAAAGCGCAATTTCTAGCCGCTGATATCGACCATGCGATGTTCTTTTCGCCCGGCGAACGGCCCGAAAAAAGCCTGTTCAATCTCCCGGCTTTCATCACCTATCGCATGAAGGAGGCCGGTGTCGGAACCTTCGTTGATCTAACAATCTGCACCTATTCGGATGAGACGCAATTTTTCAGCTATCGCCGCACCACCCATCGGGCTGAGAAAGATTACGGTCGATTGATCTCGGCCATCAGCCTCGGTCGATAATAATATCGGGCGTTTGCCAGCCGATGTGCTGACCAGAATCGACTGCAATCATTTCACCCGTCACGCTTTTCGCCCTCGCCAGATAAAGCACCGCCTCGGCGATGTCCTCCGGATCAACACGATGACCCAGCGGCACACCCGAGGCCTCATGCAATAGCCCCTGTTCACCATCATGAGGATTGGGCAACGTCGGACCGGGTCCGATTGCATTAACGCGGATATGAGGGGCCAAAGCCTGCGCCATTGTTATCGTTGCGCCATGAAGAGCGACCTTTGAAAGCGTATAAGTGAAGTGCTGCGGCGTCAGTTTGAGCACGCGATGATCGACTAGATTGATGATCGACGCGTTGCTACCCGCCAAGACCTGCGCGGCAAAATCGCTGGAGAGTCGAAGTGGTGCCAGCAGATTAACCCTCATATGCGCGTCAAACGCTTCGTCGGTAAAGTTGGCAACCCTATCCGAATTAAAAATTGACGCGCTGTTTACAAGCAACGAAAGCGGTCCGAAACACGCCGCGGCTTGCGCGATCAACCTATTTCGATCCGACGCATGGGCAAGGTTACCAGCAACAACAGAAGCCTTGGCGCCTTGGCGACGCAAATCAGCAACGAGAAGTTCGGCATCGTCGAGCGATTCATTAGCATGCACCACGACGGCATAGCCGTCCAAAGCAAGACGCCGCGCTATAACCGCGCCAACCCGCCGTGCAGAGCCAGTTATCAGCGCGACCCGCATTGATTTTCCTGCGTCATTCCGAGCTGTCATTGCTTCTCCTGCGGTCACAGTCATCGCTTATCTGATGAACGTTGTAGACTTAACACGCACAGGATGCCCGATCGGTTTACCATTTGCTTACCCTATTTGAACTCATACCTTCGGAATAGCCGAGCTTACCGCTAAAATGCCGGTCATTCGCCAGCCTATGAAGTGGAGTTGAGCATGACCCGATCCGTAACGCCAATGCTCATAGTATCGATCGCTTTAGGAGCCTTCGGCAGCCAAGCGGCATATTGCCAAACCTTTGGGGATAATGGCGACACCAGCCGGGCGATGTGGCAAGGCGCCTATGTTGGCGTCCATACGGGCATTGGATTGGGAAATGCTGGGTCCTTGTCGACCGGTGGCTCCGTGCTGGGTCTTGATGGCGGCTATAATTTTCAAGCTGGACATGTTGTTGGCGGTGGAGAAATCGATGCCACCTCGTCCCAAATCAAAAATGACGGAACAAACGAGAGTTTCAATCAAAAATGGATGACATCCGCCCGCGCAAGGGCCGGATACGCCTTTGGCAACCTGTTAACCTATGGCACATTCGGCCTTGCAGTAACCGCCACGAATTATACCAACACCTATTCAACCGACGCTACAAAAGCCGGCTGGGTCTATGGGGCGGGCGTCGAAGCCATGATCATGCCGCACATTGCTCTGAGAGGCGAGTTACTTCGTTATGATATGGGGAATTCATCGTATTTGAATTCGAGCGACCAACCGCTATCTCTCAATACAGAATCGAACGTATTCCGCATAGGAATAGCATATAAATTTTAATAACACTCACAACATACGTGATTTTAGAGCATGATTAATAAATCACTAAATTGGAGCTTATTTATAAGGTGGTCTCAAGGATCTAATGCAACGAGTGCGGTGAACGCTTCGTTCGGCGTGTGGTAATCTAAGACACGTCTTGGTCTGCCGTTCAAGCGATCCTGAACGTGTTTAATTCGTTGTGG
>CAIUPE010000149.1 GCA_903900975.1 uncultured Hyphomicrobiales bacterium | reverse complement strand
CTCGCTTGTTGTTTCTGCCACTTTTGTCTCGGTGGTGATCGGCGTGCCGATTGGCATTGCGGCGGCGCATCGGCCGATGCTGTTTACCATTTTGCGGCCTATTCTTGATTTAATGCAAACGATCCCGACCTTTGTTTATCTTATTCCTACCTTGATCCTGTTCGGTCTTGGCGTAGTGCCGGGGTTGATCTCAACGGTGATTTTTGCCATTCCGGCGCCGATCCGTCTGACGCATCTCGGCATTTCGGCGGTTCCGAAACATCTGATTGAAGCGGGCGAGGCGTTTGGCGCCACCAAGCGCCAATTGCTATGGAAAATCGAGTTACCTTCCGCGCTACCCACGATCATGGCGGGGATCACCCAATGCATCATGCTGTCGCTGTCGATGGTGGTGATTGCGGCGCTGGTGGGCGCGGGCGGATTAGGCAAGCCGGTGGTGCGCGCGTTGAATTCAGTGAATATTGGCATGGGGTTTGAGGCTGGATTAGCCATCGTCATCCTAGCGATTATTTTGGACCGCGTGTGCAAATTGCCAGAGCGCAAACCGAGCGGACGCGCATCATGAGCCATCTTGTTTTTGATCATGTTGATATCGTCTTCGGTAGCGCTAAAAAAGAAGCGCTAACACGTCTGGATCAAGGCGAGACGCGCGACGAAATTTTGAAAGCCACGAGCGCGGTCATCGGTGTGGCCGATGCCTCTTTGCAGGTTGAAGAGGGCGAAATCTGCGTGCTGATGGGCCTCTCGGGCTCCGGCAAATCGACGCTTTTACGCTCAGCCAACGGGTTGAATGGCGTGTCACGCGGTAAGGTTTTGCTGCGCCATCGCGGGCAGATGGTGGATATCGCCACCATTGACGCAGCGACCTTGCGCGCGGTGCGGACCGAGAGCGTCGCCATGGTGTTTCAGCAATTTGCGTTACTGCCCTGGCGGACAGTGCGCGACAATGTCGGCCTTGGTCTAGAGCTACGCGGTACGCCCAAAGCCGAGCGTGACCGGATTGTGGATGAGAAGCTGAAAATGGTTCAGCTTGATCAATGGGCCAATAAATATGGCCACGAGCTTTCGGGCGGCATGCAGCAACGCGTGGGTCTGGCGCGTGCTTTTGCTACCGATGCCTCGCTTTTGTTGATGGATGAGCCCTTCTCGGCGCTTGATCCGCTGATCCGCACCAAATTGCAGGACGAGCTGCTGTCGCTGCAAAAGAATCTGAAAAAGACCATCCTTTTCGTCAGCCATGATCTTGATGAGGCAATGAAAATCGGCAACCGCATCGCGATTATGGAAGGCGGGAGGATTGTGCAATGGGGCACACCTGAGGAGATTATTCTCAAGCCCGCCAACGCCTATGTGGCGGAATTTGTCGCCCATATGAACCCGCTCAACGTGCTCAAAGCGGGCTCGCTGATGCGACCGCTTAACAAGTGCGAACGGGAAGGCGATCGCGTGTTTGTGGACGTCTCACGCCAAGCGGCGCTTCGCTTGGATGGTCTAGGCAAACCGCAGATCGAGGCGGGTAGCGCTATCCAGCTGACTTCCGCGCAAACCACGCTGAAGGATGTTATCGCGCTCCGGCAAAAAAGCGGTCATGGCGTTGGTATTTTGGATGAGGATGGCCGTCTGGTGGGTGTTTGCACGGATGCGGATATTTATAGCGGTTTGATAAGGGAGAAACGGGACTGATCAGCCGAGTAAATCGTCCAGCGTAATGCCTAACGCAATCGCCAATTTGCGATAGGTTTCAACCGTTCCTTCCCGCTTGCCCGTTTCGATTTGGGAGAGATAGGGCGAGGCAATTCCCGCCGCTTTTGCAAGCGCTGCGGCAGTAAGGCCGCGGTGCTCGCGCCAGACGCGAACACGGCTTTCGCCATCCAAAATCGCATCGACCATGGCGGCAGGTAAAAGTTCCTCGTCGCCTGCGGCAAGGCGCTCTTTGAACTGGCGAACGGCGTTTTGGTCTTCGATATCCTCAAGAGCTTCCAACAGCCGCACATATTCTGCCTCGGGCAGGACAACCAGACGTTCGCCCTTGGGCGTGGTGATGATCTGCTTGTTCATTAGGGTTGTCTCTTAGATTAAGGGCATTTTGTGCGCCGTAATATGCCCTCGTTTGCTCCTTTCATCAATAGCATAATGCTAATATTTAAGTTGCTAAATGCTACTTTATTCAGATTGACTGGCGCCTATGGCCCCTTACCCTCCGCCCGCAATTCTGCCGCATAGGCTTTCAAGCAGGACGGGCATAAGCAATCGCTGGTGTCGCTTTGGGGCGGCAGGGGGAGTTTGAAATCTTCGCCCGAGCACCAGCATGGCCCGCCCAAAGTACAGGTGAAGGGGGTGCCGCAGCGCTCGCAGGTAACAGGGCGGTCGCGGCCTTTTTTCTCTTGCGTGGTCAGGCTCATGTCTGCTCTCCCTTTGCCTTAAAATATCGCCAATAAATCTCGGCCCGTCGCATTAAGACGCGGGAGGGTCGGCCAAAGCCAATCGACAGCGGCGATTAAAACCGTATCATCAGATCAGATTTTGTGAAGATGCCTGCAAAGGATGGGGAAAACCAATGAACAATGAAGTCATCATCAGCTGCGCGGTCACGGGCGCTGGCGACACCGTCGGCAAGCATCCGGCCATTCCTGTGACGCCACGCCAGATTGCGGACGCTGCTATCGAGGCAGCACATGCAGGTGCGGCGATTGCCCATCTTCATGTCCGCAATATCGAGACCGGCAAAGCAGGGCGCGAGATTGCCCATTACCGCGAAGCCGTGAAGCTGATCCGCGAATCAGGCGTCGATGTTGTTATCAATCTGACCGCCGGTATGGGTGGCGATTACGCCTATGACCCGAAAAACCCCGGAATTCCCGGTCCGGGCTCCGATCTTGCCGATGCTGCCGAGCGCGTGGCCCATGTCGAAGAGCTGTTGCCGGAAATCTGCACGCTGGATTGCGGCTCGTTGAATTTCGGCAATGGCGCGTTTTTGGCCACCGCTGATCTGTTGCGCGATATGGCCAAGCGTATTCAAGCTTGTGGCGTCAAGCCGGAGATTGAGGCGTTTGAATTGGGCCATATCTGGCTCGCCAAGCAATTGATGGCGGAAGGTCTGATTGATAACCCGCCTTTGTTCCAGCTTTGCCTCGGTATTCCATGGGGCGCGGAAGCGACGACTGAGGCAATGCTCGCCATGCGCAACCATTTGCCGCCGGATTGCAACTGGGCTGGCTTTGCCATTGGCCGCAACCAGATGGCGATTGTCGCCCAAGCCGTGTTGCTTGGTGGCAATGTTCGCGTTGGTTTGGAAGACAATATCTGGCTCGATAAGGGTGTTTATGCGACCAACGGTTCGCTCGTCACCCGCGCCAAGGAAATTATTGAGCGTATGGGTGGCCGTGCGCTGACGCCAGCGGAAGCCCGCGTCAAGCTTGGCCTGAAGAAGCAGCGTTGATCGGATGACAACGGAAGTTAAACGCATTGTTGCGCCCTATGAAGGCATTCCCTTCAAGGGCTGGGATGAAACGGCGCCGATTCCGACGCCGTTGAAGCTCCATTCCTGTGCGGTGAAGCCAGAATGGACCGATTATAACGGACATATGAGCGAGAGCGTTTACTTGCTTGTGATGGGCGATCATTCCGATGCGTTTTTCCGCTATTTCGGTATTGATGAGGCGTATCGGGCGGGTGGTTCGTCGCTCTATACGATCGAAACGCGCATCCATAATTACCGCGAATGCTCGGAGGGCGACCGGCTGAGCTTTTCGCTGACTCTTATCGATCTCGACGCTAAAAGGCTGCATATTTTCCACGAAGTGCATGATGAGGCGACCGGTGAACTGCTAGCGACCGGCGAACAGCTCCTGATGCATGTTGATATGAAGGCGGGAAAATCCTCACCCCTACCGCCTGATTTGTTTCATCGCCTTTCGGCCATTCTCAAAGCCCATTCGGTTCTGCCTAAGCCTAAAACGGTGGGCACGGTGTTGGGCATCAAGCGTAAAGAAAGCACAGCATCATGAGCGGGTTTCCGATTTCCGAAGAACAGGGCATGCTGGTGGATACCGTCCGCGCCTTTGTCGAAAACGAGCTGTATCCGCATGAGGATCTGGTCGAGGAAATCGATGATGTGCCTGCTGATCTCGCAGCCGAAATCCAGAAAAAATCGATTGAGCTCGGGCTTTATGCCGCCAATATGCCGGAGCAATATGGCGGCGGAGGATTGGACAATCTCTCGCTGACCTTGTTGGAGCGCGAGCTCGGTCGGGCGTCGTATGGCTTGCAGATGTGCATCGCGAGGCCGTCGAATATTTTGCAGGGCTGTAAGGGTGATCAGATCGAGCGCTATCTCATACCGTCGATCAAGGGCTTGCGGCATGATTGCCTAGCGATGACCGAGCCGGGTGCAGGCTCCGATGTTCGCTCGATGAAAACGAAGGCCGAGAAAAAGGGTGACACCTATGTCATCAATGGCTCGAAGCATTTCATCAGCCATGCCGATAAATCCGATTTCGTGATCTTGATGGCAGCGACGGGTATGGAAGAAACGTCGAAAGGCAAAAAGGCCAAGATCAGCGCCTTTCTTGTGGATATGGGCACGCCCGGTTTCACCATGCGACGCGGGCCGCATTGCGTGTCGCACAAGGGCTATCACCAGTGCGAATTGTTTTTTGACGATTGCGTGGTCCACGAAAGCCAGTTGCTGGGTGAGGAGCATAAGGGCTTTGAATTGATGGGCGAATGGCTGGGCGCCACGCGCCTTACCGTTGCCGCCACCAGCGTTGGCCGCTCGCGCCGCGTGCTGGAATCGGCACTCGACTGGGCATCGCAACGCAAGCAATTTGGCGAAGTGATCGGCAAGTTTCAGGGCGTGTCGTTTCAATTGGCCGATATGCTGACGGAGATCGAGGCATCGGATCTGTTGACATTGGCCGCAGCCGATAAGCTCGATAAGGGCACTTCGACCGATACCGATTTTGCAATGGCGAAACTTTTTGCGTCCGAGACCTTGGCGCGCGTGACCGACAAAGCGATCCAGATTTATGGCGGTATGGGCTTGATGTCGTCGTTGAAAATCGAACGCTGGTGGCGCGATGCCCGTGTCGAGCGCATCTGGGATGGGACGAGCGAAATTCAGCGCCACATTATTTCCCGCGCGATGCTGCGCCCGCGTGGCGCTTAACCCTTTTTGAGGATCATCTGATGGCCTATGCCAAACTGAAGCAGCGTCTTGCCGACGGCGATATCATCGTTCTCGATGGTGCGACCGGCACCGAGCTTGAACGGCGTGGCGCGCCGATGGATCCTGCCGGTTGGTGCGGCCCGGCGACGCTTGAAAACGATCATATCCTGACCGAGATTCATTCTGATTATATCCGCGCGGGATCGGATATCGTGACGTCGAACACCTATGCGGCCTCGCGTTTGATGCTGAAGGATGCGGGGCTTGCGGATCGCTCGGAAGAAATCATCGAGCGCGCGGTTGAGGCGGCGTTAAAAGCGCGCGCGCAATCGGGACGGCCCGAGGTGGTGGTTGCCGCTTCGCTCTCGCATATGGTGCCGATGTCGGCGGGAACGGCGGTGATCGATCCCGCGAAAATTCCGTCGTCGACTGAAATCAGCGATGCATTTCATGCGCTCGTGCATACTGCTAAAAAGGCGGGTGCCGAACTCATCATGCTGGAAATGATGTATGAGCCCGCGCGGGTGAAACTCGCGGTTGAAGCGGCGACATCCACCGGCCTGCCGGTTTTTTTCGGTATGAGCGCGCGGCGGAGCAAAGAGGGCAAGGTGGTCAGCTTCCACCATTTCGATGATTTGCCGATTAGCGATATCGCGTCTCTCATTCCCAAGACCGGCATTGATGCAGCAGGTTTGATGCACACGGGCTCCGAGATCATTGGCACGGCATTGGAAGAATTGAAGCAGCATTTCAACGGCCCGCTGATGGCCTATCCCGACTCAGGTTATTTCGAAATGCCAGGCTGGCGCTTTGTCGATATTATTCCACCGCATGAATATGGCGTGTTTGCGCGGCAATGGCTGGCATCTGGTGTACAGATGCTCGGCGGCTGCTGCGGGTTGGGTTTGCCGCATATTGAGGAAGCAGTGCGGGCGGCGGAAGAGTTCCGCAAAAGCCGATAAGGGAAGCCTAGGACCGCGAGCCTTCCGGCTCGCATTCTTAAAAAGCGAGCCGGGAGGCTCGCGGTCCATTTTGTTTACGCCTTTGATGGCGCTGGAATACCATAGACCGAATAGCGGTCATCAAGGTGTTCCAGCTCTAAAAAGCCGGCGTCTCTTCCAGCCGCTTTGTAAATCGGAAAAGTCTTCATCACACCTAGCGTTGCCGAGCTTTCGAGCGGGGTGAAAAAGCTCAAATCGCCGTCGCCGAAATGAGGTTGTTGCACCCAGTAGTGCATCTGATCAGACGACAAAGCGAAAAAGCCCGCATGCGGATTGCGCGTGCGCTCAAAACGGAGGGGATGCAAAAAGGCAGTAGCTTTCAGAAACGCTTCATCGGGCAGGGCATCAAGGTAATGCTGGACGTGCTTTGGCAATAAATCGCCGTCAATATAGGTTTTCACCGTCGGGATTTGCGCGTTCCATTCGACCCGGTTGGGCATTAACAGCCTCTGCCATCCGAATGAGGCATTGAACCACTCAAGCTTACTGAAAAACAGTGGATCATGCATCCGCAAATCGTCTTCGCAAAACACAAAATAATCGAAGTGTGAGCGGTTCTCGGCCAATAGATTTTGAACGGCGAAGCCTAACAGCCTCGGATCAGCCAGTTTGACGTTTGCTACCGAAACCTGATGCTGATTGCAAAATTCCCGATCAAGCACATGATCGTCGCCCTGCACTACAACAACGATCCGCACCTCGATATCGGGGCCGAGATGTGGCTCTAATTTCAGCGTATTGATGTTGAGTTTGGAGGCGCCGCCGAATAGACCGCGATAACTTAGGATGACATCTTTAATCGCCCTCATCCGTTGCTCGCGTCGCGTGCCGTCGGTGGAAGAGTGTCGTGAATTGGGCTTTGGCTTGAAGTAATGCGGTATCGCGACCAGAAGTTTCATGCGTCCAAACGATCCGCCCGCCTGCTAAGATTTAAAAAATGACGTTACGGCATGTATGAAATTGATGCAAGCTAGCTTGGCCAAGTGTCGCGCGTGGCGGTATGATCGTCGCTTCGGACGCATCGCTTTTCGCCGCGGGAGACGATAGTAAGTTGGTTTAATCCAGTGTCCTTTTCGGGAATTACCCCTTATGAGCCGCTCCAATCTTGCCCGTCTGCTGTCGCCGCGTTCCCTGGTCGTGATGGGGGGGAGGGAAGCCGCCGAAGTGATCCGTCAATGCGAGCGCATTGGTTTTACGGGCGATATCTGGCCGGTTAACCCGAAGCGCCCCGAGATTGCCGGTCGCAAAACCTTTGCATCGCTTGCTGCATTGCCGGGCGTGCCGGATGCCGCCTTCATCGCCGTGCCGCGTGAGGCAACGATTGAGGCGGTGGCTGCTCTTGCTCAAATGGGGGCGGGGGGTGCGGTGTGTTATGCCTCGGGCTTCGCCGAAGTTGGGCCCGAGGGTGCGGCGCTTCAGGCGCAATTGGTGGCGGTTTCCGGTGATCTCGCTTTGCTTGGCCCGAATTGTTACGGCCTGCTGAATTATCTTGACGGGGCAGCGCTCTGGCCCGATCAACATGGTGGCTTGGCGGTTGAGCGCGGCGTGGCGATTGTCACGCAATCGGGCAATATCGGGCTGAACCTGACGATGCAGGCGCGCAGTCTGCCGATTGCCTATTTGATCTCGGCGGGCAACAAGGCCAAGGGCGATCTCGGCGAGATGATCGAGACGCTGCTTGACGATGACCGCGTCACTGCCATCGGATTGCATATTGAAGGCCTCGACGATATCGAGCGGTTCTCGAAAGCCGCCTTGCGCGCGCTTGAAAAGGGCGTGCCGATTGTGGCGATCAAAACGGGCCGCTCGGAGGCGGGGGCCGCTTTGACGATGTCGCACACCTCGTCGCTGGCCGGTTCCGATGCCTTGTTTGACGCGCTGTTTGCCCGCTTCGGCATTGGTCGGGCGAAAGATGTGTCCGTCTTCCTCGAAACGCTGAAATTGCTGCATGTGCATGGGCCGCTTTCAGGCCATACGGTATCGTCGATGAGCTGCTCGGGCGGTGAAGCGGGATTGGTGGCGGATCTCGCCTCTGATGCGGGCCTGCCCACGCCGCCGCTGCCCAAAGCGTCTGAAATCAAACTGTTTGACGCGCTTGGCCCTAAAGTTCCGCTCGCTAATCCGCTGGATTATCACACTTATATCTGGGGCAATCTGGAGGCCTCGACCGCTACGTTTTCGGCGATGCTGGGCTCAGGTTATGCAATGAACCTGCTAGTACTTGATTTCCCCCGCGCCGACCGATGCGATGCTTCAAGTTGGGATGTGACGTTGCAAGCTTTTGAAGCCGCACAGAGGGCGACAGGGGCCAAAGCGGCGCTGGTGTCCTCGCTGCCTGAATCCATGCCCGAGTCGGTGGGTGCCCGCATGATCGCGTCGCATATTGCGCCGATGCAGGGCATTAGTGAATGTATGGAAGCCATCCGTATTGCCGCCGAAATCGGCGCAGTTCGGGCAAGGCCGAGGGCTGAGCCGTTGCAAAGAGCGGCTGCGATTGGTCGCGCGGTTCGGATGCTGGATGAACCCACCGGCAAGGCATTGCTCGCCAAGCATGGTCTAATGGTGCCGAAAAGCCGCGTGGTTACTGTGTCAGACGTTGGCAATGCGGCGGATTCCATTGGCTATCCGGTGGTCGTTAAAGCGGTGTCCGATACGATTGCGCATAAGACGGAAGCCGGCGCGGTTAAGCTTAACCTCAAGGATCGTGTATCGGCGATCGAGGCGGCAAAAGCTATGGCGCATCTTTCCGATCAGATGTTGGTCGAGGCGATGCAGACAGGTGTTGTGGCTGAGATGATTGTCGGCGTGGCGCGTGACCCACTGTTTGGCCCGACTTTGACCTTTGGCTCAGGCGGTATACTGGTGGAGCTATTAAAAGATGCCGCGTCCGTTCTGCTGCCCACAAGCCGCGCGGAAGTGGAGCGTGCTTTTGACGGATTGAAACTCGCCCATCTGGTTGCGGGCTTTCGCGGGCGGGCGAAGGGGGATCGCACAGCGGCGATTGACGCGATTATGGCGGTTGCGGCCTATGCCAGTGCCGAGCGGGATCATTTGTTAGAACTCGATGCCAATCCTATTCTGATTCTCGAACAGGGTGCGGTGGCCGTTGACGCCATGATCCGCCTTGCTGATGGAGCACCGCAATGACATTCCCTGTAACGACACGCCGCGACGGTGCGGTTTTTGAAATCACGCTGGATCGGCCAAAGGCCAACGCAATCAATGTACCGACAAGCCAAGCGCTTTATGCTGCCTTTGCGGAATTTCGCGATGATCCGACTTTATCCGTTGCCATTCTCACGGGTGGCGAGGGCCGCTTTTTCTCGGCCGGTTGGGATTTGAAAGCGGGCGCGGAAGGCGAGGCGGTCGATGCCGATCACGGCCCCGGCGGTTTTGCAGGCCTGACCGAATTATGGGATCTCGATAAGCCGGTAATCGCCGCGGTCAATGGTTTGGCCTTTGGCGGCGGATTTGAATTGGCGCTTGCCGCCGATCTCATCGTGGCGGCCGATACGGCGGAATTCGCGCTGACCGAAGTGACGCTCGGCATTATGGCGGATGCTGGTGGTGTGCTGCGTCTGCCAA
The DNA here is from genome assembly GCA_903900975.1 of uncultured Hyphomicrobiales bacterium. Taxonomy (GTDB): domain Bacteria; phylum Pseudomonadota; class Alphaproteobacteria; order Rhizobiales; family Beijerinckiaceae; genus CAIUPE01. The sequence goes on along the minus strand of CAIUPE010000149.1, from coordinate 29,576 downwards.
AGCGCTTGCCGCTTCCGATTGCGATGGAAATGCTGATGACCGCCCGCCGCATGGGCGCTGACGAGGCGTTGCGGTGGGGGCTTGTGAACAAAGTGGTTGCCAAAGCCGATCTGATGACGGAAGCCCGCACGCTCGCTCAAACGGTGGCGGTCAATGCGCCTTTGGCGCTCAAAGCCATCAAGGCTGTGATCAAGGCGACATTGCCGCTGGATGTGAAGGCTGGCTATGCGCTGATGCGATCAGGCACCATTCCCCCCTATGACGCGATGATCCGCTCGGAAGATGCGCTTGAAGGGCCTTTGGCCTTCTCCGAGAAGCGTAAGCCGGAGTGGAAGGGCAAGTGAGGGTGTAGGGTGTAGGGTGTAGGGTGTCGATTTTAGCGGGTGAAATATTTTTCTTACGCCCTACGCCCTAATCCCTAATCCCTACTTCCAACGGCTTTGCCCTCGCCCAAAATCTGAAACACCACCGCTGCCAAAACAATAAGGCCTCCGATCAGGGCACCGTCAGCGGGACGTTCGTTGAAGATCCAAAACACCCAGATGGGTGCGATGATGGTGTCGAGCAATCCAATCAGGCCCGCTTCGGCGGGGGGGATCAGCGCCACACCCCGCATATACAACACGTTTGCGACGCCAATGGTGATCGAGCCTAAAATCAGCAGTAAAAGGGCATCGTTCAGCGTTAAAGTCGAAAAATTGGCCATCGGCCAAGCCACCGCAAAGCAGACAAGTCCTGACAAAATTGAATGGGCCGGCATCGACATTTTGGGATAGCGGCGCGAGAGAATAACGAGGCCCGCAAAACTCACCACCATCACAAAGGCGGCTAAATCCCCCTTCACGGTGCCGGTCTGATATGAGCCGCCCACCATAAACGTTACACCCGAAAGGGCGATGGCACTGGCAAACATCGTGCGCATTTTGACGCGTTCGCGCATCCAGATCCAGCCGACAAGGGCCACCACGAAGGGTAGTGTGGTGTAGACGATCATCACATCTGCAACGGTGGTCCAGTTCAGCGCCATCATATAGGCGGCCATGCCCAGCGCATTGATGGGCACAACAATATAGCCCGCCAAATTAATGGTACCGAAGGTGGAAGCGATCGCGCGACGTTCGCTAAACAAGAGATAGACGAACAGCGAGAGCGAACCGCATAGCGCGCGACCGGCTTGGATGGTCCAGATATCAAGCGTCAGATACCGCACCCAAATGCCCGCGGTGCTCCACATCAATGCCGCAATCGCGACATAGGTGATGCCACGCCAACGCTTGCTGCGGGCTTTGCGGTGGGCAAGCTCTTGGGCCGTTTCAGCTAACGCGGACATGGAGGCAACCTTTGTGGGCATTGTCGGGGGACAGCATGGTTTAACCCTAACGTGAGTCGTCTGCTCATGGCGTGCGCTAAAAAGACATGCCTGCGCTTCGCCGCGACATGAGGTCTTTGGGGGACAACCTGTCGCAGGGCGTCTATTCGCGGTCGGACTGGGACTTTCGCTTCTGCCCGCTTTCGGCTCTATTGGGAGTTAGCTGTATCAGATTCAGGGAGCACTTAAGTCATGTCCTCATCCATCCAAAAGGTCGCCATTATCGGTTCGGGCGTTATCGGCTCCGGCTGGGCGGCGCGTTGTCTGGCCCATGGCATTGATGTGTTGGCGTTTGATCCGGCCCCTGATGGCGAAGCCAAAATCCGTGCGGCGGTAGCCAATGCCTGGCCTGCGCTCGAGACGGCGGGCCTTGCGCCCGGTGCCAGCCAGTCGCGCCTGACCTTTATGGCCTCGGTGGCGGATGCGGTGAAAGACGCTGATTTCGTGCAGGAAAACGCGCCGGAACGCGAAGAATTGAAGCAAAAGCTTCTCGCCGGGATTGATGCTGCGGCCAAGCCCGGTGTCGTAATTGCCTCCTCGACCTCTTATCTATTGCCGACCAGCCTGCAATCGCTGTGCAAAAATCCAGATCGCATCGTCGTGGGCCATCCGTTTAATCCGGTCTATTTGCTGCCCCTCGTCGAGATCGTGGCCGGGGTGAAGACTTCGCCAGCCTCGGTTGAGGCCGCCAAGGCGTTTTATCGCCGCATCGGTATGCGCCCGCTGCATGTGCGAAAGGAAATCGAAGGCTTTATCGCCGATCGGTTGATGGAAGCGCTCTGGCGCGAGGCGCTGTGGCTGATCAAGGAAGATGTCGCCACCACCGAGGAAATCGACGCGGCAGTTGTGTATGGCTGCGGTCTGCGCTGGTCTTTGATGGGGACGTTCCTCACCTTCCAGCTGGCTGGCGGCGATGCCGGAATGCGGCATTTCATGCACCAGTTCGGCCCGGCGCTGAAAATGCCTTATTCCTATACGCCCGCACCGGAGCTGACCGACGAGATCATCGACAAGATTGTCGACGGCTGCGAACATCAGGCCGATGGTCGCTCGGTGAAGGAATTGGAGCGCCGCCGCGATGCCTTCCTGAATGACCTTTTGAAGCTCGTGAAAAACTACTGGCCAGAGGCGGAAGGCCGCCCGGATCACATCTAATGACAGCTCCCCTCCATCTTTACGACGCAACCGTTCTACCCGATTGGGTCGATTATAACGGCCATATGAACGATGCGGCCTATGCAATCCCGTTCTCACGGGCGATCGATGCCTTTATGGGCACGGTTGGCCTTGATGAAGCGGGGCGGGTTGCGACCAACCACACGATTTTTACCCTCGCTATGCAGATGCGCTATCATCAGGAGGTGAAGGAAGGCGCAGCTCTCAAGGTGACGGGCCAGATTTTGGACATGGATGCGAAGCGCATCCGCCTCTATCAATGGCTGCGCCACGGGACGGATGGCACGTTGCTGGCCACGTGCGAGCAATTATTGGCGTCGGTTGATCAGTCGGGGCCGAAAATTGCTGCTTTTCCAGAAGGGGTGCGGGAGCAGATTGAGGCCATTGCTCAAGACCACGCCGCGCTGCCGATGCCCGATGATGCCGGGCAAGGGATTGCATTGAAGAAACGGTAGAGTGGAATGCGCGTCCGCAAGGTCGCCTTTCCAGCTTTTTCCGTCAGTTTCACGACATTATGCTGCACCTGCACATTGACTTGAGGGGATGAGGTGCTATCAGTCCCCGACATTCTACAAAAGGATTACATGATGGGTTCGAGCGATCTTGCGCACCGCATGGCCAACGCCATTCGCGGGCTTTCGATGGACGGGGTCGAGAAGGCCAAGTCCGGTCATCCGGGTCTGCCAATGGGTGCAGCCGATATCGCCACCGTCATTTATACGAAATTCCTGAAATTTGATCCAACTGACACGCATTGGGCGGATCGCGACCGGTTTATCCTGTCGGCGGGCCATGGCTCGATGCTACTTTATTCTATCCTGTATCTGACCGGAACCACCGGCATGACGCTGGATGAACTCAAGAATTTCCGCCAATGGGGTTCCAAAACGCCGGGTCATCCGGAAGTGGGCCATACGCCGGGCGTAGAAATGACCACCGGTCCACTTGGCCAAGGCCTTGCCACCTCGGTCGGCTTCGCGCTTGCCGAGCGTCATTTGGCGGCTGAATTCTCTTCCGATCTCGTCGATCATTACACCTATGTGTTGGCGTCCGATGGCGATCTCATGGAAGGTATTTCGCAGGAAGCCATCGCGCTGGCTGGCCATTTGAAGCTTAACCGGCTGATCGTGTTGTGGGACGATAACGGCATTTCCATTGACGGTCCGCTTTCGATTGCCGACTCGGTTGACCAGCGCAAGCGCTTTGAAGCGGCAGGCTGGGCAACGGCCGCAGTCGACGGTCATGATCAGGATGCGATTGCGAAGGCGGTCGAAGCCGCGCAAAAATCCAATCGTCCAACGTTGATTGCCTGCAAGACGGTGATCGGCTTTGGTGCGCCTAAGCGCGCGGGTACGTCTAAAGCCCATGGCGAGCCATTGGGTGCGGAAGAACTCGCTGGTGCCAAGGCCGCTTTGGGCCTTTCCACTGAGCCTTTCCATGTTGATGCCGAGGTGTTTGAGGCGTGGCGCAGTTCGGCCAAGCGGTCGCAAGGCGCGCATGCGGAATGGAAGATGCGGCTTGCCGCCTCGCCAAAACATGCCGAATTTGAACGCCGTATGGCGGGCAAGGCTTCGCCTGCTTTGGATGCTGCGATTGCGGCGTTTAAGGCCAAGCTTGCCGCCGAGCCTCAGACGGTTGCAACGCGTAAGGCGTCTGAGTTGGCGCTTGAAGTTATTACCGAAGCGGTGCCGGAACTGGTGCTCGGTTCAGCCGATCTGACGCCTTCCAACAACACCAAGACAAAAAACATATCGGCGATGTCACCGGGCGATTTTGCTGGTCGTTATATCCATTACGGCATTCGCGAGCACGGCATGGCTGCGGCGATGAACGGCATGGCGCTGCATGGCGGTATCATTCCGTCGGGCGCGACCTTTATGGTGTTCACCGATTATTGCCGCCCTTCGATCCGCCTTGCGGCTCTGATGGGGATCAGGACCATTCAGGTCATGACGCATGACTCGATTGGCTTGGGTGAAGATGGCCCGACGCATCAGCCGGTTGAACATTTGGCCGCTTTACGGGCAATGCCGAATTTGAACGTTTTCCGTCCTGCAGACGTAGTCGAGACGGCGGAGTGCTGGGAAATCGCGCTTAAGGAAACCTGTACGCCGAGCATTTTGGCGCTTACCCGCCAGAATCTACCGCAGCTTCGTCTGGGCGCGCAGCCTGAGAATAGATCGGCACGGGGTGCTTACGAGCTCGTTGCTGCCAATGGCGAGGCGCAAGTGTCGATTTTTGCAACCGGATCGGAAGTGGAAATCGCGGTTGCCGCGCAAAAGGCTCTTGCCGACAAGGGTGTAAAAGCCCGCGTTGTCTCGGTGCCAAGCTTCGAGATGTTTGCTCGTCAGGATGATGCCTATCGCGCGTCGGTGATTGGTACAGCCAAGGTTAAGGTTGGTGTTGAAGCCGCCGTTCGCCAAGGCTGGGATACGCTGATTGGCAATGACGGCATTTTCATCGGCATGAGCAGCTTCGGGGCCAGCGCGCCTTATAAGGAACTCTATGCGCATTTCGGCATTACGGCTGAGGCTGTGGTTGAGAAGGCGCTGGCTCGGTTGGGCTAATCCTCTGAACTTCAAGATATATAATTCGACTTAAAAATAGGAGATTACCATGGCAGTTCGCGTCGCAATCAATGGCTTTGGTCGTATCGGCCGCAATGTGCTCCGCGCTATCATCGAGTCGGGTCGTTCCGATATCGAAGTTGTTGCGATCAATGATTTGGGCCCTGTCGAGACCAACGCGCATCTCTTGCGCTTTGACTCGGTGCATGGCCGTTTTCCGCACACGGTGACGGTGGATGGCGACACGATCAATGTCGGCCGTGGCCCGATCAAGGTGACAGCGGTGCGCGATCCGGCGCAGCTGCCGCATAAGGAACTCAACATTGATATCGCGCTTGAATGCACGGGTATCTTCACCTCGAAGGATAAGGCCGCAGCCCATTTGGCAGCAGGCGCCAAGCGCGTGCTGGTGTCGGCTCCGGCTGATGGCGCTGATCTGACGGTGGTTTTCGGCGTCAACCATCAGAAGCTGACCAAGGATCATCTCGTTGTCTCAAACGCATCGTGCACGACGAACTGCCTCTCGCCAGTGGCTCAGGTTCTGAACGAGCTGGTTGGTATCGAGAAGGGCATGATGACGACGATCCACTCCTATACGGGTGATCAGCCTACGCTTGATACGATGCATAAGGATCTCTATCGCGGCCGTGCGGCAGCGCTCTCGATGATCCCGACCTCGACGGGTGCGGCAAAAGCGGTTGGCCTCGTGTTGCCAGAACTCAATGGCAAGCTCGATGGTGCCGCCATCCGCGTGCCGACGCCGAATGTGTCGGTGGTGGATTTGAAATTCATCGCCAAGCGCTCGACCACGAAGGACGAGATCAATGCCGCGATTAAGGCTGCGGCGGATGGTCGTTTGAAGGGCATTTTGGGTTACACGAATGCAGCCAATGTCTCGATCGACTTCAACCATGATCCGCATTCCTCGATCTTCCACATGGACCAGACCAAGGTGATGGACGGCAATTTCGTCTCGATCCTGACCTGGTATGACAATGAGTGGGGCTTCTCGAACCGTATGGCTGATACGGCTGTGGCGATGGGCAAGCTGATCTAAGGATAACGAACCATGACCCTCTTCCATACCCTCGATGATGCATCCGTGTCGGGCAAGCGCGTGCTTGTTCGGGTTGATCTCAACGTGCCGATGGAGGAGGGGCGGGTTTCCGACACCACCCGCATTGATCGTATTTTGCCCACCATCCGCGAGATTGCGGATAAAGGCGGAAAGGTGATTTTGCTCGCTCATTTTGGTCGGCCAAAGGGCGTTGATCCCAAAGAATCATTGGCCCCCGTCGCGGTGGAGCTTGCAAAGCGCCTCGGCCGTCCGGTGGGCTTTGCTTCGGATTGCATTGGCGAGGCGGCAAAGGCTGCGGTTGACGCCATGAAGAATGGCGACATTGTCTGCCTTGAGAATACCCGCTTCCATAAGCAAGAAGAAAAGAACGATCCCGCTTTTGTCGCGGCATTGGCGGCCAATGGCGATGTGTTCGTGAATGATGCCTTCTCGGCGGCCCATCGCGCCCATGCGTCGACCGAAGGCTTGGCCCGCGTGTTGCCTGCTTTTGCGGGGCGCACGATGCAGGCCGAGATTGAGGCGCTGGCTAAGGCGCTGGAGCAGCCGGAGCGTCCGGTGCTCGCCGTAGTCGGCGGGGCGAAAGTCTCCTCCAAGCTCGAATTGCTCGGCAATCTTGTCAAAAAGGTCGATATTCTGGTGATTGGCGGCGGGATGGCCAATACGTTTTTGGCGGCTCAAGGCAAAGCGGTTGGTAAATCGCTCTGCGAGCATGATTTGCTTGATACCGCGCGCAGCGTGCTTGCAACCGCCAAAGTCTCGGGCTGTGAGATTGTGCTGCCGGTTGATGGCGTTGTGGCGTCGGAATTTAAAGCCCATGCGGCGTCCAAAACCGTTTCCGTTGATGCGGTGGGTGCAGACGATATGATCCTCGATATTGGTTCAGCGTCAGTCAAGACGGTGGCGGCCAAGCTTGCGACAGCCAAGACCTTGGTGTGGAACGGCCCGTTTGGTGCGTTTGAACTCGAGCCATTTGATGCCGGCACCAATGCGGTGGCGCAGGAGGCTGCTCGATTGACCAAAGCCGGTAAATTACTCTCAGTGGCTGGTGGTGGTGATACGGTTTCGGCGTTAAACCATGCTGGCGCTGCTGATGATTTTACCTATGTTTCAACCGCAGGCGGCGCTTTTCTCGAATGGCTTGAGGGCAAGCCGCTGCCGGGTGTCGATGCGCTTCGGCGTTCATAAGTTCCGCGTGACGCGGGTGTGTTGATGATGATTTGAAGGAGACAGGACTATGCCGCGCATTACCATGAGACAGCTGTTGGACCATGCCGCAGAGCACAGCTACGGCGTACCAGCCTTCAACATCAACAATATGGAAGGCGCGCTGGCTGTTATGACCGCAGCGGTTGCGGTTGATGCACCGGTGATCATTCAAGCTTCGCGCGGGGCGCGGGCCTATGCCAATGACATCATGCTGAAGCACATGATGGATGCTCTGACTGAAATTTATCCGCAAATTCCGATTTGCGTGCATCTCGATCACGGCAACAGCCCTGCCACCTGCATGACGGCCATTCAGGCCGGTTTCACCTCGGTGATGATGGATGGCTCGCTGAAAGAAGACGGCAAGACCCCGGGTGATTGGGATTACAATGTCGGCGTCACCAAGACCGTTACCGACATGGCCCATCTCGGCGGTATCTCGGTGGAAGGTGAACTCGGTGTTTTGGGCTCGCTTGAGACCGGACAGGGCGAGAAGGAAGATGGTCACGGCTTTGAGGGCACGCTCTCGCATGATCAGCTTTTGACCAACCCGAAGGAAGCCGTTGATTTCGTGCGCGCTACAAAGGTCGATGCCTTAGCCATTGCCATGGGTACCTCGCATGGCGCGTATAAATTCACCCGCAAGCCTGATGGCGCGATTTTGGCCATGCATGTGATTGAAGAAATTCACCGTTTGCTGCCCAATACCCACCTCGTGATGCACGGCTCCTCATCCGTGCCGCAGGATTTGCAGGACATCATCAACGCCTATGGTGGTGAGATGCCTCAGACATGGGGCGTGCCGGTCGAAGAAATCCAGCGCGGTATCAAAAACGGTGTGCGTAAAGTGAATATTGATACCGATAACCGCATGGCGATGACCGGCCAAATCCGCAAAGTGTTTGCCGAAAATCCCGGTGAATTCGATCCGCGCAAATATTTGAAGCCTGCGATGGATGCGATGACCAAGCTCGTCAAGCAGCGCTTTGAAGAGTTTGGTACCGCTGGCAAGGCGTCGAAAATTGGCAAGGTTCATACGCTGGCCGAAATGGCTAAGCTTTACGCGTCGGGCAAGCTTGATCCGACGTTTGGCTAAATTTTTGCCCTGGAGGGCATGTTCATGGGTTACACGGCACGCATCATCCTCTTCGCACCGCGCGAAGGGGATCTAGATCTTTTGTCAGCATCGTTGAAAGCAGCCTTTGCAGGCGGGCGAATTGACGCCGTAATCTTGACGCTGCCGGAAACCGATGAGCGGGAACAAATCAATTTCGCCAAAGCCATCGCGCCTGTCGTGCAAGGGGCGGGCGCTGCCTTCCTGCTGAAGGATGCGTTGGAGCTTGTGGCGCGCTCGGGGGCTGATGGCGTTCATCTTTCCTCGTCGGCCCGCGCGACTGAAGCGGTCAACGGTATGCACCGGATTGATCGTAGCGCCGGTATTGGTGGGCTCAAGGCCCGCCATGATGCGATGGAAGTGGCTGAATTGGGTGCTGACTATGTGATGTTTGGCGAGCCTCGGCCCGATGGATCGCTGCCAACCTTGGATATGGTGTTGGAACGCGCTGAATGGTGGGCAGAACTTTTCAACACGCCTTGCGTCGCTTTTGCCAGCGAGACGGCCCATATCGCGCCGCTGGTGGCAACGGGTGCTGAGTTTATCGGTTTGGGCGATGTGGTGTTTGCCGATCCTCGTGGGCCTGAAGAAGCCGTGCGACAGGCGCTCGCTTTGATTGCCGAAACACCTGCTCCGCAGCGCCCCTAATTTAATTCAATCCTTGACGCCTCCATGCAGGCGTTGTTGATGCTTCTTCTCTTGAACCGGTGGCGTTTGCCCGCCGTCTTTGCTGATTGAAAGGCCCGAATATGATCCGTTCTCCCTTGATGACCGTTATGGTCGACGCCGTCATGCGGGCCGCAAAAGGCCTCCGCCGTGATTTTGGCGAGGTCGAGAATCTTCAGGTTTCCAGCAAAGGTCCGGGTGATTTCGTCTCGACCGCAGATCACAAGGCAGAGGCTATTCTTCACGACTCGCTGTTGAAGTCGCGGCCGGATTTCGGCTTCGTGATGGAAGAAGGCGGAGTCGTGGAAGGCAAAGATACGTCGCATCGCTGGCATATTGATCCGCTCGATGGCACGTTGAATTTTCTTCACGGCATGCCGCATTTCTCCGTTTCGCTGGGCCTTGAGCGCGACGGACAGATTGTGGCTGGCGTCGTTTATGATCCGATCAAAGATGAGCTGTTCATTGCCGAGAAGGGCAAGGGTGCGTTTTTAAACAATCGTCGCCTGCGCGTATCGGGCCGTACCGATTTGATGGAATGCATGATCGGCACCGGTATTCCTGCGAGCAATAAACGCGATGTACCGGTCTATATGAAAGAATTGACGCATGTGACGGCCAGAACGGCAGGCGTACGGCGCTTAGGTTCTGCGGCGCTCGATTTGGCCTATGTCGCCGCTGGTCGGCTGGATGGTTTCTGGGAAACCGGCCTCTCGTCTTGGGATGTCGCAGCCGGTGTGGTTCTGGTGCGTGAAGCCGGTGGCTTTATTACGGATACGACAGGTGGTGAGTATTCCATCGCAGGAAAATCGCTATTGGCTGCGAATGCATCGGTGCATTCGCAGCTTGTGAAAACGATTAAAGACGCGCGCGCTGCTTGATCCGGTTGATAGAGGGTTGAACCACCCTTGAAACACGAAGCGGGACGGGCGACACTGCACGCTATTCATTGGGGAGGTTTCATGGCTCGGAACAGTGACGCTCAGCCTTTGATGCGGCCAACCGCTTATCTTTTCAGGATGGCGGTATTTCTGGTCCTTGGTGCCTTTGTCGCCTTTATTCTTTATCGCCCGATTATTCAGGCGTTTAACGCCAACCCGCCACTGAATGCGCTGATTTTGGGCGTGTTACTCATCGGCATTGTTCTCGCTTTCAAAGGTGTGATCCGCCTTTTTCGCGAGGTCCGCTGGGCCAACGCGTTTTTAGAGAGCGAAAGCGGCGTGGTGATTGAGCGCGAGCCGGTTTTGTTGCTGCCAATGGCTCGAATGTTGGCTGGACGCCAAAGGCGGGAAGCGCTGTCGCCGCTTTCTTTACGCGCTATTTTGGACACGATTGGTCTGAGGCTTGATGAAGCGCGCGATACCGGACGCTATTTGACCGGACTATTGGTGTTTTTGGGCCTTTTGGGTACGTTTTGGGGCCTTCTCGATACGGTTGGTTCGGTCGGTAAAGTTATCCAGTCGATGAAAGCGGGGTCCGATGCGGCCCTGATGTTTGAGGAATTGAAATCGGGTTTGGCCGCACCTTTGGGCGGCATGGGCATTTCGTTTTCCTCGTCGCTCTTTGGTCTGGCGGGCTCGCTGATTTTGGGCTTTCTCGATTTGCAGGCCGGACAGGCGCAAAACCAGTTTTACGAGCAGTTAGAGAACTGGCTCGCGGGCATCGCAGGCCCAGCAGTTACCCTGCCGCTCACGTCAGGCGTTGAGGCGTCCGGCGCAGTGCTTGCCGAGCCGAGCTGGCAGGCGGCCAATGTCGCAGCGATTGAGAATTTGGCTTCCGGCATCCAATCGCTGGTGGGCTCTATGCGGTCTGAGCAACAACTGATCCGGGATTGGGTTGAGGCACAGGCGCAGCGCGAGGCGGAGCTTAAGGCTGTGCTTGAGGCGCTGCTGGCCGAGAAGAGGCAGGGCTGACCATGGCCCGTCCGGGTCGCAACCAACGCGTCATTGATTACTGGCCGGGCTTCGTCGATGCCTTGTCGACGCTAGTGCTGTCGATTGTGTTTCTTCTGACCGTTTTCATGGTGGCGCAGTTTTTCCTGAGCCAGCAGGTGACGGACAAAGATGCGGCTTTGCTCAAGCTGAATCGCCAGATTTCGGAGCTAACCGATCTCTTGGCACTTGAGCGCGTCAACCGAAAAAATCTGGAAGAAAATATGGCGCTCTTGGGTGATACGCTAGCTGCAACGCAGGTCGAGCGCGATCAGCTGAAAAGCCAAATTGACGGCATGGGCGGCACACCGGTGGATGCGGGCACGCAAATGGGCTCGCTCAACAAGGATCTCGACGCGCAAAAGCAGATTTCGGCGCGTGCTTTGGCACAAGTGGAAGCGTTAAACCAGCAAATCAACGCGCTTCGCCGCCAATTGGCAGCGCTTGAAGAGGCGCTGAACGCATCCGAGCAACGCGACAAAGAAAGTCAGGCGCGCATTGCGGATCTGGGGTCACGGCTGAATGTGGCGCTCGCGCAAAAGGTGCAGGAATTGGCCCGTTATCGCTCTGAATTCTTCGGCCGCCTGCGCCAGATTTTGAGCAATCGCGCGGACGTGCGCGTGGTTGGTGACCGGTTTGTGTTTCAGTCCGAAGTGTTTTTTGATGTGGGCTCGGCGGGTGTGAGTGTGGCGGGCAAGGTTGAACTCGACAAGCTTGCCTCGGCCCTCGTGCAGCTGGATGGCGAAATTCCTCCCGATATTCCGTGGATTTTGCGGGTCGATGGGCATACCGATAAAAAGCCGTTGAGCGGGGCGGGACAGTTTAAATCTAACTGGGAGCTCTCGGCAGCGCGCGCGATCTCGGTGGTGCAATATCTTGTCACCAAGGGCGTATCGCCTCAACGCTTGATGGCTGCTGGCTTTGGCGAATTCCAGCCCATCGAGCTTGGCGATAGCGACGAAGCGCTTAAGCGCAACAGGCGGATTGAGCTTAAGCTGACGGATCGGTGAGTTTTAAGCGCTGTCAGCTCTTATCAAACTGAAGCGCCGCAAGTCGTGCGTAAAGTCCGCCTTGGTTGACCAATTCTGCGTGGGTGCCTTCTTCAACGATCTTGCCGTGTTCCATGACCAAAATACGGTCGGCATTTACGATGGTTGAAAGCCTGTGTGCGATGACAATCGTGGTGCGGCCTTCCATCAGCCTATCCAGCGCCGATTGGACGAGGGTTTCGTTTTCGGCATCAAGTGCCGAGGTGGCCTCATCCAACAGCAAAATGGGAGCGTCTTTTAAAATGGCGCGTGCGATCGAGATGCGCTGACGCTGACCACCGGAAAGCGTCACGCCGCGCTCGCCGATGCGGGTTTCGTATCCTTCAGGCCAGGTGCTGACAAACGCGTCAACAATGGCGCGGGTGGCGGCTTCTTTGACGGCCGCATCCGAGGCATTCGGGCGGCCATAGCGGATATTGTCTGCCAAGGTTGTCCCGAAAATCATGCTTTCTTGCGGCACAAGCGCGATCCGGTCGCGCATCGCGCGGGGATCCACCTCTCGGATATCAATTCCATCGATCTGGATCGAACCGGAACTTGCATCATAAAACCGCAGCAGCAATTGCATGATCGTGGTTTTGCCGGCCCCTGACGGGCCAACAATGGCGACGCGCTCGCCTTTTTTTACCGAAAAGCTCACGCCATTCAAAACCGGCTCATTTGGCCGTGATGGATAGGCGAATGCCACATTGTCAAAGCGGACGGTGCCGACCGGCGGGTTAGGCAAGGTCTGCGGCTTGGCCGGTGCCCGGATGGCGGGCTCAATCGCCAAAAGCTCAGCAAGGCGACCCGCCGAGCCTGCAGCGGCGCTAACTTCGCCCCACACTTGGGACAATTCGCCCAAGCCGCCAGCAGCGAAAATAGCGTAGAGCACAAATTGCGACAGCGTGCCGGGCGTAATATGGCCAGCCAACACATCCTGCGCGCCGTACCAAAGAATGCCGACAACGGAAGAAAACACCAAGGCAATGGCAACACCCGTCAGGATGGATCGCGCACGGGTGGCGATTCGTGCCGTCTCGTATGCATCTTCGGCCGCATCAGAAAAACGCTTGACGGTGAGGGCTTCCGCGACAAAGGCCTGCATCACGCGCATGGCACCGATGGCCTCGGTGGCATAGGCCGCGGCATCGGCCAATCGATCCTGTGCGTCGCGCGAGCGGTTGCGAACATTACGTCCGGAGGCAACGAGGGGCAAAACGATAACCGGAATAGCAAGCGCCACAAGACCAGAAAGCCGCGGGCTTGTGTACACCATCATGGCGCCAGCGCCCATGAACAGCACCAGATTGCGCAGAGCAACCGAGGCGCTGGAGCCAAAGGCGGCTTTAAGTTGCGTTGTATCGGCGGAAAGCCGCGAAACAATCTCACCCGATTTCACGCCGTCGTAAAAACCAGCATCAAGTCGCGTCAAATGTTCGAAAACGGCGGTGCGGATATCGGCGACAACCCGCTCGCCGAGCGTCATCACCAGATAATAGCGGGATGCACTGGCTGCGGCCAAAATCGTCACAACGACAATGAGCATGCCAAAATATTTATCGATCAGGCCCGCACCTTCGGTCGAGAAGCCGAAATCGATCATTCGGCGCACGGCCAGCGGTATCGCCAGCGTCGAACTTGATGCGACAGTGAGCGCGATAAGGGCCAGAAAGATTCTTCCCCGGTATCGTAACGCATAGGGAACAAGCGGCAGAAGGGATTTTAGGGAGCTGCGCGTGCGGGTGGCAGAAGCGGGCTCGGCATTGGGAGATTGGATGTCAGCGGTCATACCCTTCCTTCGCAATGAAAAGGCTTCTTGTCCAGACGTCTTGTGTCTGGGTTCATGCTGCGCTATAGGCACGGTTCAATGATTAAACCACTCAGACTTCGGCGGCATTGCGGCTCGAAGCGCATGTCCCGAAAAGGATTAAGACGATGAAGGCCGAAATTCATCCTGACTACCACACGATTAAAGTTGTCATGACCGATGGCACCGATTTCTCGACCCGCTCAACATGGGGCAAGGAAGGCGATGTCATGCAGCTCGACATCGATCCTAACTCGCATCCCGCATGGACAGGTGGATCGGGTCAGATGCTCGATCGCGGCGGCCGCGTTTCGCGCTTTAACAAGCGCTTCGAAGGCTTCGGCATCGCAGCTAAGAAATAAATTAGGGCTCTTTGCTTGATATAAGACTAAAAACTCGGCTTTGCGCCGGGTTTTTCAGTTTGGAGGAGGGTTTCGCGTGAATGCCGATTGGAGCAGCATATGTTGCATGGCCACGGCGTTGCGGCTTGTAACGGGTGCTTTGCCCAATTTTTCACTATTGATGATACCGTCCAGGTGTTGAACACGGTTTTGCAGCCGGATGGACTGTTCAATCAGGCTTACCATTGCTTCCGGCAGCGCATCGGCTTGGTCACGGGAAAACGGTGGGTCGTTGCGGTTCATCCGCATTTTGCCGAGTTGGCCCGTTGCTTCAATCGATGACATCTCACCCTCAGCTACCGCACGTTGAACCAATAGCCAGGATGCAAGTTGCATAAGTCGAGTGGTCAGCCGCATGCTTTCATTGGCATAAGTGAGGGCAGAAAGGCGCGGCAATAGGCGTGATTGATCCCTGCCAGGTCCGTCAAGATAGGCCGCGGCATCCTCGACAAGGGCCATACCCTCTCGGAAGAGGGCTTTGAAGGCTTCGGACGATGCAAATTGGCGACCGAAGGCGATGGCTTCAGCGCCAGCACTGTCGTGAACGATTTTTACGTCAGCCATCGGTCGGGACCTTTCGTGAACGATTTCACGTCATCAAGGCCCTAATATACACAATAAAATTTCTCTTGGCCTGTTAGGAATTTATTTACGGTTAACGCTGCTTGAAAATATCCGACGCAGCCGATTTCACGGCGTGCTTCCGGTCCATTTCGGCTTCAAGGCGGGTAATTTCAGCTTTCAGCGCAACAATCCGTACGCCAAGCTCGTCAATCGAGAGCGGCGACAGATCCTGCCCTAATTCATGCGTTGTCTTTCGCTTGATAGGGCGTTCGTCCAAAAACGGATCGACCATGATTGCTTCGCTTGTGTTAGCCTACGAATAGTTTGATCTTAACGCTCAAAATCGCATTTTCTCAAGTCTTGCATCGTGTGAGCGTGAACAGGAGTTTGGCCATGCTTCCAGATACCATGCGTGTGACCGGCATTCGGGAACCCGGCGGACCCGAAGTATTGGTTCCGGAAATGAGGCCGCTGCCGCAGTTGGCTAAGGGTGAAATCCTCGTCAAAGTTGCCGCTGCGGGCGTGAACCGACCAGATGTGTTACAGAGAAAAGGGGGATATCCGCCACCGAAGGGGGCGTCCGATATTCCGGGCTTAGAAATCGCAGGCGAGGTCGTCGCTCTCGGTGATGGCGTTTCGCGGTATCGACTAGGGGATCGGGTTTGCGCGCTCGTGCCGGGTGGGGGCTATGCTGAATATTGCTCGGTTCACGAGGGTACGGCACTTCCCGTGCCGGACGGCCTTGGTTTTGTCGAGGCAGCGGGAATTCCGGAGACCTTTTTTACCGTCTGGACGAATGTATTTCAACGCGGGGCTTTAAAGCCACATGAGGTTTTGCTTGTGCATGGTGGCACATCCGGCATTGGAACAACCGCTATCCTTTTGGCCAAAGCATTCGGTTCCAACGTCATTGTGACCGCGGGAAGCGATGAAAAATGTGCCAAATGTCTGGAAATTGGGGCTGATCGGGCGATTAATTATAATATTGAGGACTTTGTTGTCGAAACGCTGGCAGCGACAGGTGGTTCTGGCGCCAATGTTATTCTCGATATGGTGGGTGGTACTTATGTTCCGCGCAACTATGCCGCGGCTGCGCCGGATGGCCGGATCGTCCAAATTGCCTTTCAGGGCGGCTCGAAGGTCGAGGTTGATTTTCTGCCACTGATGATGAAGCGTCTGGTGCATACGGGATCGACCTTGCGTCCGCGTTCGGTCGAAGAAAAGGCGTTGATAGCCGAAGCGCTTGAAGAAAAGGTCTGGCCGCTTCTGTCGAAGGGCCGTTGCAACCCCCTTATTCATGCGACCTTTCCCTTGAGCGATGCAGCGGGAGCCCATCGTATGCTGGAATCCGGTTCCCATACCGGAAAAATCATACTTATACCGTAGCGGAGGGAACAGGTTCTGATTGCACCGAGAGGCATTTCTGCGTATAGTCATCATATTCCCGCCAAGCAGAGTGCAGTGGGGCTTCGGTCAAAAGCCGGTCGAAGCGTGCGGTTCCGTATGTGTCGCTTGGCCTATTTTCTTCGAGAAGGATGACATAAATGTCTGCTATTCCATTGATGCCTAAGGCGACAGCAGTTTGGCTGGTGGACAACACGGGCCTGACATTCGAGCAAATCGCTGATTTTTGTCATTTGCATCCTTTGGAAGTCAAAGGCATTGCCGATGGCGAAGTTGCAGCCGGCATCAAAGGCATGGACCCTGTGATGTATGAACAGCTGACCCGCGACGAGATCGCTAAGGCTGAGGCCGATCCGAATTATGCGTTGAAGATTAAAGTTTCGTCCGTTCGTCTGCCGGAAAAGAAGCGGACGAAGGGTCCGCGCTATACGCCATTGTCTCGTCGCCATGACCGTCCGAATGCAATTTTGTGGCTGGTCCGTAGCCATCCCGAGCTTAAAGACGCGCAGATCATGCGACTGGTTGGCACAACCAAGACGACCATTCAGCAGGTAAAGGATCGGACGCATTGGAATTCGGCGCAACTTGCGCCGATGGATCCTGTAACGCTTGGCCTTTGCTCGCAAATTGATCTCGATTTTGAAGTCAATCGCGCGGCGAAGGATCGTCCCGCCGTGGTCGAAGAGGCGGCCCACACGCTTCTTCCGGCCGAGATTACGACCGCGCGAGAGACCGCCGAGCCTTTCGCAGGCTTCACGGCCAAGCGCGACGAAGTCGAAGAAGAGCCAATTGACGTCGATTCGGTGTTTTCAAAGCTCAAGCAACTCAAAACGGCCGAATAAGGCGACGATCTTCGATAATGGGGCGAAATTTCGCGATGTACGCTTGCTAATCGCCATTCGGACAAAATAAAGCCAATTTGTCCGAATAGTGGAACGCTCTGTTAACCATCTTGGCGTTAAACCAGCGTCTAGATAGGTCATTGTCCTTCAGGAGCAGGGTTATGTTGGGATCAGTAGGAACGTTACGGTCGTTGAAACTTGTATTCGCGCTCGGCGCAGCATTGGCCTTGGCGGCCTGCGCGTCTGATAAGGCGACGAATGGTTCAGGTGACATGGCCGGTCTGGATGGAGCCGGTGCAGCAACGCCAGGCAGCACGCAAGATTTTTCGACCAATGTTGGTGATCGCGTCTTCTTTGAATCTGATTCGTCGGAATTGACACCAACATCCACTGCAACGCTCGATAAGCAGGCGCAGTGGCTCAAGCAATACGGATCGTATAAAATTCTAGTTGAAGGCCACGCCGACGAGCGCGGTACGCGCGAATATAACTTCGCCCTGGGCCAGCGCCGTGCGCAAACCACGCGTGATTATCTCGTCAGCAAGGGTGTCCCGGCATCCCGGTTGTCGACGAAATCTTGGGGTAAGGAAAAGCCTGTAGCGGTTTGCGACGATATTTCCTGCTGGTCGCAGAACCGTCGCGCTGTAACGACGCTGTCGGGCGGCGAATAAGGCAATTGGTCATCAGGGATTGGTCCTGATGGGTGTTATGCCATAATCTAGCCATCGGCGCGGGTCAGACTCGCGCCGATGGTATTTTTATATGGGACTTACTGCATGTCTTTTCGCCTAGTCGTTCCCTGTGTGTTAGTGGTCTTTGCCTTGATGGGGCCCATGGGGCCTGTGTACGCGCAGGAAGACCCAACCGAAGCGGAAAATGTGGTCCGAATTTCCAAACTTGAAGAGACGATCCGACAGCTTTATGGGCAGATCGAGGAGCTTCAATTCACCAATAAGAAGCTTGAAGACCAGCTCAAACAATATCAACAAGGCGGCACAGTGCCTGCTACGACGTCGGTGCCAGCATCGCCTGGTGCACCTGCGACAACCGGCCCCTTGGATCTGATGTCTGCCGCAAAAGGCGGAGCGTCAACCGCAGCCCCTCCCGGTACAATGGCAGCCCAAGCAGCCGCTGCAAAAGCACCGGCGGCGAACGCTGCACCTGCTGCTTCGGCTGCTCCAAAAGATGCCAAATCGGAATGGGCAGCGGCAAAGGCATTGTTTAAGAGTGGCGACTTTGCTGGCGCGTCGACTGCAATCCGCCAGTTTTTGCAGGCATGGCCGAAAGATCCGGCCGCGACAGATGCGATATTGTTGTTGGGTGATGCGGAATACCGGCAAAAGCGATATCCCGAAGCGGCGCAACAATATTTGAAAATTGCGCAAGCCACGCCGGTGAGTCCGATGGCACCTACGGCTTTTGCTAAGCTGGGCGATGCGCTGGTTTCGATGGGGCAGAAACCGCAAGCCTGCGCCACCTTCGCCGAATTTGGAAAGCGCTTTCAGGATGCCGATTCAGCGCTGAAAGCGCGGGTTGAAAAGGCTAAAAGCGGAGCCGGCTGCTGACGCGCCGTCTCGATCCAACGCCGATTGGCGCTCTTGAAGCGGAAACTCTGTTATCCTTTGCCGGACCTTATCGCCATATCCTACTGGCCGTTTCAGGCGGTGCCGACTCCCTCGGCATGATGGCGATCATGGCGGGATGGGCAAAGGGGCTATCCGGATTATTGCCCCGATTGTCAGTGGCAACGATTGATCATGGGTTGCGGTCCGAATCAGTCAAAGAGGCCAAAGAGGTCGCACGTTTGGCAGCGGCTCTAGGCCTCGATCACGTCGTCCTATCGTGGCTAGGCGATAAGCCCGCAACGGGTATTCAGGAGGCGGCACGCGAGGCACGCTACGCTTTGCTCAAAGCGCATGCGGATGTGATTAAGGCGGATGCGATCATGTTGGCCCACCATGTCGACGACCAAGCCGAGACCGTCTTGATGAGGCTTTGCGCGGGTTCAGGTCTTGCTGGACTAGCCGGAATGTCCCGCGTGATGAAGTGGCAGAACATTGATCTGATCCGGCCCTTTCTAACGCTGCCGAGCGCGCGGCTTCGGGCGACGGCGTTGGCCGCGGGTATGGTGCCAATCGACGACCCGTCTAATGAGAATCCAAAATTTACGCGTGTGAGATTACGCCAAGCGCGCGATGTTCTCGCCTTAGAAGGGCTCAGTGCGCTTCGGCTCGGTCGATTGGCTTTGCGCATGCGGCGTGCCGATGCGGCTTTAGAGAGGGTAACGGATCTTGCTTTCAATGTTCATCAACTGGCAGCCGAATCGGGCTTTCGGTTTGCAACCCAACTCTTGGACGAGCCGGACGAGATCGTTTTACGCGTTGTCCAGCGAGCCTTGCGCGGCCTGAGCGTCGGCAAGGCCGTGGATTTAGCGAACCTTGAAGCCGTTATCGAGGCGTTGGTCGACGCTCATCTTAAGGGCCAAAAGGCCCGTCGGACGCTAGCCGGTGCACTTGTTTCAATCGCCGCCAACGGGGTGGTGACCATAGCCGCCGAAGGGGTGCGCCGACATCTTGTTCAAACTTGATAAAGCTTTTCTTGAAGCTTCCCTTGGCAAGGGGGCATTTGACGCCTAAATATAGAGAATGAAACCGGTAGGCGTTGGCGGTGCCGCGCTCTTCCTAAACAGGTGTTTGGTCTTTTCATGAACCCTAATATCCGTAATTTTGCCCTGTGGGTCATCATTTTCCTGCTCGTCTTGGCTTTGGTCACGCTTTTCCAAAGCCCTGGTTCGCGTAATGCTTCGCAGGAAGTGAGCTACAGCCAGTTTTTGTCTGACGTTGATAGCGGCCGGGTGGCCGGTGTGACGATATCAGGCCCCGACATCACAGGCGCGCTGACCGATGGTCGCCCATTCCAGACTTATGCACCGAATGATCCTACTTTGGTGTCCCGACTGTCGCAAAAAGGCGTGAATTTCTCGGCCAAGGCGCCAAGCGATGGCATGCCGTGGTATTTGGCGCTGCTGGTGAACTGGCTGCCTTTGATCATCGTGATGGCCGCTTGGTTCTTCCTATCGCGTCAAATGCAGGGTGCGAATGGCCGCGCCATGGGCTTTGGCAAATCGAAAGCCAAGCTGTTGAACGAGGCGCATGGCCGCGTGACCTTCTCTGATGTCGCGGGCGTGGATGAAGCCAAGGAAGATTTGGAAGAGATCGTCGAGTTTTTGCGTGACCCGCAAAAATTCCAGCGGCTTGGCGGACGTATTCCGCGCGGCGTGTTGCTGGTTGGCCCTCCCGGCACCGGTAAGACGCTGTTGGCGCGTGCGATTGCGGGCGAAGCCAATGTTCCGTTCTTCACCATTTCCGGTTCAGATTTCGTTGAAATGTTTGTCGGCGTGGGCGCAAGCCGCGTGCGCGATATGTTCGAACAGGCGAAGAAAAATGCGCCTTGCATTATCTTCATCGACGAAATCGACGCGGTCGGTCGCCATCGTGGCGCGGGCTTAGGCGGTGGCAATGATGAGCGTGAACAGACGCTCAACCAATTGCTCGTCGAGATGGACGGCTTTGAGGCGAATGAGGGCATTATCCTGATTGCTGCCACGAACCGTCCCGACGTGCTCGATCCTGCGCTGTTGCGTCCGGGTCGTTTCGATCGCCAGATCGTTGTGCCTAATCCGGATGTGGTGGGTCGCGAAAAGATTTTGCGCGTCCATGTTCGCAAAGTGCCTTTGGCACCCGATGTCGATCTTAAGACAGTTGCGCGAGGCACGCCGGGTTTCTCGGGTGCGGATCTGATGAACCTTGTGAATGAGGCGGCACTGCTCGCGGCACGTCGTGGCAAGCGTATTGTGACGATGAGCGAGTTCGAGGATGCAAAAGACAAGGTGATGATGGGTGCGGAACGCCGCACGCTGGTCATGACCGAGGACGAGAAGCGTCTGACCGCCTATCACGAGGCAGGCCACGCGATTTGTGCCTTTAACGTGAAGGCAACCGATCCCGTGCATAAGGCAACGATCATTCCGCGTGGCCGTGCGCTGGGCATGGTGATGCAGTTGCCGGAACGGGACAAGCTGTCGATGAGCCTTGAGCAGATGACCTCGCGTTTAGCCATCATGATGGGTGGCCGAGTGGCGGAAGAGCTGATCTTTGGTCATGACAAAGTGACCTCGGGCGCCGCTTCCGACATCGAGCAGGCCACGCGTTTGGCCCGCATGATGGTGACCAAATGGGGCTTCTCGCCAGAACTCGGCAATGTGTCCTATGGCGAAAATCAGGATGAAGTCTTTTTGGGCATGTCGGTAGCCCGCACGCAGAACGTGTCGGAAGCCACCGCCCAGAAGATCGATTCCGAAATCCGTCGTTTGGTTGAAGCCGGCTATTCGGAAGCGACCCAGATTTTGACGGATCGCAAGGATGATCTGGAAGCGCTTGCCCAAGGGCTGCTCGAATATGAGACGCTGTCGGGTGAAGAAATCCATGATTTGCTAAAGGGCAAGCCTCCGGTGCGCGATAATGGCGATGGTTCGGCTGGTCGTCCGTCGGCAGCCGTCCCATCATCGGGCAAAGGGCGGCCACGGCAAGAGCCGGATGCGGGCATGGAGCCACAACCTTTGGCTTAATCGCGATTATTTAAATGCAGATAGCGAAACGCCCGGCGATGCCGGGCGTTTTTGTATTCAGGGTTTGTTCAGACGATTCATGGTGAAACAAACCGATGGATCAATTGAACGGCCGTCTGCTTGGCGGATGGCCTGATGATTAGGTAAAACTGGTTAGATTTTTTTGGCGAGGCACGATTTAATGGCGCGTAAATATTTCGGAACCGATGGCGTTCGCGGCAAAGCCAATAAGGTCATCACGCCAGATTTGGCGCTTCGTGTCGGGCAGGCGGCTGGCCTTGTGTTTCGCCGGGGTGATCACCGTAACCGGGTCGTGATTGGCAAGGATACGCGGCTTTCCGGCTATATGATCGAAACGGCTCTTGTGGCTGGTTTCACCTCGGTCGGCATGGATGTGCTGCTTTTGGGCCCAATGCCGACGCCAGCCGTTGCCATGCTCACGCGCTCGATGCGCGCCGATTTGGGCGTGATGATTTCCGCCTCGCACAATGCCTATGAGGATAATGGCATCAAGCTATTTGATCCGGATGGCTTTAAGCTTTCCGACGAAACCGAGCTAGAAATTGAAGCGCTGATCGACGGCAACATCAATGAGCGTCTCGCCAGTTCAGCCACGCTAGGCCGCGCCAAGCGGATCGAGAGCGTGCATGCCCGCTACATCGAATTCGCCAAGCGCACGCTGCCGCGCGCGATGGATCTGGACGGCTTACGCATTGTGATCGATTGCGCCAATGGCGCGGCTTACAAAGTGGCCCCAGAGGCGTTGTGGGAATTGGGCGCGGAAGTATTCCCCATCGGCGTTGAGCCTGACGGCTTCAACATCAACCGCGATGTCGGCTCAACGGCTCCCAATGCGGTAATTCAAAAAGTACGCGAAATGCGCGCTGATATCGGCATTGCGCTGGATGGTGATGCGGACCGCGTCATCATCGTGGATGAGAAGGGCCAAGTGGTTGATGGCGATCAGCTGATGGCGGTGATTGCCAAGAGCTGGAAGGATGACGGGCGGCTCTCCAAGCAGGGCGTGGTGGCTACCATCATGTCCAATCTCGGGTTGGAGCGCTATCTCGGCGGCATCGGCCTCACGCTGGCGCGCACGGCGGTGGGTGACCGCTACGTGCTCGAACATATGCGTGAGCATGGCTTCAATATTGGTGGTGAACAATCCGGCCATATGATCTTATCGGATTACTCGACGACGGGTGACGGTCTGGTTGCCGCCTTGCAAGTGTTGGCGATGGTAAAAAAGCTCGGACGTCCTGTGAGCGAGGTCTGCCATTTGTTCGACCCGCTGCCGCAAATTCTCAAAAATGTGCGCTACAAGAGCGGGCAGCCTTTGAAGGACAAACGCGTTGTTGAGGCGATTGCATCCTCAACCGCCGTGCTGGGTGCGCATGGCCGTCTGGTCATCCGCCCATCAGGCACCGAGCCGGTGATCCGCGTAATGGCGGAAGGCGATGATCGCGCTTTGGTTGAGCGCGCGGTGGATGATGTGGTGACTGCACTTGGGCAGGTTGCTGCCTGAGGCTTTTTACCGTTAGCCGCAATTTTTATCAAATGGTTCAATAACGATACCCTGTCCTTTGTGACAGGGTTTTCGTTTTAAAGAGACGTGTACAGTCCTTCACTAATGCCTTGTTAAAATTCGTAATGCGTAACGTTACGCTTTACATTTTGACGTCGGGGTGATAGCGAAGATGAAGATAGTTTCGATAAGGCATAAGGCAATTATCCGTTTTGTAGAGCGGGGCGATCCATCGGCTTTGCCTCACGCTTTCGCAGGCAAGATTGCGGCCATGGTAACCTTGCTTTCGGCTATTCAACAGGTTGATGAATTAGCGCTCGTTGCGAAGTGGCGTGTTCATCGACTGACAGGCGATCGCAAAGGGGTGTGGAGTTTTTCGGTGTCGCGGAATTGGCGTTTGACCTTCCGCTTCAATGAGGAGCGGGGCGAAATTTACGACCTCGATTTTGAAGATTATCATTAGGGGCGTACTATGACTGAACAAAGCTACGAGCTCATCAATCCTTCGCATCCGGGCGCAATTGTCCGTGAATTGCTGCTTGAGCCATTTAACCTCACCGTCACCGAAGCAGCCATAGCCTTGGGCGTGACTCGGCCCGCCTTATCCGCGTTTTTGAACGAGCGCTCATCGCTTTCTCCCGATATGGCGATCCGTATTGAGAAAGCATTTGGTCTCAAGCTCGAAACACTGATGCGGATGCAGAATGCCTATGACATCGCCGAAGCGCGCAGGCGCGCGAGCTCTATCAAGGTGAAGCGCTATCGCGGCAAGGCGGCGTAATTACCAATACTTTTAGTTCACTTCTTGCGACCGTTCACAAAAACGGGAATTGAGCCGAGTACCGCTGCGCCTAAGAATAATCCTGCAATGATTGGCCGGTCCAAATAGCCGAAAGCCGCAGCTAAGGCCAAAATTACTAATAGCGCAATAAGACCATAATTCATTCCACGCTTTTGATCATCGATTTGGGCTTGAACGATAAGCCGATCCATTTCAGCCGAGTGTGTTTGCGCTTTTTCTGCCATTGTCAGAATGCGTTCGGCTGCGCCGGGTAGGATTGCGTCATATTCTATCAAATGCCTGGGGTGAGGCAGTGGGCCCGAAAAATGCTCTTGGGCCATAATTTTTTAAACGCGGCTTATAATTTGCTTTTTTTGACCACTCTGAACGAGTGAACCAATTTCGCGTTCTAACTTCTTCTCAATTCCATCATCTGGAATATCTATGTTGTCAGAATTACCGCTTTGATTTTGCCTTGGCTTTTTTATTCGGCTTCTCACCTTCTACGTCAAACGAATTACGCAGAACGCGACCCACCTCTAGCCAAGCATTTTCAACGCTACCGTCAAACCGCGCATTTCTTACGATTTTCAGGGGGCTAGTAATATTTCTAACCGCAGCAAATCCACTCATAAAACCGCGGCGAAAGGAATTTGACCCAAGCGATCGATCTAAAATATTCATTTTTAGCCTCGCCGCGTCGATTAAGTCCTAAAAAAACAGAAAACTGCCCGAAAGTCAATTTTTTAGTTGGGATTGCTCGATTTTAGAAGACGATCTTGATCGTTCTTTTAAATCCTACCCGAATCTTTTTATCCGCATTCCGACATTTACCGATTGACGGCGTAAGCTTCACAGCCTATCTCCATCCACGGGACACCTCTCCCCAACGAGGGGCGCCCATCTGTGAGGATGGAGAAAACGATGACACAGACTCTGCCCGGCTTGCGGCCGGCTAATCCGCAATTCTCTTCCGGCCCATGCGCCAAGCGCCCCGGCTGGACCCCCGACGCCCTCAAAGCAGCTCCCCTTGGCCGTTCGCATCGTGCGAAGGCGGGCAAAGCGCGTTTGAAACGGGCGATCGATTTAACCCGCGAGATTTTACAGGTGCCTGCGGATTACCGCATTGGCATCGTGCCCGCTTCTGATACGGGCGCTTACGAGATGGCGATGTGGACGATGCTGGGCGCGCGCCCGGTTGATTGTCTCGCCTGGGAAAGCTTTGGCGAAGGCTGGGTGAATGATGCACTCAAGCAATTGAAGCCGAAAGATGCCCGCGCCATGAAGGCACCTTATGGCGCTTTACCTGATTTAGCCGCCGTTAACCCCGACCACGATGTGCTGTTCACTTGGAACGGCACCACCTCCGGCGTGCGTGTGCCCAATGCCGATTGGATTGCAGCGGACCGCAAGGGCCTGACCTTTTGCGATGCTACTTCTGCTGCCTTCGCGCAGGATTTGGATTGGCCAAAGCTCGATATCGTCACCTATTCCTGGCAGAAGGTGCTGGGCGGGGAAGCGGCCCACGGCATGCTGATCCTTTCGCCCCGCGCCGTTGAGCGGTTGGAGAGCTACACGCCCGCTTGGCCGCTGCCGAAAATTTTCCGCTTAACATCGGGTGGTAAACTCATCGAGGGCATTTTTGCGGGCGAGACGATCAACACGCCCTCCATGCTCTGCGTTGAGGATTACATCGACGCGCTTGAATGGGCGCAGTCGGTTGGCAGCCTCAAAGGCCTAATGGCGCGGTGCGATGCAAACGCCAAAGCAGTGGCTGATTTTGTAGCACAAAAGCCGTTTCTCGATTTTCTCGCGAAAGACCCGGCGACGCGTTCCAACACCAGCGTATGCCTTGTGTTCTCCAATCCGGCCATTGCGGTGCTGTCGGCAGACGAGCAGGCGAATTTTGCCAAGACGGTGGCAAATTTGCTTGAAAAGGAAGGCGTCGGCCTTGATCTAGGCTCCTACCGCGATGCGCCTCCTGGCCTTCGGATCTGGTGCGGAGCAACGGTTGAAACCAGCGATGTCGTGGCGTTGATGCCTTGGATCGAATGGGCCTATGCGACCGCCAAAGCAGGCCTTGTTAAAGCCGCTTAATCGCGTGTGAATTTTCCCTTCCCCGCAGCGGGGAGGGGCTTTGTTTTCTCCTCTTCATCGCGCTTAAGCGCTGACCCTTAGAAAGATATTCCTATGGCCCCTCGTGTCCTTATTTCCGATGCCCTCTCCCCTGCAGCCGTCGCCATTTTCAAAGAGCGCGGCGTTGAGGTGGATTTCCAGCCTGATCTTGGCAAGGATAAAGAAAAGCTGGCCGCTATTATTGGCAATTATGATGGCCTCGCCATTCGCTCCGCCACCAAAGTGACGAGCGCTATTTTGGCCAATGCGACGCGGTTAAAAGTCATCGGCCGCGCCGGTATCGGCGTCGACAATGTCGATATTCCGGCGGCGACGCAAAAGGGCGTCATCGTGATGAATACGCCGTTCGGCAATTCCATCACAACTGCGGAACATGCGATTGCGATGATGTTTGCGCTCGCCCGCCAAATCCCCTCGGCGGATGCGTCGACCCAAGCGGGAAAGTGGGAAAAGAACCGCTTCATGGGTGTGGAAATCACCGGCAAGACGCTGGGCATTATTGGCTGCGGTAATATCGGCGCCATTGTAGCTAATCGTGCCGTGGGCTTGCAGATGCGGGTTGTGGCTTACGACCCCTTTCTATCGCCTGAACGCGCGATTGATTTGGGTGTCGAGAAAGTCGAGCTCGAGGAGTTGCTCGCACGCGCCGACATCATCACGCTGCACACGCCTCTGACGGCGCAAACCAAGAACATCCTCTCGGCGGATAATCTCGCGCGCACCAAAAAGGGCGTCCGGGTCATCAATTGCGCGCGTGGCGGCTTGGTGGATGAAAACGCATTGCGCGCTCTGCTCGATACCGGTCATGTGGCTGGCGCGGCGTTTGACGTGTTTGCAGAAGAGCCTGCAACGGCGAGCATTCTGTTCGGCCACCCCAATGTTGTGTGCACGCCGCATTTAGGCGCTGCCACCACGGAGGCGCAGGAAAACGTGGCCCTTCAGGTTGCCGAGCAAATGTCGGATTATCTGGTGCGTGGCGCCATTTCGAATGCGGTGAATTTCCCCTCAATCACGGCTGAAGAAGCGCCAAAGCTTCGGCCCTTTATCGCGCTGGCTGAAAAGCTCGGCTCGTTTGCGGGCCAGTTGACGGATAGCGGCCTGAAGGAAATCCGAATCACCTATCAAGGCGCGGTGGCCGGCTTGAAGATTAAGGCGCTGACGGCGTCAGCGATTGCGGGCGTGCTGCGGCCGGCGCTGCAGGACGTCAATGTCGTCTCGGCACCCGTGGTGGCTAAAGAGCGCGGCATTACGATTGAGGAGACGGTGCGCGAGGGCGAGGGCGATTATGAATCGCTCATCACGCTTGAAATCGTTACCGATGATATTACCCGTGCGGTTTCGGGCACCGTGTTTCACGATGGCAAGCCGCGCATTGTCGATATTAAGGGCATCAAGATGGATGCCGAGTTTGGCCCATCCATGATCTATGTGACGAATGAGGATAGGCCGGGATTTATCGGCCGGTTTGCCTCGCTTCTCGGCAATGCGGGCGTCAATATTGCCACCTTTGCCTTGGGCCGCGACCTCGAGGGCGGCTCGGCGATTGCGCTGGTCGAGATCGATGGCGATGCGCCACCGCATGTCTTGCAGGGCATCCAGCGTCTGCCGGGCGTGAAGCAGGCGAGAGCTCTCGTATTTTAAGAGGCTAGGCCTTTTTGACGGACGATTGATCCGGCCTCAGTTGAGGCCGGATGGCTTCCACAACAGCATCCGGCTTAGCGTGCTATCCGCCTCATTCATCCACTCCTCCATATAGGAGAGCGGATTGAACGCGGCAGGCTCCAGCCGCGCCTCGGTTTCACCGTCGGTGGTTTTAAGCTCCGCACGATGTTTTTGGGCGAGATGCCGCATGCGTTGATTGTGGCTCAGGCACTGCATCGAAAGCGTGACGATGCCGCGGTTGCGCGCGGCTGTGATGATCTTTGTAAGAAGTAGATCGCCCAAACCATGGTCCTGATAGGGCTCTTCCACCGAAAACGCCGTTTCAGCGGTAGGCGGCCAAGCGCCAAAAAGGATGCGCAATTCACCGGCGGCCACCACCTTAGAGCCACTAAAGGCGCCGTATATCAGCGTATCCAAGCGCAGCGAGGTGTGGACATAATCGTCGATATAGGCGTCTGAAACGCCTCCGCCGAAGCGCGAATGGCGCGAAATCGGGTCAAGGCGCAGCAAATGCTCGCGATACAAGGTCATGTCCGTCGGCCAAAGGCGGCGAACGGTAACCTCGTTGGTATCTGGCAAACGGATTGTCGGCATGAGTCTTTTATCCTACACCTTTTGTGCAGTGCAAACATGATGCTGCACTGCAATAAATGCAAGGCTTAAACGTCATTTAAAGGGTGGTATGCAATAAACGCATATTATTGAGAGGAATGGATCGAACGATAAGGCCGCCTAACCAGGATGAATTGCCACTTATCGCTTAAATGAGACCAAAACTATGCCAGCTTGAGTCGCTTATCGAGTTCAGCAACCATTTTACTGACATTTTGGGCGCTCGCATAACACAACTTCTGATCGTTCCAGGATTCACTGATCCAATGTTCGGATTTAAGCTGGATCAATTTGCGATAGACGAGCGCACGCGACAAGCTGCAGCTTTCGACAATGTCGCTTGCCGTGGTTCGCTTGTTGGCCAGCTCCCGCTCGATAATGATATCAAGGACAATGCGGGCTGCATGATCAAGCTGCAGCATGCCATGTTGCCGCTGAAGTGCCGTTAGCAATTGAAAAAGCTTAATGCCGCTACTCATCTTATCACACACCTTTTCAGTGAAGCGATATTTATCGAAAAAACACCAACGCCATGGGCTGCGCTCTATAGTGTGGCGCCAAATACCGCAAATCGCCTATTCTTGACGCTTTCGTTAGCATGAATTTTATCAATACAATAATGAATTTATTTTTAATAAGCGAATGTAATGTCTACTTATATTTTTTTATAAATAGTGTAGTGTAAAAAAACGATGATATAATGAAAAATGCAGGTTTTTTGGAGTATTTAGTAAAATTATGAAGGCATTTCGCATTGTTGGTTCGATTGCCGTCGCGTTTGTCATTATGCAGTATGCGCAATACAATCTCTTAGGTTTCGTAAATAAATACTCCCATATTTCTCTTTTTTATTTGCCTGCGGCGTTGGTTACGTTTTCCGTTTTGATGTATCCGCGGCTCGCCCCCTTCGGTCTTTTTATTGGTGCTCTTTTTTACAATGGCGGTTTCAGGAATCTAACGCAACGGGGCTAATATGGGCTCCGCATGAAACAGAAGCAGTATAGTCGCCTCGGTATCGAGGAAAGAGAAGCGATCAGTCGTGGTCTGGCTGCCAATTTATCATTCGCTGAGATTGCT
>CAIUPE010000148.1 GCA_903900975.1 uncultured Hyphomicrobiales bacterium | reverse complement strand
TAAGATGCGCGCCGGGAGGCGCGCGGTCCATAAATAGTCCATTCACAGTCCTTCAACTGTTTATCCCCAGCATTTCCACTGGCTTGCGGACAGCTTCTCCTCAACCGTGCTTCAGCGCTTCACCCGGCCAGAGCGCCTTGCGCGCTCGGTCATATTGCGGCGGGCGGTGCAGATCGACGCCAAGCGCGTCGGCGGCGTGCCAGCCCCAGCGCGGGTTATCGAGGAAGGCGCGAGCCATGGCGATTTGATCCGCCTGACCCGTTGCTAAAATCTGCTCCGCCTGTTCGGGCGAAACAATCATGCCGACGGCGCGGGTGACAATGCCGGTCTGCTGTTTGATGGCGGCGGCAAAGTCGACCTGATAGCCGGGGCCGACTTTGATGCGGGCCGCCGGATCAAGCCCACCGGAACTGACGCAGGCATAGGCTGCGCCTTTGGCTTTCAAGGCTTGAGTGAGGGCCACAGCGTCCGCAATGGTAACGCCGCCCTCGATCCAATCCGAACCCGCGATGCGGATACCCAGCGCCACGTGGGAAGGAATGGCCGCTTTCACCGCGTCCATCAGATGAAGCGCAAATGCCATGCGCTTCTCGGCGCTGCCGCCCCATTGGTCGGTGCGGGTGTTGGTGAGCGGCGAGAGGAACTGATGCACCAGATAGCCGTGCGTCATATGCAGTTCGATGACCTCATAGCCCAAGCGCACCGAGCGCTTGGCGGCTTGGACGAAAGCTGCGACGCTGCGCTCGATCCCAGACTCATCCAAGGCTTCCGGCGTGTGCCAATTTGGGCCAAAGGCCTTGGCGAATGCGCTGACGGTTTGCCAGGGGTCTTGCTCGGCCAAGAGCGCGCCGCCGCCTTCCCATGGGCGCTGCGACGAGGCTTTACGGCCGGCATGGCCGAGCTGAATTCCAAAAAGTGTTCCGGGCAAAGCCACCGCGCGGGCCGCAGCCAGCACCCGTGCCATCGCGCGTTCATTGGCGTCTGAATAGAGACCAACACAGCCATGCGTGATTCGCCCGCGCCGTTCGACGCCGGTGGCTTCCACCATTACAAGACCCGCGCCCGACATGCCAAGAGACATGAGGTGCTGGAGGTGCCAATCGGTCATCGAGCCATCATCGGCGGTATATTGGCACATCGGCGCCACGGCGATGCGGTTGGGCGCGGTGACGGGGCCGATGGCGAGCGGCGTAAATAGGTGTGGCATGGTCATGGGCGATTGTTCCTATGAGAGGGGCGTTACCGTGACGAATTTCTATCCTGAAGCGCACCCGTTTCGAAGGACACGCCACAGGTGAGAATCCGCCTGTGCGGAAGACGATAGTGGCCCTTGCCAAGCGCGTCCACCTTAAGGCCTAGTTTACCTGCAGCCTCCTTTGAATTTGAGCGAGATGATTTCATGACCCCTTCTGTTTTAGGCATTATCGGCGGCTCCGGCGTGTATGATTTGCCCGGCCTTGAGAATCTGCATGAGCTGCCCATTACCAGCCCATGGGGTGAAACATCTGATGCTCTGCGGGCGGGTCATATCGGATCCATTCAAATTGTGTTTTTGCCACGCCATGGTCGGGGCCATCGATTCTCGCCGTCCGACATTAATTACCGCGCCAATATCGACGCCATGAAGCGTGCGGGCGTAACCGACCTCGTCTCCCTCTCCGCTTGCGGATCTTTTAAGGAAGAATTGCCGCCGGGCACTTTTGTTTTGGTCGATCAATATGTCGATCGCACGCATAAGCGCGAATCGAGTTTTTTCGGCCAAGGCTGCGTAGCGCATGTCTCAATGGCGCATCCGGTGGGTCCACGCCTGGTTGACCGCCTAGCTCTGGCAGCGGAAGCGGAACGCATCGCGACTGTCAAAGGCGGTACCTATGTGTGCATGGAGGGGCCGCAATTCTCCAGCCTTGCCGAGAGCCTCTCTTATAAAGCGGAGGGCTATTCGGTGATCGGCATGACGGCGATGCCCGAAGCGAAATTGGCGCGCGAGGCCGAGATCACCTATGCGACTATCGCCATGGTAACCGATTTTGACTGCTGGCATCCCAACCATGATGTGGTGGATGTGCAATCGGTGATTAAGGTTATGCAAGGCAATACCGAGAAAGCGCGGCGCTTGGTGGCTCGGTTGGCGCGTGAGTTTGCGATCATGCGGGAGGAGTGCCCCGTCGGCTCGCACAAGGCGCTGGAATCCGCGATCATGACAGCCCCCGCCATGCGCGATCCGGCGCTGTTGGCCAAGTTAGATGCGGTGGCGGGGCGGGTGTTGAGGGGTTGATGCTTTTTGCCGTCATCTACCATGTTGATTGAAGATTCAATTCTTTCAATCGTGCATTTGCGATGACGATAATTTTTCGCATGAGAGCGGTTAGTGCGACCATTTTTGGCTTTCCGGTTGCGACGAGTTTTTCGAAGAAGGCTTTGAGGG
>CAIUPE010000147.1 GCA_903900975.1 uncultured Hyphomicrobiales bacterium | reverse complement strand
CCCTCAAAGCCTTCTTCGAAAAACTCGTCGCAACCGGAAAGCCAAAAATGGTCGCACTAACCGCTCTCATGCGAAAAATTATCGTCATCGCAAATGCACGATTGAAAGAATTGAATCTTCAATCAACATGGTAGATGACGGGTAAGGGATCACCCCACCTGCCCGCGATGCCGCAAAAAGTGATCCGCCAGCACACACGCCATCATCGCTTCGCCTACCGGCACGGCGCGAATACCCACGCACGGATCATGCCGCCCTTTGGTTAGGATATCCGTTTCATGGCCAGCTTTATCGATCGTCTGGCGCGGTGTGAGGATCGACGAGGTTGGCTTTACCGCAAAGCGCGCGACAATCGGCTGGCCGGTCGACAGCCCACCCAAAATGCCACCGGCATGGTTGGCCAAAAAGAGTGGTTTTCCATCCGGCCCGATCCGCATTTCATCGGCGTTTTCTTCGCCGGTTAGCGTGGCCGAGGCAAAGCCGTCGCCGATTTCCACGCCTTTCACGGCATTGATGCCCATAAAGGCGGAAGCTAAATCTGCGTCCAATTTGCCATAGATGGGCGCGCCCCAGCCCGCTGGAACGTGTTCGGCAACAATTTCGATCACCGCGCCGACCGACGAGCCGGATTTGCGGATACCGTCGAGATAATCCTCGTAGAATTTAGCCATTTCCGCGTCGGGGCAGAAAAACGGGTTGTTGTGCACTTCGGCCCAATCCCAACGCGAGCGATCCACTTTATGCGGGCCCATTTGCACGAGCGCGCCGCGAATGAGCACATTCGGGATGATTTTGCGCGCAATCGCACCGGCAGCGACGCGAGCTGCGGTTTCGCGCGCGGACGATCTTCCACCGCCGCGGTAATCGCGGATGCCATATTTGGCGTCATAGGTGAAATCGGCATGGCCCGGACGATAGGCGTCGCGGATATCGCCGTAATCTTTCGAGCGCTGATCGGTGTTTTCGATCATCAGCGCAATCGAGGTGCCGGTGGTCACTTGCTCGGGCGTGCGGTCATCAGAGAAGACGCCGGAGAGGATTTTGACCTGATCCGGCTCGCGGCGCTGGGTGGTGAAGCGCGATTGGCCGGGTTTGCGGCGATCAAGCTCGATCTGAATATCGGCTTCGGTCAGCGGGATCAGCGGTGGGCAACCATCGACCACACAGCCAATCGCCACCCCGTGGCTCTCGCCAAAGGTTGTGACGCGGAATAGATGGCCGAAACTGTTATAAGACATGGAATGTCCGCCTTGTTATGACGCGTTTCTTTTAGAAGCGCTAAGGCTACGGGTCAAATCGTGCTGGCATTAATGCCATTTGAAGCGGCTATTCTCGAAAACCAGAACGCGGCCTTGATGGATATCGTGGCGCGGCGCTTCGTGCGATGGCACATCGGCGATCATGGCCATTAGCGCGCGGGCGACACCCCCATGGGAGACCACGACCGTTTCCTCGGTTATGCTTTCGAGCCATGGCCGTAAACGGTCCACCAACATGGCGTAACTTTCGCCGTTTGGCGGCACGTAGTCCCATTTGTCGGCGTCACGCGCCCGTTCCGCATCCGGAAATTTGCTGCGCAATTCGGCCCAAGTATGGCCTTCCCACAGGCCGAAGGTGATTTCCTTCAAGCGCTGATCGGTCTCATAAGATTTTGGCTCAAGGCCAAGGGCCAAGCGGGCGATTTCGGTGGTTTCACGGGTCCTGCCCAAAGGCGAGACAACCCAACGCGATTTCGCTGGATCAACAAGGAGCTTGGTCAGCCTGCGGGCGACATCTTCGGATTGATAACGCCCGAGCGCATTCAGCGGAATATCGGTCTGCCCCTGAAGGCGGCCTTCCACATTCCAATCGGTCTCGCCATGCCTGACGAACAGCACGCGAGGTAGCAAGGCCATCCGATCAGCCTTTGTCGAGCGTGATATCGGGCGCTTCGGGGTTTTTCATTCCGACGACGTGATAGCCCGCATCGACATGCTGGATTTCGCCGGTCACGCCGCGGCCCATATCGGAGAGTAGGAAGGTGGCAGCGTCACCCACTTCTTCAATCGTAACCGTGCGGCGAAGCGGCGAGTTCAGCTCGTTCCACTTCAAAATATAGCGGAAATCGCCGATGCCTGAGGCGGCCAGCGTCTTGATTGGTCCTGCCGAGATCGCGTTGACGCGGATATTGCTCGGGCCGAGATCGGCGGCGAGATAACGTACCGAGGCTTCCAAAGCGGCTTTGGCGACGCCCATAACATTATAATGCGGCATCCATTTTTCGGCACCGTAATAGGTCAGCGTCAGCATCGAGCCGCCATCCTTCATCAGCTTTTCGGCGCGTTGGGCCACAGCGGTAAAGGAGTAGCAGGAAATCAGCAGGGATTTCGTGAAATTGGCTTCCGATGTTTCAAGGTAACGGCCGGTCAGCTCGTCTTTGTCCGAGAACGCGATGCAATGGACGAGAAAATCGATCTTGCCCCACGCCTTCTCGACTTCCGCGAACACCGCGTCGATGGAGGCCGAATCAGTCACATCGCAATGGCCAACGACAAGGCCGCCGAGTTCGGCTGCGAGCGGACGAACCCGCTTTTCCAAAGCGTCACCCTGATAGGTGAAAGCGAGTTCGGCGCCATGGTCATGGGCTGATTTGGCAATGCCCCACGCGATGGATTTGTTATTGGCCAGCCCCATGATGAGGCCGCGTTTGCCCTTCAGGATCGAGGAGGTCGTATGCGGTTCAGTGGTCATACAGGCGCGCTTCTAACGTTTGAGACGGGTGGCCAAGCAGTGGCACGTGCTTCTCCTTAACCGAATGCTTCGGATGAAGGAAGCTTCAACGGGACGGGATTTTAAAACTCGCCTCAATTCTGTTGACGAAATGTGACAGTCGGCCGGTAATTCGGAGCTCAATGGCCCCAAATCCGCTGCGGAGGCAGAAAAAGGCGAATGGAATCGCCGGCTTTGATCGCGCCCTCGCGCTCCACCCACGCAACAAGACCGCGTTTGTGCTGCGCCACCTTAGGGAAAGCCAGGCCATGGCCCGGGTGATGCTTCTCAATCACGTCGGCCGGATACCGGCACGGGTCGTTTTCGAGGTCGATGATCAAGGTGGCCCCTGATGAGAACATCAGGCGGGTTGCTGGAGGCAAAAGCGTGAAATCGGGAATGCCGGAAACGAGCAGATTGGCGCCGACCCATTCGGGCGGCAAAGCCGGAATGCCGAGCTTTTCAGCCACTTCCGCCATCTCTTCGATGGAGACGAGCGAGACCTGACGGCGATTTTTGAGCGGAACACCGCGCGGATATTGCTTCAACGTCCTTGCATCCGACAGCATGGTCGGCCCCGAATGGCAATCGCCGACGATGCCGTCAAACACCATTGTCAATTCGTTGGTCGTAGCCTTTTCGAGGCCGGCTTTCCGGTCGGGGTTGCGTAAGCAGGCCTCAACCTTGCCGACAATGCCGATTTCTTTGACACAAGCCACGTCACGCTCCTTTGAAGAGGAGTAACGAGAATTGCAGCGCGGCGCGATTCGCGGAAGACTTAAAGCGTTACCGAGGTTTGCGGTCGCGCCAACGCTTCATCAGCATTTCAAGCTCCAGATCGGGCTCTTTCGGGATTGTCAGTTCGAGCGTGGCAAACAGATCGCCCGCGCCTTCAGCGGCGGGCAGGCCCTTGCCTTTCAGCCGCAAGGTTTGGCCGCTATTGCTGTAGGGCGGGATGGAGAGTTCTACAACGCCGTCCAGCGTCGGCACGCGGACGGTGCCACCAAGTACGGCATCTTCCAACGGGATCGGCACGCGGGTGCGCATATTTTTACCGTCGATCGTGAAGCGGTTGTCCTGCGTCACGCGGATGGTGATAAGCGCGTCGCCTGGAATGCCACCCTCGGCGCTGGGTTGGCCTTGACGCTTCAGCCTGATGACTTTGCCATCGGTAACGCCTGCCGGAATGGAGACTTCTAGCGTTCGTCCGCCGGGTAAAGAGACACGGGCTGTGGTGCCTTTGATCGAATCGGCAAGGCTGACCGTTGTAACGACTTTAAGATCAGCGCCGGGTGCGGGTGTGCGTCGACGCCCCGTGCGGGCATCGGCCCCGCCCATACCACCACGGAAAAATTCGGCAAAAATATCGGATGCATCGAAGCTGGAGCCGCCAAAGGGGCCGCCGCCGCCGCGCGCGCCGCCAAAGCCCGGGCCACCCGCCCCGCCACCGGGAAAGCCCTGAAAGCGAGGTTTTCCTTCGGCATCTATCTCGCCGCTGTCAAATTGTTTCCGTTTTTTGGCGTCGCCCAAAATCTCATAGGCCGAATTGAGCTCGGCGAATTTATCCTTCGCCTTGGGATCGGTCACATTACGGTCGGGGTGCAAGACCTTCGCGTGTTTGCGATAGGCTTTTTTGATATCGTCTTCGCTGGCCGATTTATCGACGCCGAGGATGGTATAAGGATCTCGCATTCCAGTTAAATCCTGACTTGTCAGAGCTATGATCGGGGCGGCCCATCATTGATCAAAGCCAAGATGTAAGGTCGCACGCGTCCTTACGCAACCTCGTAGTGCGGGTGAATTTAGTGTTGCCCGAGCGCGCGATTGACATCGGCAATCTGCCATTCACCAGCTGCAGTGCGGCACGCGGTTCCCTGCATCGGTGGTTTCACGCTATTTTTTACTATGATTTGCGCAATAAAACTGCGACAAAAATCACCATCCCGGACGACAGCTTCGCCGACAGGTTTGAATGTGCCGTGCGTGCCGGTTGCCGGATTATCCCACTCAGCCGATAGGCTTGCATTTTCGGGTTTTAGTGTCGAATCGAGGGCTTCATTTGCTTTTTTCCAGTCGCTCGCGGTGAGTTCGGTCGACAATGATGTTGAAGGGAAAAAAATGGATCCCGTCGTTTTGGGGCCGTCGTCCGGCATCATTTCGGAGAAAATGGGTATGGAATTCGCACATCCTCCTAATCCCATGAGGCATATAAAAAGGCATATATGTCGCGCTTTAGGTATTGTGCGTGTTATGATTGACATATGCCCGATCCATTCACAAAAACCATCGATGGCATTTCGAAGTAAGTCGAATCCAACAAAATGGTAAGGTGGGAGCGATAGAATCGTGAAAAGTTTAACAGACAGTGACTTTACCGAAGCGGGGGAGCCGTTTTCGCTTTTTGCGCAATGGTTCGAGGACGCTAAAGGCTCAGAACCCAATGATCCCAACGCAATGGCGCTTGCAACCGTAGATGGTTCCGGGATGCCAAATGTCCGCATGGTGCTCATGAAAGGCTGGGATGAAGCAGGGTTTGTATTCTACACCAACACCGAATCAGCCAAAGGACGCGAGATTTTAGGAGCGCTCAAGGCCGCGCTTGTGTTCCATTGGAAGACGCTGCGGCGGCAGGTGCGCGTGCGTGGCCTTATTGAACAGGTAACGGATGCCGAGGCTGATGCCTATTTTCAGTCCCGCCCGCGCGATAGCCGGATCGGGGCATGGGCCAGCCAGCAATCACGTCCCCTCGAAGGACGATTTGCGTTGGAGAAGGCGGTTGCGGTTAATGCTGCAAAATATGCGATAGGGGAGGTGCCCCGTCCGCAGCATTGGACGGGTTTCCGGATTCTACCCGTTGAAATGGAATTCTGGCATGATCGGCCATTTCGTTTACATGATCGTGTCGTGTTTCGGCGTGATATGCCTTCGGGTGACTGGACAAAGACGCGGCTTTATCCGTGATAATGGAGTGGCAGGCGGGCGTGAGTTCGCCGCCTGTTGGTAGGGAGAGAACAAATGCCGCAAGCCAATGAAGCCCCGAGACGCCGGACCATGTTGTTGACGGGCGCCAGCCGTGGCATCGGCCATGCGACGGTGAAGCGTTTTTCAGCCGCGGGCTGGCGCGTGATCAGCTGCTCACGTCATGCGTTTCCAGAAAATTGCCCGTGGGAAATGGGCGAGCAGGATCATATTCAGGTCGATCTTGCCGATGCCGCCAATACGCGCGAGGCGATTGATGAAATCCGCCATCGGCTGGAAGATGGCCAGCTCGACGCGCTTGTGAACAATGCTGGCATTTCGCCCAAGGGGAAAGATGGCGCGCGGCTCGGCACGCTGAATACCGAGCTTGCCGATTGGCAGCAGGTTTTTCAGGTCAATTTTTTCGCCCCCATGATGTTGGCGCGTGGGCTTTTGAAAGAGTTGCACGCGGCCAAAGGTTCGGTGGTCAATGTCACCTCGATCGCAGGGTCGCGCGTGCATCCGTTTGCGGGCTCGGCCTATGCGACTTCCAAAGCGGCGTTGGCAGGGTTAACCCGCGAAATGGCATCCGATTTTGGCCCACTGGGTATTCGCGTCAATTCAATCTCGCCGGGTGAAATCGATACCTCGATTTTATCGCCGGGAACGGACAAGATTGTCGAACAAATCCCCCTGCGCCGGTTAGGAACGCCCGAGGAAGTGGCGAAAGCGATCTATTTTCTCTGCACTGATCAATCAAGCTACGTGCATGGCGCTGAAATCCATATCAACGGTGGTCAGCACGTATGAGTGACCGCCTCTACCCAGCCCGTCCCTTGGTTGGGGCGAGCGTTGCGGTGTTTCGCGATGGCAAGGTTTTATTGGCGGCGCGGGTAAATACAGCCGATGCGCCGATCTACTCCTTGCCCGGCGGGCTGGTGGAAATCGGCGAGACGTTGGAAGAAGCGGCTCTTCGCGAAGTGATGGAAGAAGTGGGCGTGAAAGCCCGCATTATCGGCTTTGCGGGTCATGTTGAAGTGATCGACCGCGACGCTGACGGCAAAATCCGGCGGCATTTTGTCGTTAATGCCTTTGCCGGTGAATGGCTTGAGGGCGAACCGGTAACAGGTCCGGAAGCGCCCCATATTCGATGGGTCGAACCACACGCGCTTGGCGGCTTGGCTGTGACCAAAGGGCTTCCAGCCATTTTAGCCAAGGCTGCGGCTTTGGCGCTTTAGAGCGTCCCGTTAAACCGCACCGCTTCACCTTGCGCGGGCGTCATCAGCTCGCCTTCCCACATTACGCGGTGGCCGCGCACAATGGTGCCGATGGGCCAGCCTTGAACGGAGACGCCATCATAAGGCGTCCAGCCGCAGCGTGAGGCGATCCATTTATTGGTGATGGTTTCGCGGCGCTGCATATCGACAATGGTGAAATCAGCTTCATAGCCCTTGGCGATGCGGCCTTTGCCTGCGATACCGAAAAGGCGTAACGGGCCTGCGCTTGTCATATCGACGAAACGCTGCAGGCTGAGATGCCCTTTATTGACGTGATCGAGCATCATCGGCACCAAAGTCTGCACACCCGTCATACCCGACGGCGAAGCGGGGTAGGGTTTGGCCTTTTCTTCAAGCGTATGCGGGGCGTGGTCTGATCCCAACACATCGGCGACGCCTTGCGCTACGCCCTGCCAGAGCGCATCGCGTACAGATGCGCCGCGTACGGGCGGGTTCATCTGAATGAGCGTGCCAAGCCGCTGATAGGCCTCATCACCATCGATGGTGAGATGATGAGGCGTTACCTCGCAGCTTGCGACATCCTTATGGTTGGCCAGAAAGGCGATTTCTTCCGCTGTCGAAATATGCAGAACATGGATGTTGGCACCCGCTTCATGGGCGATGCGAACGAGCCGCTCGGTGCAGCGCAAAGCGACTTCAGGCGAACGCCAGATGGGATGCGAGGAGGGATCGCCCTCAACGCGCAAATCTTTACGCTCGCGCAGCATCATCTCGTCTTCGGAGTGGAAGGCCGAGCGACGGCGCGTGTTGCGCAAAATATTCGCCACGCCCTCATCATCTTCGACGAGTAGAGAGCCGGTGGAGGAGCCCATAAACACTTTAATGCCTGCGGCTCCCGGAAGCCGCTCTAGCTCTGCAACGTGTTTGGCATTCTCATGCGTGCCGCCCACCCAGAAGGCGAAATCGCAATGCATGCGATGCGTGCCGCGTCTTACTTTGTCGGCCAGAGCTTCCGGAGTGGTGGTTTGCGGGTCGGTATTGGGCATCTCGAAAACCGCAGTCACCCCGCCCATGACGGCTGCACGGGAGCCGGTCTCCAAATCTTCCTTGTTGGTAAGGCCGGGTTCACGGAAATGCACCTGGGTATCGATCACGCCGGGTAGAATATGCAGGCCCGTGCAATCAATCACCTCGCCAGCGGCCTTCGGATCTAACGCACCAAGGGCAATGATTTTGCCATTCTTCACCCCAAGATCGGCTTTCCCAATGCCGTCTTGGTTGACGACGGTGCCGCCTTTGAAAAGGGTGTCGAAGGTGATGGGCATTGTATCGTACTCCGTAATCGCCGCGACGGCTTGAGAAGGTCGTTTAACTGTCCTACGTATCGAATCCAGCCAAAGCAAGAAAGTTGAAATCAAATGCCTGCCTGTCTTCTCCCCGATCGTGGCATTGTCAGCGTATCGGGACCTGATTCGGAAACCTTCTTGGACAATCTTTTGACGGTTTCCGTCGAAAAACTTGCCGAAGGCGAGGCTCGTTTTGGCGCGCTTTTGACACCGCAGGGTAAAATCATCGTTGATGGCTTTGTGGTGAAAGCGAATGAAGGCTTTCTGATCGACTGCCCGCGCGCTTTGGCACAGGATTTGGCGCGGCGGTTGGGATTTTATAAATTGCGCGCGAAAGTCGACGTAGCCGACCGGAGCGAGGACTATGCAGTTTTGACCTATTGGGGTGATGCCGACGCGCCTAGGGGCGCGGGCGTTGTTTTCAACGATCCAAGGCTGGATAGGCTTGGCGAACGGTTGATCATGTCCTCGGATGCGATGCCTGATCATGCTGAAACTCATGTGATGTATGTTGCCCATCGCGTCGCCCTCGGTGTGCCGGAAGGCGGGCGTGATTTTGCCTATGGTGATGCCTTTCCGCATGAGGCGGATATGGATCAGCTTCATGGCGTCGATTTCCATAAAGGCTGCTATGTCGGCCAAGAGGTTGTCTCGCGGATGCAGCACCGTGCGATTGCGCGAACGCGGGTGGTGCCCGTGCGCTTTGTCGACGGTGTGGCGGTGCCTGAGGGAACCGAAGCGGTATCGGGTGGCAAAGTTTTGGGCCGCATTGGCTCAACGGGCGCAAATGGGCAGGCTTTGGCGCTGTTGCGGTTGGACCGTGTGAGCGATGCTGAGACTGCAGGCGAGCCGCTGACGGCTGGAGGCTTGGCCTTTAAGCTTGAGCGCCGCGATTGGATCCAATTTGAACTTCCGGGGACGTTATGACCAAAGGCTTGATCGAACATTCAGACGGCAAAAGCCGTTGCCCATGGCCGGGGGTGGACCCGCTTTATGTCGCCTATCATGATACCGATTGGGGTGTGCCGGAATATGATGATCGGGCACTGTTTGAGAAGCTCATTCTTGACGGGTTTCAGGCCGGGTTGAGCTGGATCACGATTTTACGGAAGCGTGAGAATTTCAGGGCTTCTTTTGATCGGTTCGATGCGGAACAGATTGCGCGGTATGCGCCTGAAAAAATCGAAAGCCTCGTTTTGGATGCGGGCATTATCCGCCACCGTGGCAAGATCGAAAGCACGGTGAAAAGTGCGCGCGTCTATCTCGATATTCAAGCCAAGCAGGGCTTTGCCAATTATCTCTGGGATTTCACCGATGGGCGCGTCATTCAAAACACGCCGCGCAGCATGGCCGATATCAAAACCGAAACGGACCTCTCGAAACGCATGTCGAAGGATTTGAAAGCGAAGGGTTTTAATTTCTGTGGGCCGACGATTATTCACGCCTTTATGCAGGCGGTTGGCATGGTGAATGACCATCTCATTGGGTGCTTTCGTCACGAGGAAGTAAAGCTTTTGGAGCGTAAGCGCTGATGCCACCGCGCAAGGATGATCGGTCTGATGTGACGCCGCCAAGGGCTTGGCAACGCATGTTGTCGGGGCGGAGGCTTGATCTTCTGGATCCGTCGCCGCTTGATATCGAGATAGAGGATATCGCGCACGGGCTAGCGCGTGTGGCGCGTTGGAATGGCCAAACGATTGGGCCTGCGATTTTTTCTGTCGCCCAGCATTCGGTGCTGGTGGAGGCGGTTTTTAGCACGATGGAAGCAGGGCTGCCGAAGGCCGAGCGCTTGGCGGCACTGCTGCATGATGCGCCCGAATATGTTGTGGGCGATATGATCTCGCCCTTTAAAGCGGTAATCGGTGGCGATTATAAAGCCGTTGAACATCGGCTTTTGGCGGCTATCCATTTGCGGTTCGGTTTGCCTGCAACCCTGGCCGAGGCCCTAACGAAGCGGATTAAGACGGCGGATCAAATTGCGGCCTATTTGGAGGCCATTACTCTTGCAGGCTTTAAAGTAGAGGAGGCCAAGCGGTTGTTTGGTCATCCGCCGGTCACGCTATCGGCTTATCAGACGCTTCTTGAGCCGTGGACGGCTGAGGAAGCCAAGCAGCGGATGATGGAACGTTTTTCAAGTTTGGAGACGCGGTGATGGCGAGTTTGCATGTGTGTTCCCTCTCGCGGCTCAATGAAACGGTCGAACAAGTAGGCGCGCGCCATCTCGTGACCTTGCTTGGACCGACAATGGATGCAGCCACCCCTGAAGGCATAGCGCCCGAGCGGCATTTAAAGCTGATCGCCAATGATATTCCGACGCCGCTTGAAGGGCATATTCTACCCGGTACTGAGCATGTCGAAAGCCTGATCGCTTTTGTGAAAGACTGGGACCGCGCGGCACCCATGGTCATCCATTGCTGGGCCGGGATCAGCCGCTCGACGGCAGCCGCCTATATTGCGGCGAGCGTTCTTAATCCCAACCTTGATGAGCAGCATCTCGCAAGGCGTTTGCGGGCTTCCTCACCAAGCGCCACGCCGAATCCCCGTCTGATTGCCTTGGCGGATCCGATGTTAGGGCGCGAAGGGCGGATGATTATGGCGATTGCCGATATCGGGCGGGGTGCGGATGCGTTTGAAGGCACGCCGTTCGAACTCGTGTATGATTAAACATCATGAACGAACGCCAGATCGAAACGCCGATTGAAATTGGCCTTGCCGCCGCCATTGTGGCGGTGGAGGGCGATACGCCACAGATTTTAGTGGCGCGCAGCGAGGGGGGCGATGACGGTCTGCCCTATGGCAGTTTCGATCCTCTGTCGCATCGCACGCTTGAAATTGCATTGCGCGCTTTTGTGGCTGATCAATCGGGCCTGTCGTTAGGCTATGTCGAGCAACTTTATACGTTTGCGGATCGCGGGCGGCATGCAAGGCCTAATGATGGTGCGCCGCATGTGGTCTCGATCGGTTATCTGGCCCTGACGCGCGTGGCGTTGAAGACCGATGAGCTGCCGAAATCGGCGTCGTTTCAACCTTGGTATCGCTTTTTTCCATGGGAAGATTGGCGCGGGGGTCGCCCTTCAATCGTGGATCGGGAAATTCTGCCGCGTTTGAATGCTTGGGCTGCCGATACGGAGGGCGAAAAGGCCGAAGCGCGGTTGAGGCCCTTATCGCGGGTGGAGCGTTTGCGCTTTTGCTTTGGCACGGATTCCGGCCCGTGGGATGAGGAAAAAGTGCTCGACCGGTACGAGCTGCTCTATGAAGCAGGGCTAGTGTTTGAAGCGGGGCGCGATGGCCGCTCCGGCGCGATTGATGCCGCATCCGCACGGCGGTTTGGCGAGCCTATGCTGCACGATCATCGCCGCATTCTTGCCACCGCAATGGGGCGGTTACGCGCCAAGCTGAAATATCGCCCCGTGGTGTTCGAGCTAATGCCGCCAAGCTTTACGCTGACGGCCTTGCAAAGAACGGTGGAAGCGATCTCGGGCCGCCACCTCCATAAGCAAAATTTCAGACGATTGGTTGAGACAACCGCGCTTGTCGAGCCGACAGGAAGCCGGACGACAACCCGCGGCAGACCCGCAGCCCTCTTCCGTTTCAGGCGAGATGTTTTGCAGGAAAGACCTGCGCCGGGGTTGAGGGTGGGTAAGCGGGGGTGATGGGCGCGCGATTTTGTTCCCTATCAAAGCGCTAAGCGCTAGAGCAATCCGGCTGCCGTTGCAGTGGGTAGGTAAAATGTATACGGGCGGTGGATGAGGGGTAGG
Source organism: uncultured Hyphomicrobiales bacterium (assembly GCA_903900975.1). Classification (GTDB taxonomy): domain Bacteria; phylum Pseudomonadota; class Alphaproteobacteria; order Rhizobiales; family Beijerinckiaceae; genus CAIUPE01. The sequence goes on along the minus strand of CAIUPE010000147.1, from coordinate 26,788 downwards.
AACCCGAAAGACGCGTAAAAATCGGCGGCTTTGTCATCGATTGCGTCGGCAAAAATGGCGTGAGACCCGATGGGGGCAGTTATGACCATTTTGACCGCATCAAACAGCAAAGCTGTGCCTAAGCCGAGTCCTTGAAAATCAGTATGGCGACCAAGCCATCCGATCAGAACGGCTGGAACCGTCGGATATCTTGGTAGTTTTTTGGCGAGCGGTTCGGGCACTTCGTTGAGCGGTACATTGCTCGAAGACAAGGTATAAAATCCAGCTATTCGGTTTGTTCCGATTTCTAGAGCGACAAAGCACCTCGCGTAATTCCGCTTTATATCTTGCGAGACAATTTCCGTGAAATAGCGATCAATTGGCTCGTTGCTGCACGTAAAATCAGATCGCTTATGGGCCTTTGAAAGTGGCTCGATGATGAAACGAACGCTCACTTGGCAATGCTTACTTGGGTTGGATCAATTCGGCGTGGCGTTTGGCGGCACGAACCAACTTATCCGTCGGCTTGGGTGGATGAAGCAGGGCTTCTGCAAAGCGGATTTGATCTTCGCGCATGAGACGCATCATGTCGGTTTCTTGAACGACACGGCGGGCATCTTCGCCTGCCGTTGCAATCAAATATCCGGTCAACGTCATACCGCGAAGCCGCGCCGCCCGTTGCATCTGGTCATAGATGTGCAAGGGAATACGCGCTTCCAAACGGGCGGTTTCAATTTCTGCAAGCGGCTTGGACATCGGCAACTCCTGAATGGAGCAATTTATACGGCAATTTGCCGTATATGCAAACAATGGCTGATTTCTGTTATCGCTATAGGAATTAAAAGAAAAATACCCCCTCCAAATTGGAAGGGGTATCAACTCTTTTTAAAGCGCTAACCCAGCTTTTTTTAAAGCCCCAATAGGCTCTCGGCACTGGTGTAAGCCAAGTCCTGCACATCGGCGACGGCCTTATAGGTCAGCTTGCCATCATGCACGTTGAGGCCGTTTCTCAGATGCTTGTCATCGATAAGCGCCTGCTTCCAGCCCTTATTAGCCAAAGCGAGAGCGAAGGGCAGTGTGCTGTTGTTGAGCGCGAAGGTCGAGGTGCGCGCTACGGCTCCCGGCATGTTGGCAACGCAATAATGGATCACGCCGTCAACCACATAGGTTGGCTCGGCATGGGTGGTGGCTTTCGATGTTTCGCAGCAACCGCCCTGATCAATGGCGACGTCGACGATCACCGAGCCCGGTTTCATGGTTTTTAGCATCGCGCGTGTGATCAGTTTGGGAGCTTCCGCACCCGGAATCAGGACGCAACCGATGACCATGTCGGCGGTGGTGACGAGTTCATTGACGGCGTTACGTGTCGAGAACACGGTACGCACGGCACCGTTGAACTGCGCCGAAATCCGGCGCAGCACATCGGCTGAACGATCCACAACCGTGACATTCGCGCCCATGCCGACCGCGATGGTGGCTGCGTGGGTGCCCGATACGCCGCCGCCGAGAATGACAACATTGGCCGCAGGCACGCCGGGGACGCCGCTGATCAGTACGCCCATGCCGCCTTGCGCCTTCTCGAGGCAATGGGCGCCAACTTGTGGCGCGAGACGACCGGCAACTTCCGACATCGGGGTCAGAAGCGGCAGTCCGCCAGTGGCAGAAGTGACGGTTTCATAGGCGATGCAGGTTGCACCGGATGCGAGAAGGTCTTTGGTTTGCTCGGGGTCTGGTGCCAAATGGAGATAGGTGAAGAGAACCTGACCCTTGCGCAGCTTCTTGCGCTCGGAGGCGAGCGGTTCTTTGACTTTAACGACCATATCGGCGCGGGCAAAAATCTCGTCGGCGGTGGCAACCAGCGTTGCGCCTGCTGCGACATAATCGGCATCCGTTGCACCTGCGCCCAAGCCTGCACCGGCTTCGACGATAATCTGATGGCCATGATGGGCCAATTCAGCGACCGATGAAGGCACGAGGCCAACGCGGAATTCGTTGTTCTTAATTTCTTTTGGAACGCCAATAAGCATAACACCCTCCCAAGTGTGATTGAGAACATCAGGATGCCCCACTCTCGATGAAGGCGCTTGCGAAAGATGGTATAAACACGGTAGTGTTTTAGAAGATTATGCGATGAATATGCTAAATTATGGAATAATCTGCGAATGATTGAACTCGATGCGCGTGATCGTGCGATCCTCCGGCTGCTTCAGTTCAATGCGGGTATCACCAATGCGGAATTGGCGGAGCAGGTCAATTTATCGCAATCGGCCTGCCTCAGGCGCGTGAACATGCTGCATGAGCGCGGGCTTGTGCGTGGCACGGTGATGCTGTTGGACGAGAAGGCGGCGGGACTTTCCGGCACCGCCTTCGTATTCGTGACGCTCGACCAACAGGGGCGCAACAGCCTGGATGAATTTGAGGTGGCGGTTGGCGACCATCCCGAAATTCTCGAATGCTATTTGCTTGCGGGCACGGCGGATTATCTTCTTAGGGTGGTTTACGCTGATACGGCCGATTTTGAGCGGATACACCGCAATATTGTCACGCGCTTGCCGGGTGTGGTGCGGGTTCAATCGACCTTGGCGCTTCGAACCGTCAAGCGCACAACGGCGTTGCCTGTTTAGCGGGTTGCAAGGCCGTTAAGGCTGGCCGATAATCAGCCTCATCCAAATATGAGAGAATCAGTCCCGTGACGCAGTCCATTCCCGCCGATATCGCCGCTTTGCCGTTTGAAAAAGCGCTGGCCGAGCTTGAAACCATTGTCGGACGATTGGAGAAGGGCGATGTGCCTTTGGAAGATTCGATTGCGCTTTATGCTCGCGGCGATGCGTTACGCGCGCAATGCGAGGTGCTTTTGAAAAAGGCAGAAGCGCGGATCGAAAAAATTGCGCTCGACGCACAAGGTAAGCCAACGGGAACGCTGCCGCTCGACAATGAGTAGCATCCGCGCAAGCGGCCTCTTGCATCCTGCCCCTTGAAGGCGGGTGCAAGGAAAGCGAGATATGTCTCAACCAAGGAGACGACGATGTCCGCACCCGATCATGACGACCCGATTGCTGGAAATGCCTGGAGCTGTGACGCGATTGAAACCGTGATCGTGCCGCGTGCGCGTGATCTGGGTGGATTTTCGGTTCGCCGCGCGCTGCCTTCGGCACGCAAGCAGATGGTTGGTCCGTTTATCTTTTTTGATCAAATGGGACCCGCCGAGTTTCTGCTCGGCCAAGGGCTTGATGTCCGGCCGCATCCGCATATTGGCCTTTCTACCGTGACCTATCTGTTTGATGGCGAAATCATGCATCGCGACTCGTTGGGCGTGGTGCAGCCGATTCGTCCGGGCGCGGTTAATGTGATGACGGCGGGGCGCGGCATTGTTCATTCGGAGCGGACGGCGCCGGAAGAGCGGGTGAAAGCCCCAAAACTGTTTGGCATTCAAACCTGGGCCGCTTTGCCGGCCTCCCATGAAGAAGCCATGCCGGACTTCTCCCATTTTGCCGAGGCTGACCTGCCGCGGATAACGGGTGAGGGGAAGCGCGTCAGGTTAATTATGGGTTCGCTTTATGGCGAAACCTCGCCCGTGCCCTTCCCGTGGGATGTATTCTACGCCGAGGCCGTTTTGGCGCCGGGCGCGGTGTTGCCGCTTGACCCGACCCATGACGAGCGCGCGATTTATGTCGTGTCAGGCGAGATTGATATTGCGGGCGATACATTCGGTGCCGGTCAATTGCTGGTGTTCAAGCCGGGGGATCGGATCTCGGTGCTGGCGCTTTCCAATGCCCGCTTGATGCTCTTGGGTGGCGAGCCGATGGATGGGCCGCGCCATATCTGGTGGAACTTTGTATCCTCCCGCAAAGAGCGCATCGAGCAGGCCAAAGCGGAGTGGAAGTCGGGCCGTTTTGACACGGTGCCGGGCGAAGATGAGTTTATTCCGCTGCCGGATTAAAGTGTCGATTGGACTTAAGCGCCGGGAATTGCTTTAACCCCGGCTATGGTTTCACGCATTCGCGCCGATCTCCTGCTTGTTGAACGTGGCTTTTACGAAAGCCGCGCGCGCGCCCAATCGGCGATTGCGGCGGGACTTGTGACGGCGGATGGCGCGGTGGTCGCCAAAGCCTCGTCGACGGTTCTGTCGAATGCCAAGATTGTAGCGGGGGCCGAGCACCCTTGGGTATCGCGTGGCGGGGTGAAGCTTGCTGCGGCGCTGGACCATTTTGATATCCACCCGGCAGACCGCTTTTGCCTTGATATTGGCGCCTCCACTGGCGGCTTTACCGATGTATTATTGAAGCGCGGCGCGCGGCATGTGGTAGCCATTGATGTCGGACATGCGCAATTTCATGAGAAGCTTGAGGGCAACCGCCGGATTACGCTGTTGGAAGGCTTTGACGCACGCACATTGACGGCGAGCGATTTAGCCGAGCCGCCGAGCCTCATTGTGTTTGATGTCAGCTTTATCTCTTTAACGCTTGTGCTGCCGCCTGTGTTAGGGCTGGCTCCCATGGGTGCAACGCTTGTGGCGTTGATCAAGCCTCAATTTGAAGTAGGCCGAGCCTTTCTCAAAAAAGGTCTGGTGAAAGACGATGTAGCGCGCGACGAAGCGGTGGTCAGGATTGAGGCGTTGATTGTCTCACTGGGCTGGCGGAGTTTCGGCATCATGCCTTCACCCATTGAGGGTGGCGACGGTAATGTTGAATTTTTGATCGCAGCGGAGAAGATCGGTTGACCCAATTAAGCCTTGATATTGTCCGTTTAGGTGCCAAAGGCGATGGCGTAGCCGAAGGGCCGAATGGGCCTGTCTATGTTCCGCGCGCGATACCCGGTGATCGGGTGCTGGTCGATACGGCCTATGGAGAGCCCGAAATTGTCAGCGTCGAGACGGCATCTTCGCATCGGATTGCGCCCTTTTGTAAATTGTTTGGCACCTGTGGCGGCTGTTTGATGCAGGAAGCGGACGAGGCGACCTATTCCGACTGGAAACGTGGTTTGGTTGTCGAGGCGATGGCGCCGTTGAAGGCGGGCGATCTCGTATTGCCGATCGTTCCGGCGCATGGTTTGGGCCGGAGGCGCGTGACGTTCCATGCGCGGCGCTCGGAAAACGGGGTCGATGTCGGCTTTATGAAGGCCCGCTCGCATGATCTGGTGCCGATTGATGCTTGCCCCCTTTTATCGCCGGGCCTGTCGCGCGCTGCCGAAATTGCGCAGCCCTTGGCGGTTCGCTTGGCTGAATCCGGCAAGCCGCTCGATATTGCGATTACCGAGACGCTTGGCGGATTAGATGTGGATTTGCGAGGGCATGGTCCTGCGGGATCGCAGCTTCGCCGCACACTGTCGCTGGATGCCGAGTTTTATGATCTTGCCCGCTTGTCGATGCATGGCGATGTGATTGTCGAGCGGCGTAGCGCGGAGATTGCCATTGGCCGCGCGCGCGTGATTTTGCCACCCGGTGGTTTTTTGCAAGCCACCCAAAGCGGCGAAGAGACTTTGGCGGGGCTTGTCACCAAGGCCTTGGGCAAATCGGCACGCGTGGTTGACTTCTTCTCTGGCATTGGCACGTTTGCGCTCAGGATTGCTGAGAAAAGCGCGGTTCATGCGGTTGAATCCAATCTGCCAGCGGTCAACGCGTTGCAGCGCGCGATCCGTGAAACGCAAGGCTTGAAGCCATTGACCGTCGAGCCCCGTGATCTTTATCGCCGCCCGCTTTTGGCTCCTGAACTCAATAAATTTGACGCCGTTGTGCTGGATCCGCCACGCGGCGGTGCTGAGGCGCAAATGCGCGCGCTTGCTGCTTCCAAGGTTCCGCTGGTTGTGTCGGTGTCGTGCCATTTAGGCACGTTTGCACGCGATGCGGAAATTCTGGTGCGCGGCGGGTTTACCTTGAAATCGATAACGCCGGTGGACCAGTTTCGGCATTCGTCGCATATTGAGTTGGTTGGTGTGTTCGAGCGTGCGGCCTCCTCCCTAAAGCGTCCAAGGAAATTACTGGGATAAACCGATGACGGAAAACCACGCGCCAGCAGACGCGGTTATTTTGGGATTGCGTGGCCTGATGGGTGACGCCCATGTGTTGGATCGGGCAGACGAGATGTCGCCCTATCTGACGGATTGGCGCAAGCGGTTTACCGGCTCAGCGCTTTGCGTTGTGAGGCCGGGTTCGACGGCTGAAGTTTCGTCCGTTGTGCAGTTTGTAGCCCAACATGGTTTGGCGATTGTGCCGCAGGGCGGCAATACCGGATTAGTGGGTGGTAGTGTGCCGCTCGGTCGGGGCGATGAAATCATTTTATCGCTCGCGCGCATGAACACCATAAGGGAAGTGGATCCCCGTTCAGATGTGATGGTGGTTGAGGCGGGCGTCACCCTTGCCGCCGTTCAACAGGCGGCCGAAACAGCGGATCGACTTTTTCCGCTCTCGCTGGCGTCTGAAGGCACTGCGACGATTGGCGGCGTGATTGGCACCAATGCGGGCGGCACGGCGGTGCTGGCTTACGGCAATATGCGCGATCTCGTGCTGGGGCTTGAGGTGGTGTTGGCCGATGGGCGCATCTGGAACGGGCTGGGCAAGCTGCGGAAAGACAATGCGGGTTACGACCTCAGGAATATGTTTATCGGCTCGGAAGGCACGCTCGGCATCGTCACGGCGGCCGTGGTGAAACTGTTCCCGGCGCCAAAATCGCGCGCAACCTGCGTTTGCGGCTTGGCGTCGCCCGATGACGCTTTGGCTTTTTTACAGATTGCCAAAGCCGCAGCAGGTACGTCGCTGACAACTTTCGAGCTTATTCCGAGGCTTGGCCTTGATCTGGTGTTGAAGCATATCCCGAATACGCGTGATCCGATTTTTGAAGAGCACGCTTGGTATGTGTTGCTTGAGTTCTCCTCCCAATCGACCGATGGGGCCGATGCCTTGGCGCAAGCCGTTATGATGGAGGCGGTCGATAAAGCCTATGTCGAGGATGGCGTGTTTGCGGTCTCTTTGGAGCAGCGCGATGATTTCTGGCGCTTGCGTGAATCGCTTCCCGAAGCGCAGACGCGCGAAGGCTACTCGGTCAAACACGATATTTCTGTGCCACTTGATTGTCTGGCCGATTTGATTGCCGCAGTTTCTGCCGAAGCACAAACCATGATTGAAGGAATAAGGCCGTTGCCTTTCGGTCATTTGGGCGACGGTAATCTGCACTTCAATTTTCAATCGCCGGAAGGCACCGATGGCTCGGATTTAAAGGCCCATGCGGGCGCCTTGCATGCGATGGTTTATCGGTATGTCTTGGCGATGAAGGGCTCTATTTCTGCCGAGCATGGCATAGGGCAAGTTAAGCGCGCGCAATTGGCTGCGACCAAAGATCCTGTTGGGCTCGATATGATGCGGAAGCTGAAGGCGGCGCTTGATCCTGATGGGCGGCTTAACCCGGGCAAGGTGATTTAGAACAGGCTCTGCTGCTCCGGCTTTTTGGGCTTTTCCGGTGGCGCTTCGACGTGCTTGATCGGTCCGGTGCGCGGATCAAACGGCTCCATGATCAGGAGATCATCGGGGGCTGGGCGAACCAATTTCATCGCCTCGTCGAGTGGGTATTTTTCAGCTTCCAGCCAGATGGCGAATTGGCTTTCCGGAATCATAACGGGCATCCGGTTATGCAGCGAGGATACTAGCCCATTGGCGTCCGTTGTAACGATGGCGGTGGTGTCGATTTCCGAGCCATTGGCGTGTGCGTAGGGTTCCCACACTCCGGCCATGGCGAAAAGCCCGTGATCGGGCTTGCTGATGCGGTAGGGTATTTTTTTCTTGTTCACATGCGCCCATTCATAAAAGGCGTCAGCGGGTATCAAGCAGCGGCGATGGCGGCTCGCGGCTTTAAAGGTGGGCTTTGACGCGATGGTTTCGCCGCGCGCGTTGAAGAGCACCGGAAACCCTTCGGGATCTTTCAACCAGCCCGGCAAAAAGCCCCAGCGCATCAAACGGAAATGCCGGTTGATGCCTTCCTGCGTGATAACTGCAATCGGCTCCGTCGGCGAGATATTGCCGCGCGGCGGAAAATTAGGTGTTTCCTCATAGCCGAACAACGCCTGCACTTCAGCCGGTGTTGCACTCAGGGCAAAGCGTCCGCACATCGGGTGAGCTTAAGAGCCTTGTAAAACGCGATCAATGCCGGAAAGCGCGGATGCACCCTCGGTTACTGTACGCGCGAGCGAGGGAACTTCGGTGGAAATCTGCTCGGCGAAGAAGCGGGCTGTAGCCACCCGCTTTTCTACTTTAGGCGTCGTCGCATCGACCAAGGCCAGACGGACGAGGGCCAAACCGCCCAAAGTGGTACCGAAAAGCGTTTGATAAGGCGTTGCTGAGGCGAGCGCTTCTTCATGGCGGTTTATTAAGGCGTCTGCCATCCAGCGCGTGGCATGCTCCAACGCAGCCAAGGCCTCCGAGAGGCGCTCGGTGCTGGCACCGAAGCCCGGATGGTTGCTGGCTTTTAGCGCTTCGAGGGTTTCGTGCATTTCGACAAGCAAAGCCTTAACGGTATCGCCGTTTGAAAGCGGCAATTTGCGGGTGACGAGATCAATTGCTTGAATGCCATTGGTGCCCTCATAAATCGCCGCGATCCGCGCATCGCGCAGGTGCTGGGCAGCACCCGAGCCCTCAATAAAGCCCATGCCGCCGTGCACTTGAATGCCCAAGGAGGCAACCTCAATTCCGATATCGGTGGACCATGCTTTGGCAATTGGCGTGAGCAATGCCGCACGATCTTCCGCCGCTTTGCGCTTTATAGGGTCTGTCTCGCGATGCGAGCGGTCCATGGCTGAGGCCGTCATATAGCAGATCGCGCGCGCGGCATCGGTGCGGCTGCGCATCAGCATCAGCATGCGTTTGACATCTGGATGGGCGATGATCGGGCTCATGGTGCCGGGCGCATCCGACAGTGCACGGCCTTGTTTGCGTTCCGATGCATAAGCCAGTGCAAGTTGATAGGCGCGTTCGGCAATCGCCACGCCCTGCAAGCCCACGCCAAGGCGGGCATTGTTCATCATGGTGAACATGCAGTTGAGCCCGCGGTTTTCTTCGCCGATCAGATAGCCAATCGCGCCACCCTGATCGCCATAAATCATCGTGCAGGTTGGTGAGGCATGAATGCCGAGTTTGTGCTCAAGACCGCTGCACCGCACATCGTTACGGTCGCCAAGCGTACCATCGGCATTGACAAGAAATTTTGGCACGAGAAACAGAGAAATGCCGCGCGTACCAGCGGGCGCGTCGGGCAGGCGGGCGAGGACGAGATGGATAATGTTGGGCGTCAGATCATGTTCGCCATAGGTGATGTAGATCTTTTGCCCCGTAATCCGGTAGCTGCCATCGGGCGCGCGCTCGGCGCGGGTTTTGAGCGCACCGACATCGGAGCCCGCTTGCGGTTCCGTCAAATTCATCGTTCCCATCCATTCGCCCGCAACCAGTTTGGCGAGATAGACGGATTTTAGCGCATCGGATCCGTGCGCTTCCAAGGCGTCGACGGCACCGGTGGTCAGCATTGGTCCGAGCATGAAGGCCATCGAAGCCGAGGTCCACATTTCGCTACACGCGGTTTGGAGGAGCTGCGGCAGGCCTTGCCCGCCATGGTGTTCTGGCGCGGTCAATCCATTCCAACCGCCAGCCGCCCAATCGGTATAGGTTTCTTTCCAGCCCTGTGGGGTTGTGACCACGCCCTCGTTAAAACGCGCGCCGATCTGGTCGCCGATCTGGTTAAGCGGCGCGATGCGATCAGTTGCGAATTTTCCGGCTTCTTCCAACACCGCATCGGCCAAATCGTCGCCGAGTTCTGGCGCAAGCCCGTCTTCGAACAATGAGGTGAGACCAAAGGCTTTGGCCATGAAGGTGATTTCGGAGACTGGCGCGCGGTAGGACATGGTGGCCTCGGAAGGAAACGATGATGATGCGACGACGATAAGCGATCCGGCGGCGAATTGCACCTTGGCGCTGCATCATACATAGGGTTAAAGGAGGCATAAGGAGCCTATCTCGCCAATGAATACCGTGAAGACCACACGCCGCCTTACCAAAGATGCCTCGGGTTTGACCGAGGCGGGCGAGATTTTGCGCGCGGGCGGACTTTTGGCCTTCCCCACCGAGACCGTTTACGGTTTGGGAGCCGATGCGACGAATGGCATGGCGGTTGCCGGTATTTATAAGGCCAAGGGACGCCCGAGCTTTAATCCGCTGATTGTTCATGTCAGCTCGTTGGCGGAGGCGCAGGCGCTGGCGCGGTTTAATGATGAGGCATTGGTGCTCGCCAAAGCCTTTTGGCCCGGCCCTTTGACCCTTGTGGCACCGCGCCTACCCGAATGTCCGGTGAGTGAGCTTGCGCTTGCTGGGTTGGATAGCATCGCCATCCGCATTCCCGCTTCCCCTGATGCACGCGCGGTATTGGTGGCCGCTGGCAGGCCCATTGCGGCGCCGTCGGCCAACCGTTCAGGACGCGTGAGCCCGACGACCGCCGAGCATGTGCTGGAAGACCTTGATGGGTTGATTGATGGCATTGTGATCGGAGAACAGGCGGAAATTGGCGTTGAATCAACCATTGTCGCGTGCCTTGACTGGAAGACCGTGATGTTGCGACCCGGCGGTGTATCGCGGGCAGCGATCGAGCAGGTGCTTGGCCATAGGCTCGACGATGCGCCCGAGGCTCAAGATGCGGGCGATGCGCCGCGTGCGCCCGGCATGTTGCTGTCGCATTATGCGCCGCGCGCGATGGTGCGGTTAAACGCGACTGATCTTCGGCCGGGGGAGGCTGGGCTCTTGTTTGGACCCTCGGGGCTAACGGGGTCCGAGTACGCAGCCGTTACGCTTAATCTCAGCCCGACAGGCGATGTGGTGGAAGCGGCCGCCCATCTCTTCGATGCCCTTCGGACGCTGGATGCGTCGGGTGCGCCTTCAATCGCGGTTGCGCCCATCCCTGAGTCGGGCCTTGGCGAAGCGATCAATGATCGGTTACGACGGGCTGCCGCACCCCGCGAATAGCTTTGGCTTGCGTTTTCAAAACTGCACGTTATTTTTCCGAATTATGAATATAATTTTGCGGGTGTGCAAATGAATCGAATTCCGTGGGATGATTTCCGCCTCGTCAAAGCCATCGCAGATACGAAGTCGCTCAATGGTGCCGCCGATATTCTCGGGATCAACCATTCAACGGTTTTTCGGCGTTTATCCGACCTTGAAAAGCGGATTGGTACGATGCTGTTTGAGCGGCATCGCTCCGGCTACGCGCTGACGCCAGCGGGCGAGGAAATGGCGCAGCTTGCTTCCCGTATGGACGATGATGTTGAAGCCTTTACCCGCAAACTCGTTGGACAAAGCCTGATTCCGACAGGGGAACTACGGGTAACGACCAACGATACTTTGCTCGTCTATTTGCTTATGCCGGTCTTTGCCGCCTTTCGACGGGCTTATCCAACCATTAATCTCGACGTCGTTTTAACCAACCAGCCGCTAAATCTGTCAAAGCGAGATGCCGATATTGCCATTCGGGCGACCGATGCACCACCCGAAACACTGGTGGGACGGCGAATTTGTGGTCTCAATTGGGCAATTTATGGCTTACGAAATGAATTTCCAGAGGTTAGTGAAGGGCACTATCCTGACCTTGATGGTTTAGCCTCCCGGTTGTGGGTATCCCTTGGCGATCAGCTGGGCCATATTCGGGCGGTTCGCTACGTCCACGAGCGGGTACCGGAAGCTCAAATCGCGATCAAAATCAATACGGTGCTTGGTTTAACCGAAGCCGTTGAAGAAGGGATAGGCATTGGCCCTTTGCCGTGTCTGATAGCCGATCAAAGGCCAAAATTGGTTCGCCTCACCGAGCCGAACCCTGATTTTGCTACGGGCTTATGGCTTCTCACTCATCCCGATCTGAAAGCATCGCCGCGTGTTCGCGCCTTTTTGGATTTGGCCGCCAATGAATTGAGCAAGCGGAAGACGCTAATTGAGGGAACGGCCTTCGTCCCCCGCGCAACACTTCCTGCCTAGGCGACGGTTACGACAACGCGGCCCCGAATGCCGCCCTTCAATATAGTCGCCGCTTCTTCGACCACATTATCGAGACGTATCGTCTTGGTCATCGAATCGAGAAGCTTTAAATCAAGATCACGGGCGAGCCGGTTCCAAGCTTCGATCCGGTGTGGCATAGGGCACATCACGCTATCGATCCCCAGCAAGGCAACGCCGCGTAAGATGAACGGCGCCACATTTCCAGGCAAGTCCATTCCTTGAGCCAAGCCGCAACACGCGATGGCACCATGCGCCTTTGTCATGCCAAGCGCGTTAACGAGTGTATGCGAGCCGACCGAGTCGACGCCTGCGGCCCATCTTTCCTTGCCCAGTGGGCGGCCAGGCTCCGAGAGTTCCTTACGCTCGATGATTTCAGTGGCTCCGAGCGATTTGAGATAATCCGCTTCTTCCGTCCGGCCAGTGGATGCAATCACATGCCAGCCAAGTTTTGCCAGTAGTGCAATCGCGACAGATCCAACTCCTCCTGCTGCACCCGTTACAAGTGCTGGACCGTCGGACGGCTTCATGCCATGTTTTTCGAGGGCGAGAACCGATAACATGGCCGTGTATCCGGCTGTTCCAATGGCCATCGCGTGATGGGCGTCGATGCCATTGGGTAATTTTATCAACCAATCACCTCTTACCCGGGCTTTCTCGGCAAATCCACCAAAATGAGTTTCCGAGAGACCAAAACCGTTGAGCAAAACGGCATCGCCTGATTTGAAATTTGAATGGCCGGACGTCTCGACGATACCGGCAAAATCGATGCCGGCGACCATCGGAAATTTCCGCGGTACCGCCGACTTACCCGAGAGCACCAGGCCGTCCTTATAATTGATTGTTGAATGCGTGACGCGGACCGTAACATCGCCATCCATCAGATCGGCTTCGGTCAACTGGCTCCAACCGACATGCTGGAGACCGGCTTCATCCTTCGTTACCATCAGGGCTTTAAATGTGCTCATGTCATGGGGCTCCGGTTTGTTTGTCTGAAAAATTAGGCCAAAAGTGGTTCTTCTCGTTGTACGGCGTGTTCACGGATTGGAAGGTTGATCAGGGCTGAAGCAATGCCAAGCGCGATCGAAATCCACCAGACGCCCATGTAAGATCCGGTCTTCTCATATAAAATGCCACCTAACCAAACACCAAGAAAACCGCCTAATTGATGGGAAAAGAAGGCAAATCCGTAGAGCATGGCGAGATATCGTGTTCCGAACATGACCGCAATCAGGCTTGACGTAGGCGGTACTGTCGATAGCCATAAAAAGCCCATGGAGAGGCCGAAGATCAAGGCATTCTGAGGTGTCGCGGGCGCTAAAATGAAGCAAAGTACCGCTAACGAGCGGCCCAAATAAATAGCCGATAAAATCCATCGTTTTGGCATTCGACCCGATAACCAGCCAGCCGTCAGCGACCCAACCGCATTGGCTAACCCAATAACGGCTAGTGTCCAGCCGCCTACCCACGCAGGCATGCCAATATCGTTGAGATAGGCGGGAAGATGGGCGGTGATAAAGGCTAATTGGAAACCGCAGGTAAAAAAGCCTATCACAAGCATGACATAGCTTGGATGCCGTATAGCTTCGGCAATGGCGGCCTTGACGGATTGTTTAGGCCGCTTGTTCGTGTCTCCTGAAGCCAAAGCGCGGGTGGCAAGCGGAATAGACAGCGGCAAAACAAATAAAATGCTGGCTGCGAAGAACATTAACGTTTCGTGCCATCCCAACGTATCGATTAGGGTACTCCCTATGGGCGGGAATACAAATTGCCCAAAAGACCCTGCAGCCGTTCCCGCGCCAAAGGCGATACCACGCCATTTCTCTGGCATCAGCTTACCGAAGGCTCCGATGACAAGGTTAAATGAGCAACCCGATAGACCAATGCCAACCAGCATACCTGCGCCAAGCGTTAACATGCCGGGCGTTGTCGAATAGGCCATCACCAAAAGCCCTACCGCATAAAGGAGGGCACCGAGACAAAGCATCTTGATCGTTCCAAACCGATCGGCGAGCGCTCCAGCAAAAGGTTGCCCTACGCCCCAAAGGAGGTTTTGAATTGCGATTGAGAAGGAAAAGATTTCGCGGCCCCAGCCGAGTTCGTGCGACATTGGCAATTGAAATAGGCCTGCCGATGCACGCGGTCCAAACGTAACAAAGCCAATTAGGCAGCCACAGATCAGGATGACTTCGGGTGTGAAAGAGCGGGGGCTCGCGGCTCGAATCTTGGACATTTCATTCTCCATGCAGCGCATTCTATAGCGGTCAGGACAGCTGATGGCGAGGGGCAGATCGCCATCACGAAGGTGCCATTTCGTCCGGACTTCAGCCCCAATTTTGTACAGAAAACCCGATGGGTAGGGCTTTGGTCGGGATTGCTTTTTGATGACAGATCAGCGAAGCACGGGCTTCTCGCAAGTGCGAAATGGAGCGTAGCGATGACCAAATGGGTTTATACGTTTGGGGACGGACAGGCCGAGGGCACGTCCAGTATGCGTAATTTGCTCGGCGGTAAAGGTGCAAACCTCGCCGAAATGAGTAATTTGGGCTTACCCGTGCCTCCAGGCTTCACGATATCCACCGAAGTTTGCACCTATTATTACGACCACGGGAACACGTATCCGGCAGAGCTTGCAGCGGCTGTTGAAGCAGCGTTGGCGCAAATTGGCGTCATAACCAACAAAACCTTTGGTGACAGTTCCAATCCATTATTGGTATCAGTTCGCTCCGGTGCGAGGGCGTCTATGCCGGGCATGATGGATACCGTCCTTAATTTGGGCTTGAACGATGTTACGGTTGAAGCCGTTGCAAAAGGCTCGGGCGATGCGCGCTTTGCTTGGGATTCCTATCGCCGGTTCATCCAGATGTATTCCGATGTCGTTTTAGGCGTAGATCATTATCATTTCGAAGACATTCTTGAGACGGCAAAGGAACGGCGTGGCTATTCGCTGGACACCGAACTTTCGACCGAAGAATGGAAAGCGATTGTTACCGAATATAAGGCCGTCGTTGAGCAGGAACTCGGCAAACCTTTTCCTCAAGACCCTAAAGAGCAGCTTTGGGGCGCTATTGGTGCCGTTTTTGGCTCCTGGATGAACGCACGGGCGAATAAATACCGAGAATTACATGCCATACCTGCCAGTTGGGGTACCGCTGTTAATGTGCAGGCGATGGTTTTTGGCAATCTAGGTGAGACGTCTGCCACCGGTGTCGCCTTTACCCGCAATCCGTCTACGGGTGCGAAAGAGCTCTACGGCGAGTTTTTAATCAATGCTCAAGGCGAGGACGTTGTCGCCGGTATTCGAACACCACAAGATATTACCGAAGCTGCAAGGATTGCTGCAGGCTCGGATCGACCTTCTCTCGAAAAGGCAATGCCGGACGCGTTTAAGGAATTCCTGCGCATTTGCCATCTGCTCGAAAAACATTACCGCGATATTCAGGACGTCGAATTTACGATCGAGCGTGGGAAGCTTTGGATGCTCCAGACGCGAAACGGCAAACGGACGGCTAAAGCAGCGCTTAAAATCGCTGTTGATCTGGCGGCTGAGGGATTGATCACACGTGATGAAGCTGTTGGCCGGATCGAGCCTTCCTCGCTTGATCAATTGTTGCACCCAACCATTGATCCTAAAGCGGAGCGGCGTGTGATGGCATCGGGCTTGCCGGCTTCGCCCGGCGCGGCAACAGGTGAAATTGTGCTGGATTCCGATGAGGCTGAGGCAGCAAAAGCTGCTGGCCGTAAGGTCATTTTGGTTCGCGTTGAAACTTCGCCCGAGGATATTCATGGGATGCATGCCGCCGAGGGCATTTTGACGGCGCGGGGTGGCATGACATCGCACGCCGCTGTCGTTGCCCGCGGTATGGGCAAGCCCTGTGTCTCGGGTGCGGGAATGCTCAAAGTCGATATGGCGGCCGGTACCGTAAGTGCGGCAGGTGTAACGCTTAAAAAAGGTGATTTTATAACGATTGACGGCTCGACGGGGCAGGTACTCATTGGCCAGATCAGAATGATTGAGCCAGAGCTCTCGGGCGAATTCAGTACACTCATGGGCTGGGCCGATGGCGTGCGCCGTATGAAAGTGCGGGCCAATGCCGAAACGCCGTTGGATGCACGTACCGCGCGTAATTTTGGCGCGGAAGGGATTGGTCTATGCCGAACGGAGCACATGTTCTTTGAAGGCGAGCGTATTATCGCTGTGCGTGAGATGATTTTGGCCGACGATGTGGCGGGACGAAGGGTTGCACTGGCCAAGCTTTTGCCCATGCAACGAGCTGATTTTGTTGAGCTTTTTACCATTATGCAAGGGTTGCCTGTAACGATCCGATTGCTCGATCCACCGCTTCATGAATTCTTGCCCCATTCGGATGAAGAAATTGCCGAAGTAGCCAAAGCGATGGGCGCTAGCCCTGAAAAACTTCGGGCGCGGGCGCTTGAGTTGCATGAATTCAATCCGATGCTCGGTTTCCGGGGCTGTCGTTTGGCGGTGGCTTACCCGGAAATCGCGGAAATGCAGGCGCGGGCTATTTTTGAAGCGGCCGTCGAGGCGGCTAAACTCACCGGCCAAGCGGTCATACCTGAAGTGATGGTTCCACTGGTGATGGCCAAGCCAGAGCTTGATTTTGTTAAAGCGCGGATCGACGCGATGGCAAAAGCGGTACAGGATGAAACCGGGGCCCGCTTCACCTATCAAGTCGGCACCATGATCGAATTGCCGCGCGCGGCTTTGCGGGCAGCAGAAATTGCTCAATCAGCTGAATTTTTCTCTTTTGGTACGAATGATTTAACCCAAACAACGCTGGGTATCAGTCGCGACGATGCCGCGTCATTCCTCGGGTCTTACACGGCGGCAGGCGTCTTGCCTGCTGATCCGTTTGTGACGCTGGATCAAGAGGGCGTTGGCGAATTGGTCAAGTTGGCCGCCGAACGAGGGCGTCAGACGCGACCGTCGATCAAGCTTGGCATTTGTGGCGAGCATGGCGGCGATCCTGCTTCGATCACTTTTTGTGAAGGCGCGGGGCTCGATTACATTTCCTGCTCGCCTTATCGGGTGCCAATTGCCCGTCTGGCGGCTGCCCAAGCCGCACTTGGCTCGAAGGTCGTAAGCCAAGCCTGACGAGGGTTAACTCCTTGTAAACCATATCGATTAACACCCCATCAACCTTAACGCCCGATAAATGTGTCAGGGGTTGGTGGGGTCTGATTCGGGCGCTGCCGACCTAGAGAAAAGGGTACGGGCGGGTTTGATGCGTCGTTTGGACGTTTATCGATTGTTATCGGTCCTGAACCGCTGCATGCTGGGCGGATGCCTGCTTGTATCTTTCACAGCGAGTGCGAGTGTCGATGCCACGCGGGGCTTTTCGATTGCAACGTACCGCCCGCCGTTACCTCGAATCACATCGCTCAATCCGGATCAGACCGAAACAGAAGATGTGCCGCTTATCATTATTCCGGGTCAAATCGGGTTAGGGCCAGAATTTTCACGAGATGGCAGCACTTCCCCTCGATATCAGGCCAAAACGGGCGTAATTTTGGAGCCTAGGGTTAATACGCTTGGGAAAGGCGATCCATTGCCGGCGCTGGTTCGCGGTGCGGGTGAAGAAACGCCGGGTCCATCCCAGTCGGCCGCCATGGTTATGTCTAACGAACCTATGATTGATCGGACAGTGCCACCCCAGCCTTTTGCAAAAGCGGAGCCAGCTGGATTGATGCCACGGGCCGAACCGGCTGCGATAACTTCCCCGGACAATAGCGCCAATACTCTGGCTATAGCATTGATTTTACATGATTTTTCTCAAACCATGGCCGCAAATGAACGGCGGTTGGCCGCCAGTTCCGTTCTGGCGAAAATAGTGCCGCCGGTTAGACCTGCCGATCCGCATCCGAATATAGCGTCGTTGCTGACGACCGCCGAACTGGACAAGGAACAACGTTGCTTGGCCGAAGCGGTGTATTTTGAAGCCCGCAGCGAGCCCGAACAGGGGCAGGCGGCGGTGGCCCAAGTGGTACTTAACCGCTTGAAAAGTAAGTATTATCCCAAAACCATCTGCGAAGTCGTCTACCAAAATCAAGAGCGATTTTTGGGCTGCGAATTCACCTTTACCTGCGAAGGAAAGTCCCTAGTGGTGACCGAGCCGGAGAGCTGGTCGGTGGCCGTAAGGCTGGCGCGACAGGTGATGGAAGGGGCGATTTATAACCCAGATGTGGGCGATTCAACGCATTATCATGCCGATTATGTCCGCCCCTATTGGGCTAACGCGCTGGAAAAACGCGACGTCATCGGGCGGCATATTTTTTATAGCCTTAAACCCGGCCTGCCAGGCGGGGTGTGTCCGGGGTGTCTGTTGGCGAAGGCGGCGGGGTAGGGCCTTTGGCTCCCTTTGAGGTGATTGGTTCTAGGGGTTGAGGTAAGTACGGATGCCGTTGAGGTAGTGGCGGGACGGATTGGGGTTATTGAACGAACGATTTCGTCTGCGGCGGCGCGGGGAATTGCAGCTTAGGATTGTGAAGTTTCCGAATTTCACCCATTGCGGGAGAAAGTGCTCTTCTTAGGCTCGCCTCTCGTTCCAACTCAGCATCAGGCAGGATGGGACTGCGAGGCTCCTGCCTCGCCTTCTTGCGCGCTGGGAGGCGCGCGGTCCGTTGATTGGGGGAACCCCTCGCTTGCACGCGGATAGGGAACCAAAGTCGACGTTTCCCGTCGTTGCGAGCGAGAGCGAAGCAATCCAGCGAGCGGAAATTTGGAGGGTGCGGTGGTGCCCATGCGCTTTGGCGTTCACCATCAACTGCGTTGCTTCGCGTTCGCTCGCAATGACGGTTGATGGCGATTGCCGGGCTTTTTGGTTTTCGTTTGGCGCGCGGCAGTTCGAGCCCGGCCGTTCGCTTGGGTTCTGGAACTTTGCGTTTGCTTTGCAATCCGCTCCTCACCCCCGCATCCGTTTCCCGAACCAGATCCAATCGAGCGAAACAATGCCCGGGCCTTTGGTGATGATGAGCAGGAAGCAGGTGGCCCAGGTGCCGTGCGTTGCCCAGGCGTCAGGGTAGACGAAGATTTCGATCACCAGCGTCATGCCGAGGAGCGCTAAGGCCGAGAAGCGGCTGGCCAGCCCGACGATGAGGAGGGCTGAGAAAAGATGCTCACTGATGGCGGCCAAGATGGCGGCGAGCGTCGGGTCGATCAAAGGGAGATGGTACTCGTCGCGGAAGAGGTCAACGGTGCCCTCAGCCAAATGAAAGCCGGAGACTTTGGTTTGGCCTGACATCCAAAACACGCCGCCAATGGAGACATGCGCAAGCAGGGCGATAAGGGAATAGGGGAGTTTCTCAAACTGGGTAAACAGCGTTTGGATCAGGGTTTTGGCTTGGGTGAGGGCAGTTTTCATGGGGTGCTCCGGTTCTAATCATCAAGGGTAAGGGTGGTGACAAGCCCGTTGTTGATCAGGCACTGCCATTGGGTGGTGAGGTCGAAGTGGTCGTCGATCAGGGCCGCCTGTTCGACGGCGTCGGCCAGCGTGTCGCCCGCGTAGAGGGATGTGAGAAAGGTGCCACTGGCCGGGCTCAACGCATCCACCGCGACCGTGAAGTGCGGGCGGTAGATCAAAGCGGTCTCGGCGGACCATGCCTCAATCGTCGCCAAGGGTGCCTCGCCCCGGTTCATCCGCCACAGGGTCGTCACCGGAAAGCGCGACACAATGAGCCTCATGGCGGGATGCAACGTCATGCGAAGCCGGCTTAAATCCTCTGGCGCGATGCGAGCAAAATCGTGCGGGCCGAGCGCGGCAGCATCGGCTGCATGGTAGCTCTGTGTTATCGCGACTTCGAGCCGCGCAAGATCGGCCAGCCAAGGAAAATCGGCAAGCGGCGGAAAGCCTTCAATGAAGGTCGGGAACTGATCGCCATACTGCATCATCAAGGGCGAGCTCGGCGGGTTTCCGCCCGCATAGTCACGCGCAAGCGCCAAGAAAAAGTCAGCACCGACCGCATTTTGCACGGCCGGAAAGCGAAGCCTGAGGGCTTCAACCAAGCCCACAAACACATTGTTGCGGTATACCGCGAAGCGTTTGGAGGGCGTTGGTGGTTTAGCGGCCAAGAGGTTGTGCGCGAAGCGGGTTTCAAAGGCTTGATGCATGGCTTTCACGCGGCGTGTTGAGCAAGCGACGGGGCGAGGAGGGCATTGGCCCGCTCAACTTCCGCGCGCAACACAGGCCAAGCTGGAACCTCATTGTCCCATTCAATCAGCGTGGCGATGGGACCGGTTTTGGCAAGCGTCTCGGCGTAAAGTGCCCAGACCGAATCGGCGGTGGGCGAACCATGCGCATCAATCAGCAGCACCGCACCCTCGTCGTCGGTGTCTTCATTGTGTCCGCCGAGATGAATTTCGCCAACATATGAGAGCGGGAATGCGGTGAGATAGGCGCGCGGATCAAGCTGGTGGTTGGTCGAAGAGACGAACACATTGTTGATGTCGAGCAGCAACCCGCAACCGGTGCGCTGGGCAATCAGGTTCAAAAATTCTGTTTCCGGAATCGTGCTTTCGTCAAAGCGCAAATAGGTCGATGGATTTTCGAGCAGCATTTGGCGGTTAAGCACCGTCTGCACCTCGTCAATATGGCGGATGATGTGGCTGAGCGTCTCTTCCGTATAAGGCAGCGGCAAAAGGTCGTTGAGAAAGGCACCCGCATGGGTGGACCAAGCCAGATGCTCGGAGAAGCTTTGGGGCTGATAGCGGTCACAGAGGATTTTGAGCCGCTGAAGATGGTCTTGATCAAGTGGGCCAGCACCACCGATGGAAAGGCCGACGCCATGGATCGACAGCGCGTAATCGGGGCGTAAACGCTCGAGCATCGCATGCGGCATGCCGCCTTCGCCCATATAGTTTTCGGCGTGGATTTCGATAAAGCCTAAGGGGCCGGGGGCTGCTGCAATGCCTTCATAATGCTCGGGCTTAAAGCCAACGCCGACAGTGGGCGAGAGGGCTGAAGGGATCATGGCAGACGACTCCACGTGGTGCTGGAAAAGGGGCGCGCAGCGGAACTGCGCGCCCGAGTTTGGCGGGGAGAAAACGGAACTTATGCCTTGATTTCGGTAAGCGAGCCGTGGCCCTTTGGCGTCATCATCGTGGTGCAGGTGCCTGCTGGCACGAGGCGCCACGCATTGCCCTGGTAATCAACCTTTGACGTGCCAGCGCAGGTGGTACCTGCGCCCGCTGCGCAATTGTTTTGTCCCTTCAAGGCAACGCCGAAGCATTTTTCCGTGCCAGCCTTCATGGCTTCAATTTTTTCGCCAGCCTTGGCCGAGAACATCATGTCATCGGCAGAAGCAGGAATGACAAACGCGCCAAGTGCGGAAGCGAGCGAAGCGGCGAGAACGAGGGAAGACGTGCGGGTCATGAGAGATCTCCTGAAGGGTTGAGCGGGTCCGTCAGTGGCCCCGTATCAACCTTTTCGTCGCACTGTTCGGATATGTTACGTTGGGAAAATAATTTTTTTTTGCGGTTGGTTTTGTAACACTTTCTCTGTTTGAGCGAAGACATTGAACCGATGAATGATTTTGACACGAAGACCAAGGCTTTGGGTGTGCTGCTGCAACGAGCAAATGCAGGAGATGCGCTGGCCTATCGTTCGTTTTTGGAGCATTTGGCCCCTCTCGTGCGGGGTATGGCGCGTGGCGGAATTGGTCGGATCGGCACGCCTTTAGCCGATCTAGAAGATGCCGTGCAGGAGACTTTGCTGGCGGTGCATTTGAAACGCCATACGTGGCGCGAGGATCAACCGATTGGCCCATGGATTGCAGCGATCACGCGTTACAAGCTAATTGATCTGGCGCGCAAATATGGGCGTCGGAAAGAGATTGAACTAGACGAGACGTTTGAACTGGCGGCACCTGAGCCGGAGGAGCCAGCACTTGCCGATCATGAAATCGGGCGGCTTATGGAGAGTGTGAGTGAAACGCAACAGAAGGTCGTGCGCTCCATATCGATCAAAGGTGCGTCCATTCGTGAGGTGGCGGTAACGATGAATATGACTGAGGGTGCAGTACGAGTGGCCTTGCATCGAGGATTAAAGGCAATGGCTGAAGCGTATCGGAGGCTTGCACTATGAAGAACGATGATTTCATCAATGCATTGGTGGAAGATCACGCCACCCGCCCGGGCGTGAGCCGCTTTGCCATGGGAATCGTTGTTGCGTTTGGACTGGCGTTTTCGCTCGCGATATTTTTAGCCTTTCTCGGCATCCGCGCTGATTTTGCCCATGTGGTCGCTGATCCACATTTGGTGTTTAAATTTGTCTTCGCCGCTTCCTTGTTCGGATCGCTGTTGCCTTTGGTTAAGGCCTTGCTGCGGCCTGAAGCCAACATAGTTTCGCCCTTGTTT
Organism: uncultured Hyphomicrobiales bacterium; assembly: GCA_903900975.1. Classification (GTDB taxonomy): domain Bacteria; phylum Pseudomonadota; class Alphaproteobacteria; order Rhizobiales; family Beijerinckiaceae; genus CAIUPE01. Next base: position 4,424 of record CAIUPE010000147.1, on the reverse strand, counting down.
TATCTTTTGATTCCGGCGCTTGTTTTAGCCTGCGGCATTGCGTTTCAACTCGCGACAAGTCCCGTTGATTTTTGGGTATCCGGAATGATGGGCCGTTATCCAATTGCTTGTTTGCGAAGCATACCGGCGCTTGCCATGGGGCCGCTCGTTGTCTTGATGGTTTTTCTGCATAATGGAGCGCCGACACGCCCCGTGTTTTCGGGGGCGGTGGCAGGCTGTGTTGCAGGCGGCATGGCGGCCTTCATCTATGCGCTGCATTGCCCGGATGACAGCGCGTTGTTTGTCGCGCTCTGGTATTCTTTGGCCATTGCTATAACGACCGGGATTGGCGCGGCGATGGGAGCGAAATGGCTGCGGTGGTGATTTAATTCACGCCGATATCCAACCCCAAATCCAGCACCTTGGCGGAGTGCGTTAGCGCGCCGACGGAGATCATATCCACGCCGCTCTCCGCAATGGCCGCGACCGTTTCGAGGTTTACGCCGCCGGAGGCTTCGGTGAGCATTTGGCCACTTACGCGGGTGACGGCTTCGCGGAGTTGCGCTGGCGTCATATTGTCGAGCAGCACCACGTCGGCGCCCTCTTTCAATACCTCGTTGAGCTGGTCGAGCGTGTCGACTTCGATTTCGATTTTGACGAGATGGCCGATGCTGGCTTTTACCGCGCGAAGTGCGGGTACAATGCCGCCTGCGACTGCGATGTGGTTGTCTTTGATGAGGATGGCGTCATCCAGCCCGAAGCGGTGGTTGAAGCCTCCGCCGCAGCGCACGGCGTATTTTTCAAACGCGCGCAGACCCGGCGTGGTTTTGCGGGTGCAGACGATCCGCGCTTTGGTGTGGGCGACGGCCTTTACATACAAGGCCGTGAGCGAGGCGATGCCGGAAAGGCGGCCCATATAATTCAGCGCTACACGCTCCGCCGAGAGAATGGCGCGGGCGGGGCCTTCGACAGCGAGCACGACATCGCCTTTCTTAACCGTTGAGCCATCGGCGAGGTGAGTGTCGAAGCGCACGGATGCATCCATCATGCGGAAGGCGACAATCGCAATTTTGCTGCCGGCAATGACACCTTCTTGACGCGCCGCGAGCACCGCGCGGGCGCGGGCGGAGGCGGGGATGGTGGCAAGCGTGGTGATGTCGCCCGCGCGGCCGAGGTCTTCGAGGAGGGCGCCTTTGACGGCGTCTTCAATAGCGAGCGGGTTGAGCATGGGGGCGAGTCCTAACGTGTGGTGTCGTAATTAAAATGTCCTTCCCTTTCCCCTTGCGGGAGAGGGTGGCCCGCGAAGCGGGTCGGGTGAGGGGCCCTCATCCGTCATGCACCGCATGACACCTTCTGCCGCGAGGGGAGAGGGAAGCCTAGCGAATTTTTACCTTCACCCCAACACCCCCGCCACAATCGCGCGCACCTCATCGAGCGTCACCTTGGAGCGATGCGCCAGCGCGGGGTTGGTTTCGGGATAATCGGAGCGGTAATGCCCGCCGCGGCTTTCTAGCCTTGCATAGGCGGCTGTGGCGATAAAAAGCGCTGATCTTGCCATGGCGGTGACTTCTGGGGCCTCTCCCGTGGCCTCTATGTCGGCGAGCGTCCAGATGGCGGTCATCAGGCCTGTTTTGGTGCGGATGACGCCGACATGGTCGGTCATGGTTTGGCGGAGCATGTCGACAAGGTCGGGATCAAAAGGAATGGCGGGCGCTTTGCCTTTTTCGGTTACCTGCACCGGGCTTAACGCGGCGGGCAGAGCATCGGCCACGCGGGCGGCAAACACGATGGCTTCAAGCAATGAGTTCGAGGCGAGACGGTTTGCGCCATGCACGCCCGTGGAGGCGACTTCGCCGATGGCCCACAGGCCTTCGCAGGTGCTACGGCCCTGCGAGGAGGTTATTACGCCGCCCATGTGGTAGTGCTCGGCGGGGGCTATGGGGATCAAATCTTTTGTGGGGTCGATGCCGGCGGATTGGCAGGTGGCGTAGACGGTGGGGAAGGCTTCTGCGAAGCGTTCGCCGATGGCGGTGCGGCAATCCAAAAACGCACCACGGCCGGCTTGGATCTCCGCGAAAACGCCTCTTGCCACAATGTCGCGCGGGGCGAGCTCGGCGTCTTTGTGCAAAGCGAGCATAAAACGCTTGCCCGCTTTGTTGACGAGCGTTGCGCCTTCGCCGCGCAGTGCCTCGGTAGCGAGCGGGGCGGGATCGCGACCAATCGCGATGGCGGTGGGGTGGAATTGCACGAACTCGGCGTCGGCAATGACGGCACCCGCGAGCGCTGCCATGCTGATGCCGTTGCCGCAGGCTTCTTTCGGGTTTGTCGTCATCGCATAAAGATGGCCGATGCCGCCTGTGGCGAGCACCACATCGCTGGCATGGTAATGGGTTAGCCTGTCACTTTCATCGCGCGCGGCAACGCCTGTTACTTTTCCGCCTTCGGTTAAAAGTTGCTCGGCGGTGATGCCTTCTAATACGGTGATGGAAGGTGTTGTGCGGACGGCTGCAATCAGCGCCTGCATGATGGCGGCCCCTGCCATATCACCCCGCACGCGTACGATGCGACGCTCGGAATGCGCGGCTTCGCGGGATTGCACGAGATGGCCTGCGAGGTCTTTGTCGAACGGCACACCAAAACTTAAGAGATCGCGCACGCGATCCCCCGCTTCACGCGCCATACTGAGCGTGATGGCTTCATCGACAATGCCGCCGCCAGCGGCGAGCGTATCGGCCGTGTGCTTTTCAGGCGTATCGCCTTCCGCCATCGCCGCTGCAATGCCGCCTTGCGCCCAAGCGGAGGATGCGCCTTCGCCGAGTGGTGAAGTGGCGAGTACCGTGACGGGGCGCGGTGCGAGTTTTAGCGCGCAGAACAGGCCTGCTAATCCGCCTCCGACAATGACAACGGAGGAGGACACTATCGGCCCAACGCAATCATGCGTTCAACCGAGGCACGGGCTTTATCGGCAATGACTGGATCAACGATTACCTCATCGCGGAGGTATACCAGGCTATCCAAGATTTTTGGCAGCGTGATGCGCTTCATATGCGGGCAGAGATTGCAGGGGCGGATGAAATCCACCTCCGGAGCTTCGGCCGCGACATTCGACGCCATCGAGCATTCGGTGACCATCAACACGCGCTTGTGGGTGCCGGTCTTGACCCAGTCGATCATATGCGCGGTTGAGCCGGTGAAATCGGCCTCCGCCAACACGTCTGGCGGGCATTCGGGATGCGCGATGATTTCGATGCTCGGGTCAGCTTCACGATAGGCGCGGAGTTCCTCGCCCGAGAAGCGCTCATGCACTTCGCAATGGCCCTTCCAGAGGATGAGTTTGACGTGCGTTTTGGAGGCGACATATTTGCCCAAATATTCATCGGGCAAAAAGATAACGCGGTCGACGCCCAAGCTCTCCACAATCTGCACGGCGTTGGACGAGGTGCAGCAGACATCGGTTTCGGCTTTTACATCCGCTGAGGAGTTGACGTATGTAACAACCGGCACGCCGGGGTAGCGCTGTTTCAGCAAGCGGACATCGGCGCCTGTGATGGAGGCGGCGAGCGAGCATCCGGCGCGGGTGTCGGGGATGAGGATGGTTTTTTCAGGGTTCAGGAGCTTTGATGTCTCCGCCATGAAATGCACGCCGCATTGCACGATGATATCGGCATCAACCTCTGTCGCCTTGCGGGCTAATTGCAGCGAGTCGCCGACGATATCGGCCACGCCGTGGAAGATTTCCGGCGTCTGGTAATTATGCGCCAAGATCACCGCGTTGCGCTCTTTTTTGAGGCGATTGATCGCGGCGATATAGGGCGCGTGGAAGGGCCATTCGACGGAAGGGATGACGTGCTGCACGCGAGCGTAAATCTCGGCCGTCTCGCGCTCGACTTCCGGCGTCCAAGCGAGGTTCGGCATGGGTAGGATGCCTAGCCGCTGGACGAGCGCGGAGGGCGCGCTAGGGGGCACGATGCTTGATGGGATTGAGGCGGTCGTCGACAAAGCGCTCATGGTCATCTCCGTTATACTCTTTAGGAGCATAATAGCGGGATAAAGAAACCGGCGATGTCGCCAGTCTGCCTCCCCGAGGGTATAAATGCTCATTTAGAGCATAAGAATTATACGCCTGATGGGGGTGCTTGGATAGATGGAAAATGCGGAGGTGGGGGGAATTGTTTGGGCCGCTTTCCTCTCCTGGATGGGAGAGGACGTCGCCCGTAGGGGCGACAGGTGAGGGTCTACAAATAAATTTATCGAAAATCATAACACTCAAAAAACACGAGGGTTATTTTATATTTTTAGTTGCAATTCAAAAAATATTCAACTTTTCATATGTGGCGGTTTCAGGAATCTAACGCAACGGGGCTAATATGGGCTCCGCATGAAACAGAAGCAGTATAGTCGCCTCGGTATCGAGGAAAGAGAAGCGATCAGTCGTGGTCTGGCTG
>CAIUPE010000146.1 GCA_903900975.1 uncultured Hyphomicrobiales bacterium | reverse complement strand
CCCTCAAAGCCTTCTTCGAAAAACTCGTCGCAACCGGAAAGCCAAAAATGGTCGCACTAACCGCTCTCATGCGAAAAATTATCGTCATCGCAAATGCACGATTGAAAGAATTGAATCTTCAATCATCATGGTAGATGACGGAACTAAGGAAATAGCGCTTACCCCTCAATGCGCCTCATCCCAATTCGATGCCGCTCTTGCATCCACCTGCAACGGTACCGCGAGTTGAACGGAAGGGTACGGCGCATCAATCATAATGCGCTTAACCACCGCAATCGTTGCCTCCACCTCCTCATCCGGCACCTCGAAAATTAATTCGTCATGCACCTGCAACAACATGCCCGCCTTCAGCTTTGCCGCATCCAAAGCGCCTTCCATGCGGATCATTGCGCGACGAATGATATCGGCAGCCGTGCCTTGAATCGGCGCGTTAATCGCCGCCCGCTCGTTAAACGCGCGCTCTGAGGCGTTGCTTGAGGCAATCTGCGGGTAATGGCAGCGCCGCCCGAACACGGTTTCGACATAGCCATGTTCACGCGCGAATTTCTTCGTGCTTTCCATGTAATCGCGGATACCGGGGAAACGCTCGAAATATTTCTTGATATAGGCACCCGCTTCCTCGCGCCCGATGCCGAGCTGATTGGCCAGACCAAACGCCGAAATGCCGTAAATAATACCGAAATTGATCGCTTTGGCCCGACGACGGATCATCGGGTCCATCCCCTCCACCGGCACGCCGAACATCTCGGACGCCGTCATCGCGTGAATGTCGATGCCATCGGCAAACGCTTTGGTGAGCTGCGGAATATGCGCCATGTGCGCCAGCACGCGCAGTTCGATCTGCGAGTAATCCGCCGAAATGAGCTTATGGCCGGGAATGGCAATAAACGCTGCACGGATTTTGCGGCCCTCTTCATTGCGCACGGGAATATTCTGGATATTCGGCTCCGAAGATGCCAACCGCCCGGTGGTGGTCGCCGCCAGCGAAAACGAGGTATGCACGCGCCCCGTCTCTTTATTGACGAAAGTGGGCAAGGCATCGGTATAGGTCGATTTGAGCTTCGAGAGCTGCCGCCAATTCAAAATCTGCTTGGGGAGTTCATGGCCCTGATCGGCCAATTCTTCGAGAATTTGCGCGCCTGTGGCCCATGCGCCTGTTGCGGTTTTCTTCGCACCGGGCAGACCCATTTTGCCGAACAAAAGATCACCGAGCTGCTTAGGCGAGCCGAGATTAAACGTCTCTCCAGCCAGCCCGTGTATTTCGCTCTCCAGCCGCGCCATGGTTTGCGCGAATTCACCCGAGAGGCGCGACAAAATCTGCCGGTCAATCGAAATGCCGCGCCGCTCCATGCGGGCGAGCACTTCCACCAGCGGACGTTCCAGCGTCTCATAGGCATTCGTCATCTGCTCGGCGACGATGCGCGGTTTCAGCACCTGCCAGAGGCGTAACGTCACATCCGCATCTTCAGCGGCATAGGCGGTGGCCTTATTGAGCGGCACGCGGGCAAAGCCGATGAAGTTTTTGCCAGAGCCTGCGACTTCCGAGAAGGGAATCGTCTCATGCCCCAAATGGCGCTTTGAGAGTTCATCCATGCCATGGCTGCCACGCCCCGCATCGAGCACATAAGAAAGCAGCATCGTGTCATCAAACGGCGACACCTCAATGCCGTGGCGTTTCAACACGTTCCAGTCATATTTCATGTTCTGGCCGATTTTGAGGATCGAGCGATCCTCTAAAAGCGGCTTCAAATGCGCAATCGCCTCGCGCACGGGAATTTGGCCAGCCAACAACTCGTTGCCGCCAAACAGATCCGCCGCACCCTCGCTGCGATGGGCCAGTGGAATGTAACACGCACGGCCCGGACGAACGGCGAGCGATACGCCGACAAGATCAGCCGCCATCGCATCGAGCGCACTTGTTTCGGTATCCACCGCCACCACCCCCGCTTCCCGCGCCTCGGCAATAAAGGCATCGAGCGTGGCGAGATCGGTGATCGTGAGATAGCCCGAGCGATCAATCTTCTGCGCCACCGCTGCTGCGGCGCGATGGGAGGCCAGCGCTTGCGGGGTCCATAAGCCTTCCTCGGGAGAGGCTTCGCCCGCACGCTCATGCAGCTCGGTTGCCGTTGGGCCTTCGGAATATTGGTCAGCCCTACGCCGGGGGGATGGCGAAGTGCCAGCATTTGTCATCCCCACCTGCCAGGACGTGCCTGCGCCGGGTTTGGCCAATTCCGGATCAGCCTCAATCAGCGAGGCATCGGCGTCATAGGCGTCCATGACGCGGCGTGTGACGGAGTTGAAGTCCATCGCCTTTAAAAAGGCGATCAGCAAACGAGGGTCGGGATCATGCACGCCGAGGTCTTCCAGCGGCACATCCAGCGGCACATGGGTTTCGAGCCGTACGAGATCGCGCGACAGCCGCGCTTTATCGGCATTCTCGAGCAAAGCCTCGCGGCGTTTGGGCTGCTTGATTTCGCCCGCGCGCGCCAAAAGCGTATCCAGATCACCATATTCTTCGATCAGCTGGGCGGCGGTCTTAATCCCGATGCCCGGCACACCCGGCACATTGTCCACGCTATCGCCTGCGAGCGATTGCACGTCGACCACGCGCTCCGGCCCGACACCGAACTTCTCGATCACTTCTTCGCGCCCGATCCGCTTGTCCTTCATCGTGTCATAGAGCGTTACGCCATTGCCGACGAGCTGCATCAAATCCTTATCGGACGAGACGATGGTGGTGGTGGCACCGGCCTCCGAGGCCAACCGGGCATAGGTGGCGATCAAATCGTCGGCCTCATAATCCTTCTGCTCAATCGAGGGAATATCGAAAGCGCGCACCGCATCGCGAATCAATTTGAACTGCGGACGCAAATCTTCCGGCGGTTCGGTGCGGTTGGCTTTGTATTCGGAGTAGAGCCGGTTACGGAACGTTTCCGACGAATGGTCGAAAATAACCGCCAAATGGGTCGGCCGCTCGCCAGCTACCGAATCACGCAAGAGCTTGAACAACATGTTGCAAAAGCCCGCCACGGCCCCGATCGGCAACCCATCCGATTTGCGCGTCAACGGCGGCAAAGCGTGAAAAGCGCGGAAAATATAACCGGAACCGTCAACCAGAAAAACATGGTCGCCGATTTTGAGGGGATTTGAAGACATTAACAAGGGTCCTGCAATACATTGGTCGCCTATCATGGCACGACCTGCCGTGTGGATCAAAATGTGCGGCTATGATGGACGGGAAAGCGATCAGACGGGACGAGATTCAAAAACGACTTGATCAAACTGAATAGCGAACGTGGATATGCCGTCATAAAAATGGAAACAGCTTTAAATCTTAATTAAAATTATAATGCTTAAAATTATACATAAAATATAAATATTATCGTTGATTTTGTTATTATTTTATTGGTGGTCTCAAGGAT
>CAIUPE010000145.1 GCA_903900975.1 uncultured Hyphomicrobiales bacterium | reverse complement strand
TATACGCGCCCTGAAAAGGGTAAAGCCAAGCTTACCGTCCAGTCGGCCAATGCCGCCGAGGATTTCAAGACGCTCGCCGCCGATCTGGGCAAAGCCATTGGCGCACCAATCACGCTGGTATCGAAAGACACCCATGCGGTTATGACGCTTCCAGCGGATAGGCTTGATGCAGCGCGCGCCGCGATCCGCGACGTTCGGCCCACCGCACGCGTGATGAGCGCGGGCGAGGAAATCGAGATCTATAAAGAAGTGGGTCTGCCAAAGGATGTCGCGCGTCGGTTCGATGTGGCGCATATGTCCGGCACCCACGGCATTGGCCACACCCGCATGGCGACCGAATCGGCTGTGACCACGATGGGTGCGCATCCGTTCTCGACCGGCTCCGATCAATGCCTTGTGCATAACGGCTCGCTTTCAAACCACAATTCGGTTCGGCGGACGCTTAAAGACGCTGGCATGACGTTCGAAACAGAGAACGACACCGAAGTTGCCGCCGCCTTTATCAGCCACAAGCTGCAAGAAGGCTCAAAGCTCGGCGAAGCGATGGAAGCGACTTTAACCGACCTTGATGGCTTCTTTACCTTCGTCGTCGGCACCAAAAACGGCTTTGGCGTTGTTCGCGATCCAATCGCTTGCAAGCCCGCCGTGATGGCTGAAACCGACCAATATGTGGCGTTTGGCTCGGAATACCGCGCCATGGTGAACCTGCCGGGCATTGATACCGCCCGCGTCTGGGAACCTGAACCCGCTACCGTCTATTTCTGGGAACGTTGATCATGCAGACTTTTGATCTTGAGGCGCAGGGCCTGCGCGCATTGAATACGACCTTGCACGCGTTAAAAGGGCAGACCAACGAAACAGCCTGGGAAATCATCAACCCAAAAGGCTCGCACGCCATTGCAGTCGGACTTGATGCGCCCGTGGATGTGACCGTACGCGGTTCCACCGGTTATTACTGCGCGGGGATGAACAAGCAGGCTACCGTGCGGGTTAAAGGCTCGGCCGGCCCCGGTGTTGCTGAAAACATGATGTCAGGCACCGTCATTATTGATGGAGATGCCAGCCAATATGCCGGCGCAACCGGTCGTGGTGGCCTGTTGGTGATTAAGGGCAACGCCTCGTCGCGGTGCGGCATTTCAATGAAGGGCATCGAGATCGTCGTGCATGGCAATATCGGCCATATGTCAGCGTTTATGGCGCAATCTGGCTCGCTCGTTGTGTTGGGCGATGCGGGCGAGGCGCTCGGTGATTCGCTCTATGAGGCGAAACTCTTCGTGCGGGGCTCGGTTAAAAGCCTCGGTGCCGACTGCATTGAGAAAGAAATGCGCCCTGAACATCTGGAGCTACTCGCCGATCTTCTGAAGCGCGGTGAAGCCGATGGCAAAGCCAAGCCGGAAGAGTTCAAGCGCTACGGCTCTGCCCGCAAGCTCTATACTTTCAACATCGACAACGCGTCGTCCTACTGAGGCCCGAAACATGAGCGATTTTCCGCACACGCCCCCGCGCCAGTCTTGGACGTTTTCGAACGACGTCAACGCCGAGATTCGCCGCGCCGCCGCCACCGGCATTTATGATATCCGCGGTGGCGGATCCAAGCGCCGCCTGCCCCATTTTGATGATTTGCTGTTCTTGGGCGCTTCCATCAGCCGCTATCCCCTCGAAGGCTATCGCGAGAAATGCTCGACGGATGTCTGGCTTGGAACGCGGTTTGCCAAAAAGCCGATCCATCTTGAAATTCCAATTACGATTGCAGGCATGAGCTTCGGCGCCCTTTCGGGTCCGGCGAAGGAAGCCTTGGGCCGTGGCGCATCTGCCGCGGGCACCTCGACCACCACCGGCGACGGCGGCATGACGGAAGAAGAGCGCGGCCACTCGCAAACGCTTGTTTATCAATATCTGCCATCGCGCTATGGCATGAACCCTGACGACCTGCGTCGCGCAGACGCCATCGAAGTCGTGGTTGGCCAAGGCGCCAAGCCCGGCGGCGGCGGCATGTTGCTCGGCCAGAAGATTTCGGATCGTGTCGCCAAGATGCGCAATTTGCCGCAAGGCATCGATCAGCGCTCGGCGTGCCGCCATCCGGATTGGACCGGCCCCGACGATCTTGAAATCAAGATTTTAGAGCTGCGCGAAATCACGGACTGGGAAAAGCCGATCTATATCAAGATCGGTGGCGCGCGCCCATATTATGACACGGCTCTCGCGGTGAAAGCGGGCGCCGACGTCGTTGTGCTTGACGGTATGCAGGGCGGCACTGCCGCAACCCAAGACGTGTTTATCGAGAATGTCGGCATGCCGATTCTGGCGTGCATTCCGCAAGCCGTGAAAGCGCTGCAAGATCTCGGCATGCACCGCAAGGTTCAGCTGATCGTGTCGGGCGGTATTCGCACCGGTGCCGATGTAGCTAAAGCAATGGCGCTAGGCGCTGATGCCGTGGCCATCGGTTCGGCTGCACTCATCGCCTTGGGTGATAATGATCCAGCCTACGAGGCAGAATATAACAAGCTCGGCACAACCGCTGGCGCCTATGATGACTGGCATGAAGGCAAGGATCCTGCGGGTATCACCACGCAAGATCCGGAGCTGTACAAGCGGTTCGATCCGGTGCTCGGGGGGCGTCGGCTTAAGAACTATCTCAAAGTGATGACGCTGGAAGCGCAAACCATCGCGCGCGCGTGCGGCAAGAACCATTTGCACAATCTCGAACCGGAAGATTTGTGCGCGCTGACCATTGAGGCCGCCGCGATGTCGGGCGTACCATTGGCAGGAACGAATTGGGTACCCGGCAAAACGGGCTTCTAACAGACGATAATCAATTGGGCACAAAGGGGGCATTGTAACCAAGATGACGACGGATTTAGCGGTATTCGCCAAAGAAAAAGGCATCAAGTATTTTATGGTGTCGTACACGGACCTGTTTGGCGGACAACGCGCCAAGCTGGTTCCGGCGCAAGCCATCAGTGACATGGCTGTGGACGGCGCGGGCTTTGCAGGTTTTGCAACTTGGCTCGATCTGACACCAGCGCATCCCGACATGATGGCGGTTCCTGATCCCTCCTCTGTGATTCAATTGCCCTGGAAAAAGGATGTGGCGTGGGTTGCCTCCAATTGCGTGATGGAAGGCAAGCCGGTTGAACAGGCGCCGCGCAACGTGCTTGCAAGGCTGATTGCGGAAGCTGCCAAAGAAGGCCTTCGCGTCAAGACCGGCGTTGAGCCTGAATTTTTTCTGTTGAATGCAGCAGGTGATGCCGTTTCCGATCCGCTCGATAATGCGGTTAAGCCTTGCTACGATCAGCAGGCCGTGATGCGTCGCTATGACGTCATCGCGGAAGTCTGCGATTACATGCTGGAACTCGGCTGGGAAGCCTACCAGAACGACCATGAAGACGCGATCGGCCAGTTCGAGATGAACTGGAAATATGACGACGCGATGCAGACGGCAGACAAGCACAGCTTCTTCAAATTCATGATGAAGTCAGTTGCTGAAAAGCACGGTTTGCGCGCCACCTTCATGCCGAAGCCTTTCCAAGGCCTAACCGGCTCGGGTTGCCATGCGCATATTTCCGTTTGGGATTTGGCTGGCAAGAAGAACGCCTTCTCCGATGACAGCAAAGAACTCGGCCTTTCGGATCGTGGGCGCACCTTCCTCGGCGGCATCATGAAGCATGCTTCTGCATTGGCTGCGATCTGCAACCCGACGGTCAACAGCTACAAGCGCATCAACGCACCGCGCACCATTTCCGGCGCGACGTGGGCTCCTAACACGGTAACTTGGACGGGTAACAACCGCACGCACATGGTTCGCGTTCCGGGCCCCGGCCGCTTCGAGCTTCGCCTGCCCGATGGCGCCGTGAACCCTTATCTTTTGCAGGCGATTATCATCGCCGCCGGTCTCGATGGTATTCGCACCAATGCCGATCCGGGCAAGCGCCACGATATCGATATGTACACGCAAGGCCACACGGTAAAGAACGCGCCAAAATTGCCGCTGAACCTGCTTGATGCGCTGCGTGACTACGACAAAGACAAGACGCTAAAGGCCATGATGGGCGAGGAATTCTCGGCCGCCTATCTCAAGCTCAAGCATCAAGAGTGGAACAGCTATGCTTCGCACTTCACGAAGTGGGAGCACGACACCACGCTCGATATCTAAGCCTAACCATAGACCCTTTGACCTTGAGGAGCGTTAGAGCAATCTGGCGCTCCTTCTTTTTTGGTTTTGCACGATACAAAAAGCCCCAGTTCAGCTCCGGGGCTTTTGCATTTTTATCTCTGAAACACGGATCAGTTTTTAAGATAGCTTTCCATCGAGTCCTCAAGCGCATCCTTCCACGGCGTGTGGTGGATAGGAGCCATCGTGCCCGTGATGACCGACTTATAGGCATGGTCGCGGAAGGTCATGATACCTTCGACCTTGTGGTCCTTCCACTCGAAGAAGGCTTCGCACGCGCCATCCACATCAAACGATGGATAATCGGTTTCTGCAATCAACTCCTTCACATAATCGCCCTGATAATGGATGGCGTCATGTGCGTCCTTGCCCGCATCTTCATGCGCGATGCGGTCGGCGACATCCTTGGCAAGAACAGCCTTGTCGGTCGGGATCGCGATACGACCCATGATCGCGTCGCGAACCCACCAGGCTTGCGCATCAAACATGTTGAAGGTGAACCATTGGTCCTGCATGCCCAGATAAAAGAGCTTGGTGTTGTTGATCCACGCCACGCCCTTATAGAGGTCGGCGGTGGCGAGACGGTTCGCCGTCTTCAACCGAAGGCTATCGGGTAAGAACGGGAAGTGATGCTTATATCCCGTGCACAAGATAATGGCGTCGACCTTTTTCGACGTGCCGTCCTTGAAAAAGGCCGTGGTGCCTTCAACGCGTTCCAGCAACGGAACTTCCTGCCAGTTTTCAGGCCAATTATAGCCCATGGCGGCGGTACGATGCGAAACCGTGATCGACTTTGCGCCATATTTCCAGCACTGCGAACCAATGTCTTCGGCGGAATAGGACGTGCCGACCAGCAGAATATCCTTATCCTTGAATTCAAGCGCATCGCGGAAATCATGCGCGTGAAGAATGCGGCCACCGAAATTGGCAAAGCCAGGGAATTCCGGAACATTCGGCGTCGAGAAATGACCAGATGCGACGATGACGTGGTCAAATACTTCATCATACATGCGGTCGTTTTTGAGATCATGCGCCGTGATGGTAAAGGTACCTGCCTTATCATCGTAACGAACAAAGCGAACGGGCGTTGAAAAGCGGATCCAGTCGCGCACGCCGGCCTTTTTCACGCGGCCTTCGATATAATCGAGAAGCACGGCCCGCGGCGGATAGCTGGCGATCTGCTTGCCGAAATGTTCTTCAAACGAATAATCGGCGAATTCGAGACCTTCCTTCGGACCGTTCGACCAGAGATAGCGATACATCGAGTTGTGCACCGGCTCGCCATACTCATCCAAACCCGTACGCCAAGAATAATTCCAAAGCCCGCCCCAATTGGCCTGCTTTTCGAAGCAAACGATTTCCGGGATATCGGCACCCTTCACTTTCGCTGACTGGAAAGCACGAAGCTGAGCAAGGCCTGAAGGCCCCGCACCGATCACTGCAACACGTTTCTTCATCGTCCATTCCCCCTCGGCAAATTGCCGTTTACTCGATTTCCCCTATCACCGAAGCTAGCGACCTTGGGTATTTCCTGTCAAATAATTTTACTCTGGTGAATATTCATTTGTGCGGATTTTTCCACACTCCACCATTTTTTTGGCTCTATGAGGTAGCGGCAAAACTCGACCGATAGTGATCGAGCTGCATCTGTGTCGCAAGCACCGCATTCTTCATCAGCATAGCGACCGTTACGGGGCCAACGCCACCTGGCACTGGCGTAATCCAGCCCGCGACATCTGAGCAGCTTTCGAAATCAGCATCGCCTACCGTTTGCGCGCCTGCTGGTCCCTCAATGCGATTAATGCCGATATCAATCAGCACGGAACCCGGCTTGAGCATGTCACCCGTCACAAGGCCCGGCTTGCCTACGGCAACAAAGACCGCATCGGCTTGGCGGGAATGGATTGCGACATTCCGCGTCTGGTGGTGGCACACCGTTACCGTAGCGCCCAAGCCCATCATCAAAAAGGCAATCGGTTTGCCGACGATTTCGGAATGACCGATGACGCAAACATCAAGTCCTTCGATTTTTAAGGGCAGGGTTTTGAGCAGTTCGACAGCAGCAACCGCGGTGCAGGGGCCAAGCGCCAAATCATTATAGACAATATTGCCGATGGAGGACGGATGCATGCCCTCGACATCTTTCAAGGGATGGACCGCCTTCTGCAACGCTTTGACCGGAATATGCGATGGCAAAGGCCGTTGAATAATGATGCCGTTGACGCGCGGATCCGCGTTCAGGCCGTGCAGCACGCCGGTTAATTGTTCGAGCGAGATAGTTTCAGGATAATTGCGGGCATCAAACGCGACACCCGCTGCCTCAGCCTGCTTGCGTTGATTGCGGACATAGAGCTCGGCAGCAGCCACATCACCCACCGAAATCGAGACAAGCCGCGGCTCCCACCCTTTGGCGGCCAAGGCTGCCGCGTCTTGGGCAACCTCGCCAATCATGCGCTTCGCAATGGCTTTTCCGTCGATCAAGGTAGCGGTCATGACAGGTATCTCTCGTTAGCGGGAACAAAGAACCGCGCGGCGTTGTTACACCGCGCGGTTTGATATCAAGGAGAGCAAGGGAGCGCCATAGGCGGAGGCTAGACCTTTAGAACAGCCCCTCAACCTCGCCCGCATCATTCAACCGGATCACTTCGGCAGATGGCACGCGGGGCAGGCCTGGCATGGTCATGATCTCGCCGCAGATTGCGACGATGAAGCCAGCACCGGCCGAAAGCCGCACTTCACGCACCGGGATGGTGTGGCCGGTCGGCGCGCCACGCACATTCGGATCGGTCGTGAAGGAGTATTGCGTCTTCGCCATGCAGACGGGGAGGTGGCCATAGCCTGCCGCTTCCCATACCTTCAACTGATCGCGGATCGATTTATCGGCGATGACCGCTTCAGCATGGTAGATCTTCTTGGCAACCGTTTCGATCTTTTCAAACAAAGGCATCGCATCCGGATAAAGCGGCTGGAAGTTGGCAACGCCCGATTCCGCCAGCTCCACAACCTTATGCGCCAGCGCTTCAATCCCCGCCGAGCCCTGCGCCCAATGCTTGCAGAGGATCGCCTCCGAGCCTTGGCTCGCAACGAAGTCTTTTACGGCTTGGATTTCCGCGTCTGTGTCTGAGAAGAAGTGGTTGATGGCAACGACCACCGGCACGCCAAAGCCCTTGGTGTTGGCAATGTGACGGCCCAAATTGGCGCAGCCCTTTTTGACCGCGTCGACATTCTCGGTTCCCAGATCGGCCTTGGCCACGCCGCCATTCATCTTCATGGCGCGTACGGTGGCGACAATCACCGCAGCCGATGGCTTCAAGCCAGCCTTGCGGCACTTGATGTCAAAGAACTTTTCCGCACCCAAATCAGCACCGAAGCCCGCTTCCGTCACCACATACTCGCCGAGCTTCAACGCGGCGGTGGTCGCAATCACCGAGTTGCAGCCATGCGCGATATTGGCAAACGGGCCGCCATGCACGAAGGCCGGGTTGTTCTCGAGCGTCTGCACGAGGTTGGGCTGCATCGCGTCCTTCAAGAGCACCGCCATGGCGGTATCGGCCTTGATGTCGCGGCAATAGACCGGCGTCTTGTCGCGGCGATAGGCCACCACAATGTCACCCAACCGCTTCTCAAGATCGTGCAAATCTTTTGAGAGGCACAAAATCGCCATCACTTCGGAGGCGACCGTAATGTCAAAGCCCGTCTGACGCGGGAAGCCGTTCGACACGCCACCGAGCGACACAACAATATCGCGCAAGGCGCGGTCGTTCATATCCATCACCCGACGCCACACGACACGGCGCTCGTCGATGCCGAGCTCATTGCCCCAATAGATGTGGTTATCGATCATGGCGGACAGCAAATTATGCGCCGAGGTGATGGCGTGGAAATCGCCGGTGAAATGCAGGTTCATCTCCTCCATCGGCACGACCTGCGCATAACCGCCGCCCGCTGCACCCCCCTTCATGCCGAAATTTGGGCCAAGCGAGGCTTCGCGGATGCACACAATCGCCTTCTTGCCGATGCGGTTCAACCCATCGCCCAAGCCGACCGTCGTCGTCGTCTTGCCTTCGCCTGCGGGCGTCGGGTTAATGGCGGTGACCAAAATCAGCTTACCGTCTTTGCGGCTTTCCAAAGATTTTAAAAAGCTCTGGCCGACCTTCGCTTTATCATGGCCATAGGGGAGCAGATCGTCCGCCGGAATACCAAGCTTGGCACCAATCGCCATAATCGGCTGCTTCTTCGCCTCGCGGGCTATTTCGATGTCGGTCTTTACGGCCATTGTTCTGCTCCCAAAACTTCATCGTTTACGATGATACGCTGATCGAATTATTTTCATATTATTCAATTAATTTTCTCGTGGGTCAATATTATGAAGTGATATTTTGTGTTTTCCATTCGATCACGGGAGATAAATAGGCTGGGCTTAGGAAGCGAGGAGACGTGGTTTATTATCGCCTCCAAGAGACGGCTCAACAAGAATAGCTCAAGGAAAATGACAAAAGGCTGAAACGTTTCTACAGCGCCATCGAAAATGGCGTCGTCGAGATGGACGGTCCATTGAAGATAAGGAGTGCCGAGCAGAAAACACCGAGTGAAATTGACGAAATTTCCATTGAGCGAATGGCTCAGCGCCCCTCTAGGCGGTCGCAAATAACGCCTGCGGGCATTAAAGCGTTCTCAAAATAGAAAAATGAAAAGCCTCAAGCCGTCGACGGTGACATCCGTATCTTGGGTGAAATGAACCGGCTCTCTGCCACTTTATCCGAACAAAACGAACAATCAGAGTAGGTTCGCGGTTTCATTGGTAATTGGCGCGCCCGGAAAGTGTTTGGAACACGGCCTCTGTACCAGCAGCTAACCCACTACAAGCAATATCAGTAACTTAGCACCGTCTAATGTTCGATCAAGCACGAAATTTTGGTCTACCCGTTGGTCTACCCTAACTTGTTCTTGGGAAAGGCAAAGGTCAGAGGTCAGAGGTCAAAGTTCCGAGGTCCAATGACCGAGGGCAACCCGCCATCCAACAACTAACCACTCAGCCATTACCAGCTCTCCACTGATGTTAATTTCCATGCAAAAGTGAGCCGGGTTTTCCATTGAGAAGTGAGCCACCTCTGAGTTATGCTCTGCGGGTTATGCCGGGGTCAAGACATTGCTGGGCTCCTTCCTTTTTCGGGCTGCAAC
>CAIUPE010000144.1 GCA_903900975.1 uncultured Hyphomicrobiales bacterium | reverse complement strand
TATACGCGCCCTGAAAAGGGTAAAGCCAAGCTTACCGTCCAGTCGGCCAATGCCGCCGAGGATTTCAAGACGCTCGCCGCCGATCTGGGCAAAGCCATTGGCGCACCAATCACGCTGGTATCGAAAGACACCCATGCGGTTCTAACCCTGCCTTCAGACAAGCTTGATGCGGCGCGCGCCGCCATCCGCGAGGTTAGGCCTTCTGCACGCGTCATGAGCGCGGGCGAGGAAATCGAGATTTATAAAGAAGTGGGCCTGCCGAAAGATGTCGCGCGTCGGTTCGATGTCGCGCACATGTCAGGCACCCACGGCATCGGGCACACCCGCATGGCAACCGAATCGGCTGTGACCACGATGGGTGCGCATCCTTTCTCGACCGGCTCGGACCAATGCCTCGTGCATAATGGCTCGCTGTCGAACCACAATTCGGTTCGGCGGACGCTTAAAGACGCCGGCATGACGTTCGAGACCGAAAACGACACCGAAGTTGCAGCAGCCTTTATCAGCCATAAGCTGCAAGAAGGCTCAAAGCTCGGTGAAGCGATGGAAGCGACGTTGACCGATCTTGATGGCTTCTTTACCTTCGTTGTCGGCACCAAGAACGGCTTTGGTGTGGTGCGCGATCCCATCGCCTGCAAGCCAGCCGTGATGGCCGAAACCGATCAATATGTGGCGTTTGGCTCAGAATACCGCGCCATGGTGAACCTGCCGGGCATTGATACCGCCCGTATCTGGGAGCCTGAACCCGCTACCGTCTATTTCTGGGAACGCTGATCATGCAGACTTTTGATCTTGAAGCGCAGGGATTGCGTGCGCTGAATTCGACCCTCCACGCGCTGAAGGGCCAAACCAACGAGACGGCTTGGGAAATCATCAATCCAAAAGGCTCGCACGCGATTGCTGTGGGGCTTGATGCTCCTGTCGATGTCACGGTGCGCGGTTCAACCGGCTATTACTGCGCGGGCATGAACAAGCAGGCCACCGTGCGGGTTAAAGGCTCGGCTGGTCCGGGTGTTGCCGAAAACATGATGTCGGGCACCGTTATTATTGATGGCGATGCCAGCCAATATGCGGGAGCTACCGGTCGTGGTGGTCTATTGGTCATCAAGGGCAATGCCTCTTCGCGCTGCGGTATTTCGATGAAGGGTATCGACATCGTCGTGCATGGCAATATCGGCCATATGTCAGCGTTTATGGCGCAATCTGGCTCGCTCGTTGTGTTGGGCGATGCCGGTGAGGCTTTGGGCGACTCGCTGTATGAAGCCAAATTGTTCGTCCGCGGTTCCGTTAAAAGCCTAGGTGCTGACTGCATTGAAAAAGAGATGCGGCCTGAACACTATGAAATGCTAGCGGATCTTTTGAAGCGGGGTGAAGCGGACGGCAAAGCCAAGCCTGAAGAATTCAAACGCTACGGGTCTGCCCGTAAACTCTATACCTTTAACATCGACAACGCGTCGTCCTACTGAGGGCTGAACCATGAGCGATTTTCCGCACACGCCACCGCGCCAGTCTTGGACGTTTTCAAACGACGTCAATGCTGAGATTCGCCGCGCCGCTGCCACCGGCATT
>CAIUPE010000143.1 GCA_903900975.1 uncultured Hyphomicrobiales bacterium | reverse complement strand
GGCTTCAAATCTTCGGCAGTGAGAACGGCGATAACGCCCTTCATCGCCAAGGCTTTCGACTTGTCGATATGCTTGATGCGGGCATGCGCGTAAGGCGAGCGCACGAAATCACCGAACAACATGCCCGGCAATTTGATGTCATCGACATATTGGCCTTTGCCCTGCGTGAAGCGGATATCTTCCACACGCTTGCGGCGGCAACCCATGCCTTGGAGTTTTTCGGCGCGCTCTTCGCGCGTTGGGGTCATGTCATTCATTCTGCAGCCTCATGAAAGGGCACGCCATTGATTTTTGCGGCGGCGTATTGGATCGACTTGACGATGTTCTGGTAGCCCGTGCAGCGGCAGATATTGCCAGCAATACCCATGCGGATTTCGTCTTCCGTTGGATCGGGATTTTCGATCAGCAAACGATGCGCGCGGGTGATCATGCCCGGCGTGCAATAACCGCATTGCAAACCATGCATCATGCGGAAGCCTTCTTGCAGCGCGCTAAGCGTGCCATCGGCTGCTGCCATGCCTTCAATCGTGGTGATGTTCGAGCCATTGGCCTGAACGGCAAACACCGTGCAGGATTTAACCGACATATCGTTCATATCCACCGTGCACGCACCGCAATGGCTGGTTTCGCAACCAATATGCGGACCGGTTAGCAGCATCTGCTCACGCAAGAAATGGATGAGCAGCGTGCGCGGCTCAACGAGAGCCTCGACCTCCTGCCCGTTGATCGTCATGGTGACGTGGGTTTTTGCCATGTTCATTATCCTTTTGAGATCAACCGTGGGCGCGGGTCATGGCGCGGGCAATTGCCCGACGCAGCATAACGCCTGCCATTTTGGTGCGGTATTGCGGCGTGCCGCGCGCATCATGCGCGGGGTTGGTGATCGCCTCGGCGGCAGCAACCGCCTTGTCGATGGCCGCTTTATCAAGCGAGGAGCCAATAAGCGCTGCGGCAGCGTCCTCAGCCAGAAGCGGCGTTTCGGCCACATTGGTGAGCCCGATCGAGGCCGAGGTGCATTTGCCCCCCGACACCGTGAGCACAACGGCTGCAGCGGCGGTGGCGTAATCGCCAACCTTGCGCTTCAGCTTCTCGTAAGCGTAACCGGTGGCCTTCGACATCGCCTTGATGCGGATCGAGGTAACGATTTCGCCGGTTTCAAGCGCCGTATAATAGGTGCCGAGGTAAAACTCGCGAGCCTTGATCGTGCGCTCGCCGCCTGCACCGAGCACGGTGAAAGTTGCGTCCAAGCACATCATCAAAGCCGGCATATCATTGCCCGGATCACCATTGGCGACATTGCCGCCCAGCGTGCCGAGATAGCGGATTTGCGGGTCGGCGATCAAAGCCGAGGTTTCCGGAATGATCGGCAGATGTTCGGCTATCACCTTGGAGGTCAACAGATCATGCTGCGTGGTCATTGCGCCGATGACGACGGTGTCGCCTTCAACCTTAACGCCGCGCAAATCGGCAATACCGCCGAGATCAATCAGATGTTCTGGCGCGGCTAACCGCGTCTTCATCACTGGAATGAGGGAATGGCCGCCCGCGAGCGGACGAGCCTCGTCGCCTAGCTTGGCGAGCAGCGCCACCGCTTCTTGTGCGGATGACGGACGATAATAATCAAACCTGCCTGGGATCACGGCTCGGCCTCCTTACGGGGTTTCCTCGGATGATCGCACATTTAATTTTTGGCGACCTACATCTGGATATTCGTTCGGGAAGCGCGCTTGGATCAAAGCCTGTTGCATCAAATGTCGTGATTTTGCACGAAATGAGCGGTTTAAGCACGAATTGAGACAGAATCTCTGACCTAAATATCAGCTCTGGCGGTCATGGATTGCAATCCGGCTTTTCAGTTCCGACACTTTTGAACGGCTCACCGGAACGCTTAGCCGAGTCGGGCCAGCAAGCTCGATCACCACGCTATCAACCGTTTTGCGCAGCGTGCCAATTTTATCAAGATTAATGATGTGGCTGCGATGAACCCGCATAAAACGGCTATCTTTAAGCTGTTCCTCCACCTCGGAGATCGACAGCGGGCAGAACAATTTACCCTTACCATTGAAAATATGGGTGTAATGCGCATTGGCATGAATGGCGAAAACATCACCAATTTCCAAGGTATGCAGCACACCGTCGCGATGGACCGGTAGCGTATCGCGGGTGCTTTCAGGTACGCTGATGACAAAATCACCCTCGGGCTGCACGGCTGTTAGGGGCGCCAATGGCTGCGAGACGGCACCAGCCAGAACCGCCCCCTCCGGAGGGCGTTTATCGGGCAGGAGCATTAAAATAAACACGCCGGATACTACAAAGGCGACAAAGGCAACAATAACTGCCAGAAAATCCGGCGTTACGGCGGTAGCCATTGCCAGTTCATTGCCCGGCAGCGGATGCAAGGTGGTGCCCGCCATCGCGACATAATGCATGCCAGAAATGGCTAACCCCAGCACAGTTGCGCTTACAATCAAAGGAGGGCGGCGGGATTGGCCAAAGGCTAACCAAAGCGCCAGAGCGGACGCAAAAACGCTGATCATAATGCTGAAAATGATCGATAACGGGTCATGGTCAAGATGGGCCGCGGAATGCAGCGCCATCATGCCGATATAATGCATGGTGACGATGCCTAAGCCCATAACGAGCGACGCACCGGCGAGCGTCAGCCAAGTCAAATACCACAGGCACGTGGCCAGCAAAGCAAGGGCAACGACGAGAACACAGGCCAGAAAGGACAAAAGCGTTGGCAAAACGCCAAAATCAATCACAAAAGGCAATTTAATGGCCAGCATGCCCACAAAATGCATGCCCCAAATGCCCGTTGCCAGCGAAAGGGCCGAGCCTGCGAGCAAACCACGCCGCAATACGCCATCGCTCGAATTAAGCCGCTTTGCGAAGCTTAATCCCACATAACTTGCCTGAACAGCAACCAAAACGGACAAGACAACCAAATAAGGATTGTGCTCGACAACCATCCGATGCGCCCCGCTCCACCCGTTTTTCCCAGCGCAATCCTAACGGGCCCAGTAGGACCGATGGTGCTCTGTTACCTCGCAACCCCATTTTCGTATCATGACTGGTTGCCTCTATGCGACACCTTTTATAACAGAATCGTGCGAGCGGCTGGGATCCGGCACCATGGAGGCATCGAGATAGGCTTCCACGATGCGGACGGCGTCTTCGAGGGGCGATAGTGTTTGCGGCGACGTATCGTTCATGATCAACGCTCCCAAGCGGGTTTGCCAGTGGGTATAGCGTAGGGCGATAGGCTGCGCTTTAAAAATTTGCCATCGGATTTTTCACCTGTAATGCGGCCATCCTCGGCCACGACCTTTCCGCGCAGCATCGTCAGCGACGGCCAGCCCGTGACATGGATCCCTTCATAGGGCGTGTAATCGGCGCCATGATGCATGAGCTCTTGACGGATCGTTTCTTTGCGGTTCGGGTCCCAGAGCACGATATCGGCATCAAAGCCGGGCGCGATGGAACCCTTATGCGGATAAAGCCCGTAAAGCTTGGCGTGGTTGGTGGAGGTGAGCGCGACAAACTCATTGATTGAAATGCGGCCTTCGACAACGCCCTTGGAATAGAGAATTTGCAGCCGCGTCTCGACGCCGGGAATACCGTTTGGCACCCACTTGAACGAAGTGCGCGCCTTAGGGTTCTTCTTTCCCTGAGGTCCTTCGAAGTAAAACGGGCAATGATCGGATGAGAAGGTTTGGAAAACGCCGGAGCGGATGCCCTCCCAAATCGCCTCCCAATTCGCTTCATCGCGCGGCGGCGGCGAGCAGACATATTTGCCGCCCGTTTCATCCATATTGAGCCCTTTAAGGTCATTGGCGGTGAGTGCAATATATTGCGGGCAGGTCTCGCCATAGATTTTAAGGCCGCGTTGCTGCGCCCAGCGGATCTGCTCCATTGGCTCGCGGCCTGAGACATGCACGACCATGATCGGCACATCCGTTAATTCGGCATGGCTGATGGCGCGGTGCGTGGCCTCGCGTTCAACTGAGGGTGGGCGTGACGTCGCGTGATAATAGGGCGCTATCTTGCCCGCTTGCTCAAGCTTTTGCGTCATGAATTTGATCGCGTCATAGCCCTCGCAATGCACCATAACGAGTGCGCCGCAGCCGCGCGCGCAATCGAATACTTCCAACAGTTCACGATCATTTAAAACGAGATCATCATAGGTCATGAACACTTTAAACGAGGTGTAGCCATCGCCAACCAAAGCCGGCAGTTCTTGGCCCAAGACGCTCGGGCTCGGATCGCTGATGATGAGATGAAAGCCATAATCGCAATAGGATTGGCCATCCGCCTCTTTGTGGTAATCGGTCACGCTTTGGCGCAACGAGGCACCACGCGGCTGCAGCGCGAAGGGCAGCACGGTGGTGTTGCCGCCCGCAATGGCCGAGCGCGTGCCGCTCTCAAACCCATCCGCCATCGCAGGGCCACCAAAAGCGGGTTGCGCCAGATGGACATGGCTATCAATGCCGCCCGGCATGACATAAAGGCCTGACGCGTCGATCGTCTTGGTGCCATCGGTGAGGCGTTCGGCAATGCTGACGATCTTACCGTCACGAATACCAACATCTGCGCGCACCGTGTCGGCTGCGGTTACCACTGTGCCACCACGGATGACGCAATCAAATTCGCTCATGGTTTTCCGGTCCCTTGTGAGAAATTATTACTTAATAGGAATAACGATGATCGCGCGCGTGACAAGATCTTAGCCTTGTCGATCTGTTGAAGAAGCGGGCAAAGAGCCGTTCAACGGTGATGATAATTTGGGCATAACGATAAAAAGAGGCCCCAAGCGTTTTGCTGGGACCTCTTGCGTCTTATCGTAAGTTCGAACGTTTCAAGAAACGCCGGATCAGGATTTATGAAAGGAAGGTTGCAGCCCGTAAACGGGCGTTGGTATCCCCTCATAGCGCGCCTTTAATTGCAGGGCGAGGAATTGCGAATAATGCCGCGATTGATGGAGATTGCCGCCATGCAACCAGAGATTTTCTTGGTTGGTTGGCTTCCACATATTGCGTTGCTCGCCTTCCCATGGGCCGGGGTCTTTGGGTGTGTTTGAACCAAGCCCCCAGACTTTACCGACTTTATCGGCGGTCTTTTGATCGATGAGATCGGCCAGCCAGCCATTCATCGATCCATAGCCTGTGGCATAGACGATAACATCGGCTGGTATTTCTTTGCCATCGGTGAGTTTAACGCCGTTTGTCGTAACTTCTTCAACCTGTCCCGCGACGAGTTTGACCTTGCCGTCAATGATTAATTGCGACGCGCCGATATCGATATAATAGCCGGAGCCGCGGCGGAGATATTTCATAAAGAGACCGGAATCATCGGCGCCGAAATCCAGTTGGAAGCCTGCTTTTTCGAGCGCTTTATAAAATTCAGCGTCGACTTCTCTAATCTTGTCATAAACCGGCTTTTGGAACGTGTGCAGAATGGCATAAGGCACCGAAGCAAAAATCAAATCCGCTTTGGCCGTTGTCATGCCGGATTGCACCGCGCGTTCGGAATAAAGATCGCCCAATCCAATTTCCATAAGGGAATCGGAGCGGACAATATGGGTCGATGAGCGTTGGATCATCGTCACATCAATGCCGTTTTCATAGAGCGCGGCGCAGATATCGTGGGCCGAATTATTCGAGCCGATAACGACGACCTTCTTTCCCTTATAGCCGTCCGGTCCCGGGTGTTGCGAGGAGTGGTGTTGCTCGCCTTTAAAATTTTCCATGCCTTTGAATTTAGGCACATTGGCTTTGCCCGACATGCCGGTGGCGAAGACCAATTGCTTGGGATGGAGAACAATTTCTTGACCATCGCGATCAACCGTTACGGTCCATTCCTTCTTGGCGTCGTCATAGGTCGCGGATTTGGCCGTTGTCTTGGTCCAATAATTCAGCTCCATGACTTTGGTGTACATTTCAAGCCAATCACCAATCTTGTCTTTGGGTGAAAAGACCGGCCAGTTTTTTGGAAAATCGATATAGGGCAGATGATCATACCAAACCGGATCATGCAGGCAGAGGGACTTATAGCGCTTGCGCCAGCTATCGCCCGGCCGATCGTTTTTCTCGATGATGATGGTTGGAACGCCAAGCTGGCGAAGCCGCGCACCAAGCGCGATGCCGCCTTGGCCGCCACCGATAATCACGACATAAGGCTGTTTGGTATAGCCTAAGGTGGTGGCTTCCTCGTCGCGCTCTTCTTTCCATGATTTTGCGCCGACATTCACCCCATGCTTGGCGCCAAGTGGGCGTGAAAATCCTGCCTTTTCTTCGTGGCCTTTAAGCTCGACCATCGTCGTTAGCAGTGTCCAGATCAGGCCATCGCGAATGCGGATGAGGCCATAACCACGAGCCACTTCCGTTTCAAAGGTAAACCATGCTTCGGTGATATTGCCATTAACGGATACGGGCTCCTTGTCATAGACGAGCCACTGGCTAGGCTTCGCACGCGCCAGACACTGCTTCAGCATATCGTGAACCTGATCGCGCCCCTCCATGGTTTTGATGTTCCACGTGAAGGTAACGAGATCGCGCCAATAGCAATCTTCTGCAAAGAGATTGACGGCGGCTTCGATGTCGCCCTTTGCGAGCGTATCACCAAATGAATCAAGAAAAACCTGTGCCTGCCCAGCAGGCGTCTTATCCAGCATGCAATCCTCCCGAATTTGTATCAGATGCCGAGCGTTTGATCACGCTTCAGTCGTTCTCGTTTTACGCGGTATGCTTACAGTATGCTTAGATATTCAAGGCGTATCTGGCTGATTTTCAACCGGTAAAAAGTGTTTCACAAAATTCCCCGTTGCGCAATCTCTGCCTTCCGTCACAGGCGAGGAAAGTGAAGCGGGATAAGAGGATCGGTCTCACTCAACCCGCGATGGGGCGCGTATAGAGTTTCCCGAATTGCGGCAGGGAATCGTCAAGCCCCGCAAGGCGGATCAGATGCCATAAAATCGCGTGATTGCTAGACGTAACCGGTTTTTCGATTTCCTTTTCAAGCGAGGCGGCAAAGCTTACCGCGCGGATACTGGTGCAGGAAATAAACACGCCGTCAACGGCAGGGTCAGACGCCGCCTTTCGTGCGGCTTCTGCAACGGCTGATTCTGAAATTTTCGCGACAATATTATCATCCGGCTCTTCGAACGACACAAAGACAGGAATGGTTAAGCCGCGGGCTTCAAGCCCTGCCGCTATGGCTTCATTTACCGTGCGTGAATAGGGTGTGACCACCGCAATGCGCTTCACCGCCAGCGCTTTAAACGCCTCGACACAGGCATTGACGGGATTGCTCACTTCAACCTTGTTATGAACCGATTGCACTAGCTCTTTTATCGGCTCATCGCCAATCAACATGGCGGCTGATGTGCAGGCAAAGCCAATCGAATTAAAATCCCAAGGCACAGGCAATAGGCGCGCGGCTTCGGGTATTAACGGCTTCATCGCCATCAGCGTGTCGCGATTGATCTGGAAATCATTATAGATGCGCGATTGATAGAGCGCCACGCCGGGAAGAGATGCGAAAATTTGTCGCGCCTCATATTCAATCGTCTGGTCTGAGCGCAAAACGATAAGGCCAATACGGGCCCGGCTTCCGAGGCCAGCATCTAAATGGGGCACAAGTGTCTCGTAGCGCATGCGATCGGCCTCCCAAGCCTTTTGAACCAGCAAAGCACAAGTTACGCCGATGTCAAACGGCGCAAATGCGAGGGGAGGAATGCATCTTGTGAAGCCAAACCGGGCGGGCTAGGCTTTGAGGGTTCGCCCGTTTCCGACGGTAAAAAGGGTTGTGAGATGAAGATTGCTGTACTTGGAGCCGGTGTTATTGGCGTAACCACGGCCTATGAATTGGCTAAAGATGGCCATGAGGTAGTGGTGATTGACCGCCTATCGGACGCAGCATCGGAAACGAGCTTTGCCAATGCGGGCCTTGTTGCCCCCGGCCACGCCTATACCTGGGCCTCGCCCAAAGCGCCGCGCATTTTGCTGCGCTCTTTGATGGATGAGAGCGCCGCCTTGCGGTTTAAACCGAGCCTTGATCCGCAACTTTGGTGGTGGACATGGTTGTTCTTGAAAAATTGTACCGCCGAGGCCGCACGCACCAATACCAAGCGCAAAGTGCATTTGTGCATGTACTCGCAAAAGCAGCTTGATCGACTGATTGCAGACACCGGTATCAAGCATCACCGCGTTGAGGGTGGCTTGATGTATCTGTATCGCTCGCAGGAATCATTTGAGCGCGGCGCGAAAAATTGCACAATCCTATCCGAAGAAGGGCTTGATATACGCCCAGTATCAGCAGCAGAGGCGGCGGCTCTTGATCCTGCGCTGGATCCGGTGAAGCACAAGTTTAAAGGCGCGCTTTATTGCCCAACCGATGAAAGTGGCGATGCGCGCCTCTTTACGCGGGAACTCGCTAAACATTGCGCTGAAAAATATGGCGTTCAATTTCGCTATAATACTGAAATTATCGGCTTTGAAACATCAGGCGG
This sequence comes from uncultured Hyphomicrobiales bacterium, assembly GCA_903900975.1. Lineage (GTDB taxonomy): Bacteria > Pseudomonadota > Alphaproteobacteria > Rhizobiales > Beijerinckiaceae > CAIUPE01. The sequence goes on along the minus strand of CAIUPE010000143.1, from coordinate 22,712 downwards.
TAAAGTCACCTCTGTTCGTCTGTCCGATGGCATTTTAGCGGCTGATACCTTTGTGATGTGCCTTGGTGTGTTTAGCCCGCAGCTCTCCAAACAGCTTGGCACGCGTTTGCCGGTCTATCCGATCAAAGGCTATTCGGTGACGCTTCCGATTGAGGGCGCGAATAATGTGCCGCGCTTTGGCGGCGTGGATGAAGATAATCTCACCGCCTATGCGCGCTTTGGGGATCGCTTTCGTGTGACGGCGACGGCCGAATTTGCAGGCTTTGATAAATCGCACCGGCCTTCTGATTATGCTCATATGCTCAAATCGATCAAAGAATTGTTCCCGGACGCGGCCAATTACGACAAGCCGGATTATTGGGCCGGTTTACGCCCAATGACGCCGGAGGGAACGCCGATTTTCGGGCGTGGCAAGTTTGACAATCTCTATTTCAATACCGGCCATGGCCATATTGGCTGGACAATGTCCTGTGGATCGGGCCGGATAACGGCTGACCTGATCGCTGGGCGTAAACCTGCTATCGATTTAACGGGCATGGACATCAGCCTGAGTTCCGTGCGTTAAAGAGAGAAAAGAAACAGGGCGGAAAAGGGCTTAAGAAACACCATGTCGCTTGCTGAGGTAAAGCTCGACGATAAATACACGCTCAAAGAGGGCCGTATCTATCTTAATGGAACGCAGGCGCTAGTCCGGCTTGCGCTTGTTCAAGCCCGTGTGGACAAGAGCAAGGGCCTACATACGCGTGGCTTTGTCACCGGATATCGCGGCTCGCCTTTGGGTGCCATTGATCAGGCGATGGAGCAGGCGAAGAGCGCCGTTCAAGAAGCGGGCATTGTGTTCACGCCCGGCGTGAATGAGGATTTGGCCGCAACCGCCATTTTAGGCACACAGCAAATCAATATTGTCGAGAGGGCGGAGTGTGAAGGCGTCTTCGCGCTTTGGTATGGCAAAGGGCCGGGCGTTGATCGCTCTGGCGATGCGTTTAAGCATGGCAATTTAGCCGGTAGCGCGCCGCTTGGTGGTGTGTTGTTGCTTTTGGGCGATGACCATACATGTAAATCATCCACCACATCGCATCAAAGCGAATTTGGCATGGTGGATGCGATGATACCGGTGGTTAATCCCGCAGGGCTCGGTGATATCATTCCGTTTGGTCTCTTTGGTCTTGCGCTGTCGCGCTTCTCCGGCTGTTGGACCTCGATGAAGCTTGTCGCCGAGACAATGGATTCATCGGCGTCGATTACGATTGCACCTGATGCAGGCCATTTCGTTAAGCCTAACTTTGATGCGCCCCAAGGGGGATTGCATATTCGCTGGCCTGATCCACCGCAGGAGCAAGAGCGCCGATTACATTTGCATAAATTGCGCGCCGTTCATGCCTTTGCGCGTGCCAATCGCATTGATCGCGAAGAAATGCGGGGCCTAAAAAAACGTATCGGCATTGTTACCACCGGCAAGTCTTATCTCGATGTTCGTCAGGCGCTTGAACTTTTGGGAATTGATGAAGCCCGCGCTTTAGAAATCGGATTATCGATTTATAAAGTTGGACTTGTCTGGCCACTTGAACCGCAAGGCATCCGCAGCTTTGCCGAAGGGCACGATACGCTTCTGGTGGTTGAGGAAAAGCGGCCTTTGCTTGAAGGCCAGATTAAAGATTTGTTCTATGATCTTGCCCCCGAAAAGCGCCCAAAGATTTATGGCAAATCGGGGCCAAGCGGCGCTTTGTGGTTACCCTCGCATGATGATTTAACGCCCACGCGCATTGCAGGCGTGATTGGCAAAACAATCCTTGAATTAATAGCAGATGCGCCAATCAGCGCTGCGCTATCCGAGGTCGAGACGATTGAACAAAAACGACAATTGGCAAAGCCTGCGAGCGTTGCGCGTTCGATGTATTTTTGTTCGGGCTGCCCGCATAGCAGTTCGACAAAAATTCCGGAAGGTAGCCGTGGCATGGGCGGTATTGGCTGCCATTGGATGTCACTCTGGATGGATCGTTCGATCTCGCTCTACACCCATATGGGTGCTGAGGGCGCGAACTGGATTGGACAATCACCTTTTGTGCCAACGAAACATGTGTTTCAAAACATTGGCGATGGAACTTATTTCCATTCCGGCCTCTTAGCCATTCGCGCCAATGTCGCGGCTAAGACCAATATTACCTATAAGATTTTGTTTAACGATGCGGTCGCGATGACAGGCGGGCAAAAGCATGATGGCCCGCTTTCTCCTGACCGTATCGCCTGGCAAGTACGTGCCGAAGGCGTCGAGCGCATCGCGATTGTAACGGAGGATCTCGATCGGCATAGCGGCGTATCCTATCCGCGTGGCACAACGCTCCATGATCGCGATGATATTGACGAAGTGCAACGCGAATTGCGCGAGGTGCAGGGTACATCGGCGCTGATTTATGATCAGACCTGTGCGTCTGAAAAGCGACGTCGGCAAAAGCGCGGTACGCTGGCCGATAGTCCAATTCGCGCGATGATCAATGAGCAGGTTTGCGAAGGGTGCGGCGATTGCTCGGTTAAATCAAATTGCGTCTCGGTTGTTCCGCTGGACACCGAATTTGGCACCAAGCGCCGCATCCATCAATCGTCCTGCAACAAAGATCTATCTTGCGTTAAAGGCTTTTGCCCGAGCTTTGTCACGATTGAAGGCGGCGTCTTGCGTAAGCCCGAAGGCTCCGACTTGACGGCCTTACTCGCAAAGCCTTTGCCGGATGCCCATCAACCAACGCTTGATCGCCCGTGGAATATTTTTGTAGCGGGTGTTGGTGGCAATGGCGTTGTAACCATTGGCGCGGTGCTCGCAATGGCCGCGCATCTTGAACGCAAGGGATGCTCAACGCTCGATATGATCGGCATGGCTCAACGCGGCGGGCCGGTTACATCGCATATTCGCGTTGCGAAATCGCAAAGTGATCTAACCGCGGTTCGCATCCCCGCGCAATCAAGCGACCTCGTATTGGCGTGCGATGTGGTTACCGTATTGGGGGCCGAAAGTAAGGCGCTGATTGGCAAAGATACAACGCATATTGTTTTGAACAGCGAAGAGACGATTACCGGACAATTTGTACGAAACCGCAATGCGCGGTTTGATGTTTCTCGCCTGCAATCGGAGCTCGCCGATTGGTCAGGCACCCATACAATCGAGACGCTCAATGCCGGTTTGATCGCTACCTCACTCTTGGGCGATGCGATTGGCGCCAATATGATTATGGTGGGTTATGCCTTGCAAAAGGGGCTTATTCCGATCTCGCCTCTTGCTCTTGAAAAAGCGATTGACCTAAACCGCGTATCGGTGGAGATGAACAAGAAAGCGCTTCAGATTGGCCGTTTGCTGGCGCTTGATCTTAAGGCCGTTGATCATCTTCTACCAACAGCAAAGACGGTTGCAGCCTTTGCGCATCGCCGCCTATCGCAATCGCTCGATGAGACCATCACACGCCGCGTTATCTTTTTAACGGATTACCAGAATGCGGCCTATGGCGAACGCTATCGTGCGACGCTCTCACGCGTCATACACGTTGAGGAAAAGGTAACGGGTAGCGTTGGGCCTTTATCAGAAGCGGTCGCTAAAAATCTATTTCATCTGATGGCGATTAAGGATGAGTATGAAGTCGCGCGGCTTTACTCAAGCGCCTCGTTTAAAGCACAGCTCAACGAAAATTTTTCGGATTATCGTCAGATCAAGGTGCATCTCGCTCCGCCTTTGCTTGCCAAGCGCGACCCAATAACAGGCGAGCTTCGCAAGATGGCGTTCGGTCCTTGGATTTTTAAAGCGTTTCCGCTTCTTGCCGCATTGAAATTTCTTCGCGGTACCGTTTTCGACGTGTTTGGAAAAACCGAAGAGCGCAGGCGCGAGCGGCAATGGCTGGCCGATTATGAAAACCTGATCAGCGAAGTATTGGAGTCGTTAACGCCAATCAATCTTGAAGAGGCTGTGGCCCTCTTGTCGATTCCTGAGGAGATCAAAGGCTTTGGCCATGTACGCGAGAAAGCGATGGCATTGGCAGCCACGCATTTGGTTCAATTAAAGGCGGAGTTTTATGGGGCAGCGATGCCGGTTGAGAAAAAAGAAGCATTTGAGGCAATCGGTTGACTAAAGAATTCGGCGAATTTGATTTTATTATCGTGGGTGGCGGCTCGGCGGGGTGTGTTTTGGCCAATCGCCTGTCGGCCAATCCTCAGCATCGTGTACTTCTCTTGGAAGCGGGCGGCAAGGATACCTATCCTTGGATCCATATCCCGGTTGGCTATCTCTATTGCATTGGTAATCCGAAAACGGATTGGATGTATAAAACCGAAACTGAAAAAGGATTAGGCAATCGCGCGATTGGCTATCCGCGTGGCAAGGTGATGGGCGGCTGTTCCTCCATCAATGGCATGATTTATATGCGCGGGCAGGCGGCTGATTATGATGGCTGGGCGCAGATGGGGTGTACGGGTTGGTCCTGGTCCGATGTGCTGCCGCTGTTCAAGCGCTCCGAGAAATATCATTCAGAGGCAGAAGACCACGGTACAGAGGGCGAAATGCTCGTGCAGCATCAACGCTTGCATTGGCCTATTTTGGACGCGATGCGTGAAGCAGCCGATGAGATAGGTATTCCGCGAACCGATGATTTTAATCGCGGCACCAATGAAGGCTCCGGCTATTTTGAAGTCACACAAAAATCGGGCGTTCGGTTGAGTGCGGCAAAGGCCTTTTTATCGCCTCAGGTGAAGAAGCGCTCTAATCTTAAAATGATCACCAAAGCGCATGTCACCGCCTTAGAGCTTGGAGGCTCGCGGGTGCTTGGTATTCAGTTCTTACACAATGGCGTTGCTGCACGTGCTTCGCTTTTGGGTCGGTTGGTGTTGACCGCAGGCTCGATTGGTACGCCACAGATTTTGATGCTCTCGGGCATTGGCCCTGCCGAGCATTTAAAGGAATTAGGTATTCAAGTGCGGCGCGATGTGGCGGGTGTGGGCCGCAATCTGCAAGATCATTTGCAGCTTCGCACCTCGTTTCAAATCAAAGGCGCTGAAACGTTGAATGATCGCTCGGCGACGTTGTGGGGCAAGGCGAAGATTGCGGCGGAATATGTGTTGAACCGATCGGGGCCGATGGCGATGTCGCCGTCGCAGCTTGGCATCTTCACGTCGTCCGACCCGCGCTATACGACACCGAATGTCGAGTTTCACATTCAACCTTTATCGCTCGATGCTTTTGGTCAACCGCTGCATACTTTTCCCGCGGTGACGGTATCGGTATGCAATCTCCGGCCTGAAAGCATCGGCTCGGTTACGCTTAAATCATCTGATCCGATGGCAGCGCCCCGCATTGCGCCGAACTACCTCTCGACGCAAGCGGATCTTGATGTTGCTGTTCAATCGATTAGGCTCGCAAGAACGCTGATGGCGACCAAACGGCTTGCCGAATTTGCGCCGAAAGAAATGATGCCCGGTGCGCATCTCCAATCCCACCGAGATTTGGAAGAGGCGGCGGGTAAAATCGCAACGACGATTTTTCACCCCGTCGGCACGGCAAAAATGGGCGCCAAGGACGATCCTATGGCGGTTGTTGATACGGACCTAAAGCTCCGTGGCTTTGACAATCTCTATGTGGCGGATGCTTCCGTGATGCCGAAAATCGTTTCGGGTAATACCCATGCGCCGGTGGTGATGATTGCCGAGCGCGCAGCCGATATTTTGCGCCAATCGGTCTAATCGAACGGATTGACGAGCGTTTTCACGCTTGCAATGAGATTTTGAGACAAAAATCGGCCTTTAGCCCGTGTGGCAGGCCGGTTTTAAATTAAGACGTTGTGATTTTCCGGTCCTCGGCTTATTTCTGCGACGGCTCGGCGGCATCAGATATCTAATGCGCAATTATACGCTTGGCGCAGAAGCTTCGGCTTTTCAGCTCGTGAGAGTGGTGACCGACCACTTAAGCGTGGAAGCCCATTTACGCCGCCTGCTCCTGCAACCCGTAACCGATCATGATAGCCATCAGCTCCACGAGGTGCTCGTCTGCTATGAGCCACCCTATGCGCAAGACCTTGCAGCCGTTGCTGCCCATACAGGGCTAAGCGAAGACGCGGTTATTAACGCGCATCTTGCAGGCGATTATAAAATCTATCTTTATGGCTTTGCCCCCGGCTATGCCTATATGGCGGGCACACCTGCCCCCATTCAACTCGCACGCAAGCCTAGCCCTGTGCGGGGCGTTGAGGCGGGAAGCGTCATCATCGCAGGCGCACAATGTCTGGTGACAACGTTAACAATGCCCACAGGTTGGTGGGTCATAGGTCGGTCACCCACGCGCATTCTGACGGGTCAACCCGATCATCCTGTTTTGTTTGATGTGGGCGATCACGTCCGGTTTCGCCGCATTTCATTGGCCGATTATGAAACGGCAAAGGTGAGCTGACCATGGGCAATACTGTCTTCAGGGTCGTTCATGCAGGGCCCTTTATTACCGTTCAGGATCAAGGCCGCACGCATTTAATGCGCTATGGCATTCCGCAATCGGGGCCGATGGATCGAAAATCCTTCGCCATCGCAAACGCCGCCTTGGGCAATGATATGAACACACCCGCCCTTGAAATATCAATGGGTGGCCTAACATTGGAATGCGTTGAGGGATCGGTCACGCTCGCCATTGTTGGTGGCGGATTTATGGTGCAGCTCGGCGATGAAAAATATGGATCCTGGCAGTGCGTAACGATCCAACAGGGCCAGAGGCTTGCCATCAAGCCCGGCCCATGGGGATGTTGGACCTATCTGGCTTTTGCCGGCCATCTCCAAGCCGAAAACTGGTTTGGAAGTTTGGCTACCCATTCGCAATCGGGTTTTGGCGGCAGAAAACTCGTTTCAGGCGATGAGATCATCATCCAATCCGACGAAATACGGGAGGATCGCGTTGGCGCTATCCCCTGCCCCGTCTGGGCACGCGCGCGCCATGAGGTTCGCGTTGTGTTGGGTCCGCAAGATCGGTTTTTCGATGAGGCTTGCCTGCATGCTTTGCTGCACGAACGGTTTCAACTCACAGATGCCTATGACCGCATGGGCGTGCGCTTGAGAGGTCCTCGCTTAGTCCCCAAAGAGGCGTTGAGCATTCCATCAGAAGCGATCTTACGCGGCTCCATTCAAGTATCGGGCGACGGAACCGCGACTGTATTATTGGCCGACCACCAAACAACCGGTGGCTACCCAAAAATCGCAACCATCATGACGGATGATACCGACGGCTTCACCCAGCTACGCCCGCATGATGGAATTCGCTTTAAGCCCATTTTATCCAACGAAGCGGTCACGCTCACGAGGCGGCGCGCCGCCTCGGTCATGAACTATCTCACAGCACTTGAGCGAAGGCTTAACCTCTAAGCCTTGTATTTCTCATCGATGGCGTTGATCGCTTTGACATTATCGGCCGAGCGGCCCTTTTCATCAAAGCTATGCGCGAGAAAGGCGTCGGCAATGGTTTTGGCTACTTCGGTGCCAATAACGCGCGCGCCCATCGTGATGATCTGCGCATTATTGGATAGAGCAGCGCGCTCTGCCGAATAGGTATCATGCGTCAATGCAGCGCGAATGCCGGGCACCTTATTGGCCGCAATGCAAACGCCGATACCCGTACCACACACTAAAATGGCGCGATCATACGTGCCTTTAATAACCCCTGACGCGACCCGATCAGCGAGATTGGCATAAAACGCATCGGCCCCCTGCTCAGTGCGTGAAAGCTCAGACACTTCAAAACGGTCTTTGAGATATTCCGCAAGCGTGTGCGCCAGACCTTCTCCGGCGCTATCTCCTGCAATGGCTAATTTCATTTTCATCTCCTGATTAAACTGCGGCGCATTTCGCCAAGATATCGATATAGCCGTCCACATTCCACGCTGAACGACCAATGAAGAGACCATCAATATGAGGGCATGACACAAGCTCCTCACAATTTTCAGGATTAACCGAGCCGCCATAAAGGCAAGGTACCGGCTGCCCCAAAACATTGGCGGCGATCTCGATAATTTCGCCTTGGCGTGCATCGGCATAATCCGACGTAGCCGGAATGCCATTCACACCAATGGCCCATACCGGCTCGTAAGCCAGCAAAATAGTCGCCGATTTCTGGGCATGGCTCAACTTGGCCAGTGCGCCTTGCACCTGCCGCGCCAACACCTCACGGGCGCGACCTTCCTCCCGCTCCGCTAACGTTTCACCGATACAAATCAACGGAATAAGACCATGGCGAACGGCCGCCTCAACTTTAAGACCCACCGTTTCATCCGTCTCGCCAAAATGCTCACGCCGTTCGGAGTGGCCGAGCTCGACCATATCAAGCTGGCAGTCCTTCAGCATGATGGGAGATATTTCTCCTGTCCAAGCGCCTTGATCCGCCCAATGCATATTTTGCGCGCCTACCTTCACATTCGTATGCGCCAGCGCGGCCTTAACCTGCCGACACGCGGTGAAAGGCGGGATGACGAAACGCTGAAGATGGGCGACATCGGATGCCTCCGCTGCCACAAGCCCGTGGGCAAAGCTCATGGCCTCGCCGAGCGTTTTGTTCATCTTCCAGCTGGTGCCAATCCAAAGTTTTTTTAGGTCACTCATCGTATCGCCATCGCCTTTTGAAATTATTTTATATCGTCGCGCAGAAGCGCACGCGCCGTCCGCTCATCGGTGATTAAACCGTTCAGCTTTCGACTTTGTAGTACCGCGTGAATAGCGTTTTGCTTCTCGGCGCCACCCGCAATAGCCACCAGACTATCGGCACCATGGGCTCCAAATGAAACCGATAGCGTGCGCGCTGTTAAAGCAGTTTGCAAAACCCGGCCATGCTTATCAAAAAAATAGCCCAGCATTTCACCAACGCCACCCGCTTCTTCAATCGCTCTAAATTCCCGGGTCTCCACCATGCGTGAGGTTACAAGTTGCGCGCCCGTATCAAGTGTCCCAATGCCCACGAATTTTAAGCTCGAGCCATTGGCAAGATCGAGAATATCTCGCACGCCGCACTGCGCTAAAAGCACTTCACGATCCTCGATCGTGTTGGCGAAAAACGGCACTGGCATAATATGGGCCAACGCTCCCGTTCGCTCGGCAATCGTGTGCATTACATCATTGGGGTTAACCGAATAATCGGGCGTCACGCTGCCCATGAGCGAGACAAAACGAAGGCCTTCAATATTAAAATGGGGCAATTGCTTGACGGCCGCCGCCAGCGTTCGGCCATGGCCTAGGCCAATTGTTGCGTGTTTGCCATTTTCGATCTGACGCCGAATGTAACTGGCACCTGCAAGACTAAGCGCCCTTAATGGTTGCCCCTCTTCTTCCAAATCCGGCGCAACTTCGCACATGTCCAATGCGAATTTGGTTCGCAACGCGTTTTCAAGTTCAACGCATTCAACAATATCGCCATCAATGGAGAATTTAACCATGCCATCGGCCACCGCGCGCGCGATCAACCGATGCGCCTTGACCGAGGCCACACCCAAACGCTCCGCAACGGCTGCTTGAGTTAGCCCACCGCGATAGTGAAGCCATGCAGCCCGCACCGCCATCGACATATCGTCATTCGATATATTTGACTTAACCGCCATTCAATCCGCGCTTTCCAAGCCAACCGAAATCTCGGCCAAACATCCCCCAACCCAACCTTTATCCGATCAGGCCTTTCGCTATATCTTCAAATGCTCCGCGCCAGACGCAATATGAGGCGACCAAAAGGCCACGCTCTCAGCAATTTGCGAAATAACCTCGCGATCATTTGGATCACGTTCTTTGAACGAGAGTTCAAGACAGATCTCGTTGTCCATAGCACCACCCTCCGCAAAAGCTTGGAGCAAAGGTTCGGGATGGATACGTCCCTTTTCATTAAAGGCAGCGGTAAACGGACGATGGCCGCCTTTATCCATCAGGCTCTGCTTGATGTGGATAATGGGCGACACTTTGGGCACCGCACGCGCCCACGCATAGGGATCATAATCTTCCGGATTAGCGCTTGTCACATCGCCATGGTCGATATCCGCCATCATCCACATTGGCACCGCCATAGGAGCAGCTCTCAGGCGATGTTGTAGATCCATTGCCGCGGTAATGGTTTCACCAAACTCGCGACCAATGCTCATAGGCTCCCAAAAAATATACTGAAGCCCTGCCCTTTTGGCATGCTCGGCAACCTCGCCCCAGCAATCGATCGCGATACGGATAAGCTCTTCGCGACGCGCCGGATCGTCAAAATCCTTATAGGTAAAAATGGCAAATTGCGTGCCGACAGAGTGGCCACCAAGATCGCCGATAATATCGGCAAAGGTTTTGAACCAATCGATATAATAGCGGCGCACATCCCCATCGGGATGACCAAAATGATTTAATCGGCCATAAGGCCCCGTCATGCCGGACGTTATGCGCACGCCGGTCTTGGCCATTGCTGTACCCATCTGCCGTGTTAGCCGACGGATCACTGAGGCGGGCCATGACGGATTGATAAACTCATGGGTTAATTGCAGATCGCGGATCTTGATATCGCGCGCCACCGTTTCAATCAGATCGTCGGGTTCAGCGAACCGATTTACCAGAGGGTTGGTGTTGAGCGACAATGTCAGCGACATGGGTATCCCCTTCAACGAGCGACTGAAACAGCGCCAGGCGCGTGGCGTTGTTCCATCCATGCCTCAACGGAGGCCCGTTCGTCTGGCGTCATATGCAAGCCGAGTTTGGTACGACGGGTTAAAATATCCTCTGCCGTCTCGGCCCATTCATGCGCGATGAGATAAGACACTTCGGCCTCATAAAGACCGGCCCCGAAATGCCGCCCGAGATCGGCCATTGATGTTGCGGTTCCAAGCACCCGGTCCGTCCGTGACCCGTAAAGCCTGCCGTAATGCAAAGCGAGCTCGCGTGGCAACCACGGATAGGCGTCGTGGATATGCTGCATGAAAGAAACAAAATCTGCAGACGCAATATCGCCACCAGGCAAAATACCTGAGCGTGTCCAGTCGCCGCCCATTTTGGGAAAAAACTTCGCAACCCTTTGCAAAGCGTGCTCGGATAATTTTCGGAAGGTGGTAATTTTGCCTCCGAAAATATTCAGCATCGGAACGTCATTGGTCTCATCCAGATCAAAGACATAATCACGCGTCACGGCTGAGGGATTTCCCGCCCCATCATCGAACAATGGCCGAACGCCGGAGAAGGATTGCAGGACATCCGAGCGTTTCAGTTTTTCTTTGAAATAGCGGTTTACAGCGGCGATGAGATAATCAATTTCCGTCTCATCCGCTAGCACATGTTCAGGCGAGCCTGAATACGGAATATCCGTCGTGCCAATCAGCGACTTATCGCCCTCATAGGGATTGATGAAGATCACGCGCTTGTCATGGTTTTGCACAAGATAGGCTTGTTGTCCTTCCCAGAATTTCGGCACGATAATATGGCTGCCTTTAACCAGTCTAACACTTCGGGTACTATTGCCGCCGGCTACCCGGCCAACCACATCATTCACCCACGGACCAGCCGCGTTGATCAACAGTTTGGCATGCACGGTACGCTGCTGGCCGCTGTTATGATTGAGAAGCTGAACCGTCCATTTACCATTCTCGCGCCGCGCGCTCGTGCAGCTGGTGCGGGTGTGAATTTCTGCACCCTTTTCGGCTGCATCAAGGGCATTCAAAACAACCAATCGCGCATCGTCTACCCAGCAATCCGAATACTCAAATCCTTTGGTGTATTGATCAAGAATGGGCGCCCCTTCAGGATCACGGCGCAGATCGAGCGAACGCGTACCGGGAAGAAGTTTGCGGCCGCCCAGATGATCATACAAAAACAACCCCAACCGCACGAGCCAGGCGGGACGATCGAGCGGACTGTGAGGCAAAACAAACCGCATCGGCCAAATGATATGGCACGCTGAATTGAGCAACACTTCGCGCTCAATCAGTGCTTCGCGCACAAGGCGAAATTCATAATATTCCAGATAGCGCAAACCACCATGCACTAGCTTGCCAGAGCGTGAAGAGGTACCCTGTGCCAGATCATCTTTTTCGCAAAGCAAAACCGATAGCCCACGGCCCGCTGCATCCCGCGCGATGCCTGCGCCATTAATGCCACCGCCAATGACGATCACATCAAATTCATTGGCCGTCTTCATACCGGTCTTTCCTTCACTGTGTTGAACTGTCACGGTTACTTTTGCCTCACGTCAGAATGAAAGTCGCGAAGCTCCGAAAGCTTGGCCCAGACGGGAACGAGCCCCTGTCTTGAATCGCGATAAATCGTGTAAAGCTGATCGTAGATTTCAGCGGTTGATTGATTGGCGGCCTCAGCCTCGCCCAGCAGCGGGCTTACCCATTCCTCGATACACGCATCCATGGATGGATAGGCACCAATAGCAACGGCTGCCATCATCGCGGCCCCTGCTGCGCCTGCTTCATCGCGCTTGGAAACACGCACGGGCGCCTTAACGGAAGCCGCCAAAATTTGCCGCACCGCGCGAGAGCGCGTAGCACCTCCCGTTAGGCGAACTTCCTGCGGTAGATCGCCCATCATGGTGTAACAATCGCGCATCGCCATGCCCAACCCCTCGACGACCGCGCGCACAAGATCGGCATAAGCATGGTTCATCGATAGCCCGATAAAGGACGCGCGCGCACTCGCATTCACAAACGGCCCACGCTCACCAGCATCGGAAATATAGGGATGATAAATCAAATTCCCGGGCGAAGTTTGGCCGAGCCATTCGTCGATTTTTCCGACCAGTTCGGCATGCGTTGGCGCCCGCCCAAAGGCTTGCATGGCATTGATCACGATCTGCAACACCCAATCGATATTTAGAGTCGCCGCCATATTCGTTTGCACTTGCGTCACAATGTCCGGAATGGGCAGCGCAATCACATAGCCGGTGCATTCCGCATTTAAAATGACATTGCTTGAGTGCACAGCGCGCATGTGAACGCCGGTTGATCCAACCGTCGAACAGGCAGAACCTTTGCCTCCCGTATAAACACCGCCGCCCAACGCCGTCATCGCCATATCAACATAGCCAAGCGTGATCGGCACTCCCTGTAAAAGACCGACCTCCGAAGCCGCTTCTTGGGTGAGCGGAAAAGTCGTTACCGACCCATCAATGATTGGCGGCAAGAGGTGTCGGCGATGATCAAGCCCCAGCGCGTGGATCGCCGCCTCATCATACTGACGCGACCTGAAATTGCCGAACGTGAATCCCGCCTCAGATGGATCGGTCGCGCGAACACCTGTGAGATTTAAAAATATCCAATCCTTGCAATGCAGCGCAACCTCAGCCTCTGAAAGCAGGTCGGGATAATACTGATCCATATGCGCAAGCTGGCTTCCTTGCTGACAGGTATTGAGCCCCGTCCCAGTCGCCTCGAACCTCTTCCGATTTTCAGCCGATTGCGATAATTTTTCGACCGTGGGTGCCGCGCGCGCATCCAGCCAAAGCCAAGCATCGGTTATGGGCTGATTATCTTTACCGGCAAGCCATGTGCCATCCCCTTGGCCGGTAACGGCTAAAGCGGCCGTGCGCTGATCGAGACGTTCAATTTTTAAACCGAGGCCCTTGATCGCCTGAACACAATCTTGCCATGTCTGACTGAGAGATTGCGTTGCAGAACCATCCGCACTGGTACGATATCGATTAGGAATCGATTCAATCGCAATCTGTTGACCCGAGAGATCGAACGCAACGGCCTTGATCACCGAAGTGCCAGCATCGATGCCGATGATGATATCCTTCGAACCCGAAGATCTCGCCTGCAGACTGACCACGTCGCTTGCTCCCGCAATGGCTGTTGGTTGGCGCATCATTCACCCCAATCCAGCGAGAAAACCAGGCGCTGAAAGGGATCAAAGACCAGCACGAACAACCCTTTGGCGGATGGAGTGCCAAAGAATATTTTTCTAATTGCGTGAAAATATTTCATTTATACCCAAGGGTGTCAAGCACCCACATCATCAGAGGCGCTTTATCGATTTTAGATGAATTTCGGCCCAGTTTAACATCAAACCGCAGAAAAACGCGGGGATATATGTCGAATATGAGGTGGCTTTTGTGCATTGCACCTAAGCTATCCCCACTCCATCAATAGCAATTTGGCCTTCCATTAATGATGATATTGACAGCTTGTGGAAAATATTACACCCTCCTGAGGCAGGTTGATCCCGCGACGAAACGAAGCAGTCGCGCTCAAACTGCCAACAAGATGAGCCGCCAGGCAAAGCCTTGGCTGCAGCGGAGGATGGGTCGGCAATGATCTGCGTTGAGCACGGACAGCAAAGCCATATCGTATGGCCGCTTCTACGCACCCTGAAATGCGTCGCGCACAATCTGCGAGGCCGCCAATGAGCGTCGCTTCCGGTACCATCGTGGCCCAGCACTCCTCGTCAAAACGCGGCCTGATTGCGGGCATAGCAATCGCTGTTATTGTTATTGCCACCATGGCTCTTAATACAAAATTTGTGGCCATCGGTTCCGACGATGACATCAAGCCGAAGGTGTTCTCGAAGGAAGAATTTGGCGCCCAGCAGTTTCCTAAGGTTCAAAAATATATTCTTGAACATGCCGTCGATGCTAAAACGCTGGTTGAAGCGATCATTGCGGACAAGGCCGAGGCAAGCAAAAAATACGGCGTTGAAACCAGCACCGGTCCTGTCATTCCGGTGACGCTCACCGGCGTCGCGGGCGAAGCAAAATCCGGCATTTATTCATTTACCGTTGAAGGTCTGCCCGAAGGCTACGGCGCGCGTGTGCAAATGGGCCCTGCGATCAATGGTACTGATCTTCGCGATGCGTCGGGCGAGATCAGCTTCGGACAATTTACCAATCAGATTGAATATCAAGACGCCGGCTCAGCTTTGAATATGGAAATGAAAAAGCAGGTGCTGACCCCGATTGATACCGCCGCACTGACAGGAAAAACGGTGACGTTAACCGGTGTTTTCAAACTGATAAATCCCAAAAACTGGCTCGTTACGCCCGTCAAATTATCTGTCAAATAGGGATGCGAAAAGTTAGGTTATGAGCATCACCGTTGACACATCGGGTGCCAATCAAAGCGATCATATCGACGCTGGCCAGATTGTGCTGGCCGCTCGTCATATCGCCAAATCCTATGGTAGCATTCACGCCTTAAAGGGTGTCAATTTTGACGTCCATCGTGGTCAGGTCACGACACTGTTCGGCGAGAACGGTGCGGGCAAATCGACCTTGATGAAAATTCTCTCCGGCATTGTGCATCCAAGTTCCGGCGAAATTCTTTTGGATGGCATGCCGGTACGGTTCAATTCCTCATCAGAGGCCAGAGATCGCGGCATATCGATCATTCATCAAGAATTGAGTCTCGCGCCCAATTTGAGCGTGCGAGACAATATCTTTATGGGCCGCGAAATCATGAAGCGCGGCATGGTCGATTTTGCAGAGGAAGAGCGGCAGGCGAAGGCTTTGATGGAGGAGCTGGAGCAGGACATTGATCCGCTGACGCTCGTTGAAAATCTTCGTCTCGGCCAACAACAAATTGTCGAAATCGCCCGCGCTTTGTCGGTCAATTCGCGCATTCTGATTATGGACGAGCCTACTTCGGCGTTAAGCGCCACCGAAGTGGAAGTACTCTTCAAGGTCATCCGTGATCTCACCAGCCGCGGCGTCTCCATCGTCTATATTTCCCATCACCTCGAAGAAGCCCTTCAAATTACCGATCATGCCGTTGTGTTTCGTGATGGTGAAATGGCGGCTTCCGGTCCCCGCAGGGAAATCGATCTTGAGTGGATTGTGCGGAATATGGTCGGCGATAAATTCGATCTCGGTTCCCCTCCCCAAGGACACCCAATTACGGACGTTGCCATCGCGGTTGAAAATCTAACCGTTCAAGATCCAAACGGGGGCGGTTATCACGTCGTCGACCATCTCTCGCTTTCAGTACGGTCTGGCGAAATCGTCTGCATTTATGGTTTGATGGGTGCGGGACGCACGGAATTACTCGAAACAATTGCCGGGCGTTTAAAGGCCATCGATGGTCGCATCCTTCTCAAAGGTCAGGATATCTCACGCCTCACCATAGCCCAGCGGATCGATGCGGGCCTTTGCCTTGTTCCAGAAGATCGGCAACGCGACGGCCTCGTCCAATCTATGACGGTTGGTGAAAACCTATCACTGGCATCGATTAAAGCCTTCACCGACAGGATTTTCACGTCTCGCCCGCGCGAGCAAGAAGTGATCAAGCGCGCCATTGCTCAAGTCCATATTAAAACAGAGGGCGGATCGGCAGCCATTACGTCACTGTCGGGCGGTAATCAGCAAAAGGTTGTCATCGGCAAAATGTTGGCAACCAACCCCAAAGTTCTGCTGCTGGATGAACCAAGCCGTGGCATTGATGTTGGTGCCAAGGGCGAAGTCTTCCGTCTGCTGGCTGAAGGCGCGCGGCAGGGCTTAGCGGTCGTCTATTCAACCTCGGAAGTGGGCGAATGCTTCAGCGTAGCGCATCGGATTATCGTGTTACGTCGTGGCCGAATTGCCGCTGAATTTGATTCCAGCACAACCAAAGAAAAGATCATGGCCGCCTCAGGCGAAGCCATGGTCGCATGATGAAAAACGGAGCGCTATGATGTCGGAAGCAAAGGTCATCCGTGCTGGTGAAAAGCCTGCCAAAGGCTTTGACATCACGCAACTGATCTTAGAAGGCCGTGCCTTTTTTGCGCTCATCGTGATTGTTGCTGTCTTTTCCTTTTTATCGCCGAACTATTTTTCGACGAGCAATTTTCTCATCATGGCCTCGCATGTTGCCATTTATGGCATTCTATCGATTGGCATGTTGTTGGTTATTTTAAATGGCGGCATCGATCTTTCGGTAGGCTCAACGCTTGGTTTATGCGGCGTTGTTGCAGGCTTTCTCATGCAAGGCATTACGCTGAAAGCATTTGGTGTGATTGCCTATCCGCCCGTATGGGTCGTAGCCGTTTTAACATGCGGCTTGGGTGCTCTTGTGGGTGCTATCAACGGCGTGTTGATAGCCTATCTGCGCGTCCCCGCTTTCGTGGCGACCCTTGGCGTCATGTATGTCGCGCGTGGCGTGGCGCTGTTGATGACCAATGGCTTGACCTACAACAATCTTGGCGGCCGTCCTGAACTCGGCAATACGGGTTTTGATTGGCTTGGCTTTAATCGCCTCTTCAATGTTCCGCTCGGCGTATTGGCGCTGGCCCTTCTAGCAGCCCTTTGCGGCCTAACTTTGGCGCGCACATCGTTTGGCCGTTGGCTCTATGCATCGGGTGGCAATATGCGGGCTGCCGAACTATCTGGCGTGCCGGTCAAATCGGTTCAGATCACAGTCTATATTCTGTCAGGTATCTGTGCCGCCATAGCCGGATTGGTGCTGTCTTCGCAGCTGACATCGGCGGGCCCAACCGCTGGCACGAGTTACGAATTAACGGCCATTGCCGCGGTCGTGATTGGAGGCGCGGCGCTGACGGGTGGGCGCGGCAGCACGCGTGGCACCATGCTCGGCGCCTTCGTCATCGGGTTTTTGTCGGATGGTCTCGTGATCATCGGCGTTTCTTCTTACTGGCAAACCGTCTTCACCGGTGCTGTCATCATTCTCGCCGTTCTTTTGAACAGCATTCAATATGGCGGGAGATTAGTTCGCTCCTGATCGGGAGAAAAAGATTTCGCATGTCCGCAATCACCCTAAAGGGCGGGTGGGCATCGAAAAAGAAGCCGGTATTCCGGTAGGGAATAAACTCAAACGGAGAAGAACAATGATGAAGTCAGGAACACGCCTACTTATTGCCGCCGCTGCCGTCTCGGCCGCTCTTAGCAGCAGCTCGGCTTGGGCTGATGGTTTAATTTCCATCATCGTCAACGATCCAGCCAACCCATATTGGCTCACCGAAGGCAATGTTGCCAAAGCAACCGCCGAGAAGCTTGGCTATAAGGCCAATGTTTCGGCCCATAAAGGCGACACCAACGCCGAAAGCACGATGATCGACACCGCCATCACCAACAAGGCCGTCGCCATCATTCTCGATCCGGCCAACGCAGACGGTTCGATCGGCGCTGTTAAGAAGGCGATTGCCGCCAACATTCCAGTGTTCCTCGTGAACGCCGAAATCAACCAGGAAGGTTTGGCCAAGGGCCAGCTGGTTTCAAACAATGCACAGGGCGCCGCCATGGGTGCAACCGAGTGGCAGAAGGCCATGGGCGACAAGGGCACGTATGTCGAATTGTTTGGCAACCCAGCTGACAATAACGCAGCAACCCGTTCGAACGGCTATGAAACCGTTTTGACCCAGTATCCAGACCTCAAAAAGGTCGGCAAGGAAGTTGCTAACTGGGATCGTACCCAAGGCCACAACAAGATGCAGTCGCTCTTGCAGGCTAATCCAAACGTCAACGGTGTCATCGCTGGCAATGACGAAATGGCCCTTGGCGCAATTGCAGCGCTGAAGGAAGCTGGCAAGCTCGCCAAGGTTAAGGTCGGCGGCTTCGATGGTTCGCCAGACGCTGTTGCCTCCGTTAAGGCTGGCGAAATGGCCTACACCGTGCTTCAGCCCGTTGCCGTGTTCTCGGAAGAGGCCGTCAAGCAAGCCGACAGCTTCATCAAGACCGGCAAGACCGGCGCAAAGTCCGAAAAGCAGCTCTTCGATTGCTTGCTGATCACAAAGGACAATGTTGCCAAGTACACCGGCCCATTCGTTCTGTCGAAATAAGCTGATCTGAGTCAGACACTCTAAGACATGGGGCGCCGCCCTCCCTCGGCGCTCCATGTTTTTTCTTATTCCTTGAGCTTAAGTACGGCTCCTACTAAGTCTCCATCACCGCTTTGGAGAATCCCCGCCCATGCCCAGCCTGATCGGTATCGACAGCGGACTAACCGTTACCAAGGCGGTCATCTTTGATGTCGATGGCCGCGTGCTCTCGGTAGCAAGGCGGCGCATCCCGCAAGTGATGCCAAAACCTCATTTTGTCGAACGCGATATGTCGGCATTATGGGCTGCGACAGCGGATGCTATTCGCGAGGCTATTGAGGCCAGCGGCAGACCCGCGAGCGACATAGCAGCCGTGGCTGCAACCGCCCATGGCGATGGCGTTTTTCTCCTCGACAAAAACCGTAATCCGCTGGGCAATGGCATTCTCTCGCTCGATAGCCGAGCTGGTGAAATCGCGCTCACGTGGAACCGCGATGGCACCTCCGCGCACGCCCTTGCTTTAACCGGTCAAATGCCGCTTGCACCGGCACCTTCCACTCTGCTGGCATGGATCAATCAGAACGAACCCGAGCGCTTTGCCAAAATCAGTCATATTTTGGCCTGTAAAGATTGGCTGCGCTATTGTCTGGCAGGCACCATCGGCACGGACCGAACAGAGGCGAGCACATCGTTCACCAATGTCAAAACACAGATCTATTCCGATGAGGCACTGCACCTTTTTGGCCTCTCGGCTTTGGCCAATGCCTTGCCGGAAATCTCCCATTCAGCCAGCCAGGTTGGAGCCATCACGCCAACTGCCGCCCACCTCACCGGATTGGTTGAAGGCACGCCGGTAATCGCAGGGCTTCACGATGTCACGGCGTCTGCTTTGGGCATTGGCGCGCATAAAGAAGGCGTTGTTGCAGTCGTTGCCGGCACTTACTCGATCAATGAGGCGGTTTCACCCGAACCACGGACCGGCGAAGGCTGGCTGTGTCGCAATGCGATTGAGCCCGGCTTTTGGAATAATATGGCGATTTCACCCGCCTCATCAACCAATTATGAATGGTTTTTAGATCAATTCTGCCAAAGCGAAATGAACGACAAAGCCAATGCCCATCTGATCCATGAGCGCCTTGGCGCCGAGATTAAAGAGGCGTTGACCAAGCCGTCATCCGTCCTTTTTCATCCCTATCTGTTTGGCTCGCCGTTTGGACCGCAAGCGAATGCCGCCTTTCTTGGTTTGCGGGGCTGGCACGATCGAGGCATGGTGCTACGCAGCATCTTCGAAGGCATTGTCTTCAACCACCGGCTGCATATCAATGCTTTAAAAACGGCGTTTCAGTTTGATCAGGTCATGTTGACTGGTGGCATTTCGCGCAACCCAACCTTTCCGCAATTATTGGCCGATAGCGTCAATATGCCCGTCATCGTCAGCGAAACGCCGGAGGCGGCGGCTTGGGGTGCAGCCCTTTGCGCTGGAACGGCCACGGGCTATTACCCATCGCCGCAACATGACCCGCGTGATCTAAGCACCATCAACCACCGATTTTTACCCCAACCCGATGCTGTAGCGCGGCTTGAAAGACGCTATAGCCTCTTTATCGAATCCACCGAAATTTTGGCTCCCCTATGGCCAAAGCTGGAAGCGCTTTCAGAAAGTGAAACGACCAAAGCATGACGGCAGATACCCGCTCAGAACAAGACCTTCACCACCGCCTCAAAACGCTCTCCGATAGCACCATTGATGTGGTGATTATTGGTGCTGGCATTAATGGCGCGGGCTTGTTTCGCGATCTTTGTGAGCAAGGTATCACCTGCGTGATTGTCGACAAAGCCGATTTCGGATCGGGCACCAGCGCTGCCTCCTCGCGCCTTATCCATGGTGGCCTTAAATATCTCGAAACTGGCGAGCTGCGGCTCGTTGCGCAATCAACCTTGGAGCGCAATCTTCTTCTCAAAAATGCCCCGCATAATGTTAGCCCGCTTTTGACCGTCATCCCTATCTTCTCATGGGCAAAGGGCATCAGTGCTGCGCTTGGAACGCTTTTTGGCATGAAATCACTCGCGCGCAGTCGTGGCGCGCTTTTGATTAAAGCAGGGCTGTTTCTCTATGATTTTTATGGCTCGCGCGAGCAGGTTATGCCGAAGCATCGCATGTTATCCCGTAAGCAGGCGCTCAAAGAGTTTCCGGGCATCACACCGGATATTGTGGCGGCAGGCGCCTACTACGACGCGCAAGTAAAATATCCAGAGCGCTTGGTATGGGAACTCATTCGCGATGGACTTAATGCCAATCCAAACTCTGCCGCATTAAATTACGCCACTGTCAGCCCTCTGGAAAAAGACCGGCTCCGCATAACCGGCAAAGACGGGCAAAGCTATTCTATTGGCACGCGCTTGGTCGTGAATGCGGCTGGTCCGTGGATCGACACCGTCAATGCTGAACTCGGCGCACCCACGCATTTCATCGGCGGCACGAAAGGATCGCATATCGTGCTTGATCTCCCCGAGCTGGTCACAATGCTGAACGGTCGCATGATCTATTTCGAGGCTGATAATGGCCGGATATGCCTGGTCTATGACTATAACGGTTTAGCGCTGGTTGGCTCGACCGATCAAAAAGCGGCTGATCCGGATCATGTGATCTGCGAAGAATGGGAAATCGATTATTTTCTCGAGCAATTGCAGGTGCTCTTACCCGATATGCCCATCAGCCGGGACAAAATTGTGTTCGCCTATAGCGGTATTCGCCCCCTACCCGCTTCTGACGCTGCCAATCCCGGCCTGATCAGCCGCGATCATTCCTCCCCTCGTCTCGAGGCAAACGAAACACGCCCCTTTCCCATCATCTCCTTGGTTGGCGGCAAATGGACGACGTTTCGCGGCTTTGCTGAGGAAGTGGCCGACAGCATTTTGGCGTCCTTCGGCAGGAAACGCATCCGCTCAACGCGCGACCTACCCATTGGCGGCGGACGTGATTTTCCACGCGACAAAGCATCACGCGACATCTGGCTAACCAAAGCCGAGCAGTCAACGGGACTATCCCGTGCAAGGTTAGATGAATTGCTCGCACGCCACGGCACCAAAGCCTTAGACGTTGCAAACCATAAAGGCCGCTTCACCGATCAGGACCGCTTGCCCGGCGCATCGAGCTATAGCCTTGCCGAACTCGACTGGCTTATCGACAACGAAGCCGTATCTACACTGGCCGATCTGGTGTTACGGCGAACCACGATGGCCTTGGAGCATGGTCTATCAAAAGCGGATTTAGATAAAATAGCCACCCTCTTTGCCCCTTATCGCGGCTGGACGGCGGATGAGGCGCAGACCCATATCAATGAACTTCAACAAGAGCTCATTCGCAGACATATGCGCACGGTTTAAGGGGTCGTTCGAATTGCCCTGATCGTTTTCATAACCCGCATATTTTTTTTACGAATATAACGGATCAAAATTTTTCTTCGAATACAGCTGGTTTTAGGGCTTAGCGCCACGCCAATCGCCACCTATTTCAGGTAACCAACGGGTGCAAGCGCCCGGCTTAGACTGGCTTCACCTTGTCCATAAATCGTCTTGTCGCAATTTGGATAACAGGCAAGTGTGTCGTAGCGCGCTGTCGCTAGAAGAATATCAGCCGTATTTGCGCCGGATAAATTAGGGAATTTTTGGCGAACGATTGCGGAATATCCCGCAATTCGAGGTGCGGCATAAGAGGTGCCGACATTATTTCCAAAATCGCTACTTGGAACCAGATATCCATTAATACTGACATCACCGTAATTAAAAGGCGTGGCTCCACTTGCTAATAAAAATCGTGATGAAACGACAGCGTCCGTTCCTGCCGTATTGGAATAGGACGAAATAATGCCTTTGCCATTATTATCAAACGAAAGGGCACCGACCACGATAATACGCGGGCCAATCTTCGCGTCCGTTGAAAAAGAGGTGGCTCGGCTTGTTTGAACAGTTTGGCGGGTCCGGATAAGTGGATGACTGCCTTTGTTATGCTGCCAGCGGGATTG
>CAIUPE010000142.1 GCA_903900975.1 uncultured Hyphomicrobiales bacterium | reverse complement strand
TTCACTCGACGCTGGGCTATCTCAGTCCAATGAACTTCGAGAAGGCGCACGCGAATGAAAGAAAGGGGCTTGGCGACGAAGAAGGAAGGGCCGCATAGTCAACCGGTCAAGGGAGACGTCAAACTAGGGCAAGTTCAAAAACACGACATGGCGCACCCGTTCCACCACGGAACTTTATCGCCCCGACGACCAGGGTCGCACCTTTTGCCGGCAATTGATCGAGATTTGCCAACGCTTCGATGCCCCATCGATTGGAAGGAAGCCAGGCAAAGTGGGTAGCAAAATCCTTGGAAGCACCGTGATCAAGAGATAGCGTATCGACAGCAATCCCGAGTACACCACCATCCTCGATCAACATTTGTGCCGCTTCTGCGTGGAAACCGGGAAAATGCATCTGTCCTTTATCATCCGCATTTCGAAAGGCCCCTGCCGTCGAAAGGCGTGCCGCCCAGCCGGAATTCATGGCAACACAGCATTGCCGATGTAGCGGCCCATGGATTGCCATCCACGCCTTGAGATCGTCGGGCGTTAGTTGAGTATCGGCGTCGTTTGCGGCCTTTTCGCGTATATCAACGACCACAACCGGCAGGGCCAGCGAGGCAACCGGAATTTCTGATACGGTTTGCCCCGACTCGGTAAAATGCAACGGCGCATCAAGATGAGTGCCGATATGTTCACTCATTGAAACGACATTAAGATTTGTCCGATGTTTGGCATAGGTTAATTTGCGGGTTAACACAAAGTTTGATCCACCGTCAAAGGTCGGGAAATCACCATAAAGATCGTATGACAGGTCTAGCACGGTATTCGTTGTGACCGAATTGGCCGCTTGCGCCTGCGTTCCTAACGCGAGTGTCGTTGAGGCCACCCCAACAGCCTTAATGAGATGCCGGCGCGATACCAGACGCTCTTTAATCGTATCGATTACACAGCGATCACACATGTGCGAAATCCTCTTACCAATAACTATAACAAGAAATCGCTTACCGCATTATTTTATAAAATCGACGATCGGTTGAACATCGTGGTTCGTCGATAAAGACGGCGGATGTCCCCCATCGCGGGCTACCATGTACCGAATATGCGTTTGGGTTTGCTCTAATGATGAAAACAAATCGGGCTCCTGAAATCGACTCTCCTCGCCATAATAAAACAAGGTTGGCATGCGAAGGCGGGCGACCTGAGCGCGAAAGTCAAAAGGAATTTCGGATGCTAACGCGGCGCTATGAAGGACGGCAGGATCACACCGAAGCCGAATACGCTCCTTATAGGAAAAAAACCGTGCTTCGTTGAGATAGTCCCTCAAGCGTTCCGGAAACCCGAGCAAACTGGGCCTGATCGCCAGCAATCCGGCCTCGGCTTCCTCAATATTGGCATAATCGCTCATCACAAGCCGACGAATTACATCCCCTTGCCCATCAACTTCAGGCTGCCAACGAAGCGGGATATCGATGATTACAGCCGAGCGGACCTGAAGTTGGGACGCAATAAGAAACATAAACAGAATAATGCCGCCATAGGACGTACCAATTAAGTGGGTCCTTTCCGGCTGGCCATAATGGGCCATAATCTGGGCGAGCGCGATCGTGAAGGAATGCGATGAATAGGCGTCCGGCTTACCAAAACAGGTGCTCGAACCGTGCCCCATCCAGTCTGGACAAATCACCTCATAACCAGCCGCGTTCAATTGTTCGGCAAGAACAACATAATCCGCCCCGACTGCACACAAGCCGTGCAAGCAAATAACCCGCCCCCGAGGATTTTCAACTGGCCAGCGCCTGATAACGATATCGCCCTGATAGGATCCCAGTTTAATCGGGATCAGCTCGGTCAACCGTTGCATCATTACTTGCGAACCATTGAAGCAAAAAAGTCAGCCAAGTCGTTCAGCTTCGAATGGTTTAGAAAATCAACCGGTTCAACGGCAATGCCCAAGGCGTTTTCCAGATGCATGCAAATTTCAATCACCGAGAGGCTATCCAACGCTATCTGGGACAAGTCGAGATCGCCATCCCTCGCCTCATTGGCCATGTCGTCCGGCAATTGGCCTAATCGGATTAGGGAATCAATGACAATTGCTTTAATTTCAAGCGTGTTCATTCAAAATCAACCTTCAAACTTTCAGGCATAAAAAAGATATTGCTTCGGGCATATTTAACCTCAACCTTGGTGACGCGGCGTCTCAATCCGGCAAGACACTTGGCCATCGCATTCCAAACATCCAAAGCAATCATACGGCCCAAACAGGCATGCGCACCCGCTCCGAAAATCGGCAAGGTTGCTCCACCTATGCCATTTAAAGGCTGCAGGTAAATCCTAACCCGATCATCCGCTGCAAGCGATACCTGTCCTAATGAATGCGGGCATTGGGCAACGCGCTCGGCCACGGCAACGCCAGTGGAGGGATAGGGCGAAGTAAGCGTCAGGTGCTCGGAACCCGACTTACGCATCTGTTCAAAGGCAGTTGCCAACGAAGCTCCGAGGCTTGAGAGCAACGAATCGCGGCCCAGAATTAAAAGGGTAAGGATTTCTTGCTCTGAATCCACGATGCCCCTCTCGCGGATCACCGACCGAATGTGACCTAAGGCTTCCTCGGCTCGGACAAGCCCTGAAACGGACGAAAGGCGATCGAATATCCGCGTAACACTGAGGACCGGAAAGGGAATTGGCAAATCAAGACCCGCCAAGGCAGCGGCCACCCGATCAACAAGCGGCATTAAACATACCTACATCAGGTCAACAGACTGATGATGAAACAGTGGTTCAAGCGCTACAGCCACAGCCTCGTCGAGGAGAGCCAGAATTGCTGTCCGCCGTACCGTCAACTTCAACGCTAGGCTGCGTCGCATATCAGCATGGACCTGGCCTTCATTTAGCAGGGGATTAAAGGAAGCGATATAGCGGAGGTTTTCTAACTGAATGCCGAACCGTTCCTCCGTTGCCTGCAAAGATGGAACGATTGAAGGTGTAACAAGATGTCCATCGCGCAAGGCATCTAAGACGTCACTTGGTTCCGCGACAGTCCAGCATTTCAGGGCATCATTCCATTGGGCCGGCCCAATTGGACCAACTTCGCGACCGGCTAATGCCTCAAATGATAAATCAGAATTAGGCGTCACACCCACTCACTCTACGAACCCATTGCCACAGCTAACGGTTAAAATGACCAATCACGCTCAACATTCGACAAAAATTTAATGTACCGACTATTTCATTCGGCAACTTTAAAGCAACTACACCAATTTAACACGTCTGCCGTATGCTTAATTTATAAATTGACCTGTTTCCCAACCTAAATATTGATCGATCTATAATTTACCGCATCGCCGCAGCCTTTCGTTCCCGCCAAGCGGCATAAACCCCACTTCCAGCTATTATGCCTGCACCAATCAAGGTCGCAACGGTTGGCCAGACACCAAACAAAGCAAACCCCAATAGGCTCGCCCATACCAATTGTGAATAGCTAAAAGGTGCCAATAGAGAAGCCGGCAATTGGCGGTAAACTGTAATTTGCAGGATATTGGCAGCGGCCCCAAAGATCCCCATCATAACACCGACCAAGAGATTTTCGATTGAGGGCATCACCCAACCAAATGGAACCATGAAGGAGAGCGTGGTCAAGCCTACAATCCCTGTATACACCATCGTCACTTTTGGATCATCGTTCGGCATGAGACGGGTCATTACGATTGCAGACGCGCCAAAAATGGCGGCGAGTAGCGGCAAAAGAGCAGACCAATGAAAGGCATCGCTTCCCGGCTGTACAATCACAACAACGCCGGTTAGCCCGACAGCAGCCGCAATCCAGCGTCTGGGTTCGACATATTCGTGCAACAACAACGCCGCCAAACCCATAATAACAAAGGGAGCCACAAACGTAATGGCCGTCGCGTCGGCGATCGGAATGAGCGTGAGACCTAAAATAAACGTAATCGCCGACAGTACCGAAAATGCGCCGCGTAAAACTTGTTTGAATGGATGTTGCGAATGGATAGCCGAGCGTAAGCCACCCCTTAGCCAAGGGAATAAAATCAGCACATGCACACCGTAGCGCATCCAGGTAACCTCAAGCGGTGGCAGTGATTTCGTTAGCCACTGTGCAGAGGCATCGGATGCGGCCCACATGACGGCGGTGAGAATAACCACGCCAATACCTAAGACCGTCGCCCTTGCATCAGGCTCACCGTTGAACCCAACGGGAAAATCAGGCGCTTGTCGAAGGCTTCGTGAACGTTGCGTTTCCATGATTAGGTGGTCTTCTTTCCGGCGTCTGCGTCTCGAATCGAATGTACCTTCGGTTTAACGGTATAGATTGGCAAGGCATCAACAATCGCAGGAGCCATGCAGTTGTAGGTCTAGGGTCCATGCGGTACAGCGTTGTTAAACCACCATTGGAAGTCTTGATCCTATGACTGAGCACGCACCGAAAATTTCCTTTGTATCACTTGGCTGCCCCAAAGCGCTGGTCGACAGCGAACGGATTATCACGCAATTGCGGGCGGAGGGTTATGAACTTACCAAAACTCACGAGGGTGCGGACGCCGTCATCGTCAATACTTGTGGCTTTTTAGATAGTGCAAAGGCGGAATCCCTCGAAGCCATCGGTGCAGCCATGGCCCAAAATGGCAAAGTAATTGTTACAGGCTGCATGGGAGCCGAGCCTGAACAAATTTTAGCCGCTCACCCCGGTGTATCGGCGGTCACCGGCCCACAAGCCTTTGAAAGTGTTATGAGCGCTGTACATTCGGTGGCTCCACCCGTTCACGATCCTTTTCTGGATTTGTTGCCGCCGCAAGGCATCAAGCTGACCCCACGACATTACGCATATTTGAAAATATCGGAAGGCTGCAACAACCGCTGTACCTTCTGTATCATCCCAAAATTGCGCGGTGATTTGGTATCACGCCCCGCCGCGGATGTGTTGCGCGAAGCCGAAAAGCTGGTCAAGGCTGGGGTAAAGGAACTGCTGGTTATCTCCCAAGATACGTCCGCCTATGGCTTAGACATCAAATATGCAGAAAGCGAATTCCAAGGTCGGATGGTGCGAGCCAAATTTGTCGATCTTGCCCGCGAACTAGGCGCTTTAGGCGCTTGGGTACGTTTGCACTATGTCTATCCCTACCCCCATGTGGACGATGTTATCCCGTTGATGGCCGACGGCCTCATCGTTCCCTATCTCGACATCCCGTTCCAACATGCATCGCCCAAGGTTTTAAAGGCGATGAAACGTCCTGGAAATCAGGAAAAAACATTGGAACGCATCAAAGCGTGGCGGGATATTTGTCCTGATCTCGCAATCCGCTCAACTTTTATCGTTGGTTTTCCTGGCGAAACCGAGGAAGATTTCCAGTATTTGCTCGATTGGATGAAAGAGGCCAAGCTCGATCGGGTCGGCGCCTTCAAATACGAGCCTGTCGCTGGCGCGACGTCCAATGCGCTCGGCCTTGGTCAAGTTTCCGACGAAGTTAAGCAACAACGCTGGAACCGCTTTATGGAAACTCAGCAAGCGATCAGCGCGCAGCGATTGAAAAGCCGCGTGGGGCGCCGCATTAAAGTCATTATCGACGAAGCCGGCCCGACGGTTTCGAAGGGTCGCTCACAATGGGATGCGCCGGAAATTGATGGCGTTGTCCATGTCGGCTCCCACCGCCCTCTCAGAGTCGGCGAAATTGTCAGCGTCAAAATCGAACGCGCAGACGCCTATGACCTCTTCGGCATCGCTGTCTAAACCGCTTCAGTGCTTATTTTCCCAGAATTCAGCCTGTAATTGGGCGGCTTCTTCTTCGAGCATTGGTCCTACGACCTCGGTTTGGCGTTGTCCTGCGGAAAAGACAATGCCGCACGGCAGGTCGAGGGTCGGATTTTCTTCGTGATCACCGGTTTGGTCCTTTAAACTCTTTTCGGTTTGTCCGAAAACAACTCGTCCGATACCTGCCCAATAGATTGCACCTGCACACATCGCGCATGGTTCTGCCGAGGTATAGAGGGTGCAACGTGATAAGAAATCCAAAGGATAGGCGCGGGCAGCACGGGAAGCGAGCATCCTTTCGGCATGTGCCGTTCGATCCCCGCCTTCTGAACTATAGCCATTGCCTTGTTCCATTAAAAGGGCACCATTGGCATCAGCTAGCACCGAACCAAAGGGATGATCCCCCCCTTCTCTCGCCTTGCGTGCCATATCGAACGCTTTACGGAGCAAATCTTCATCATAGGAACGGATAGGTTGACGAGCCATGATTGTTGATTCTCCCTTTATAGACGGTACATTTAACCTGCGGCCCATTTTAGCAACAAGCGCAACTTATGCCTTAACGCTAGGCATACTAAGCTTTTAGATCATCGAAAGGTGGATGATACCCGCGAGATAACGCTTGGCCAGTTGCGCTCTAAAATATCGTCATATACCGTCCTTCACTAGGGTGCCATCTGGCGCTGTTAACGGTAATGCAAAGAGATCGTTTTGACCCATGGGCGCTATAAACCGGCTTGAGTTGATTAATGTCACAAAACGGTTTCCAGGCGTCCTTGCGAATGACCGTGTTAGCCTAACAGTTAACCCAGGTGAAATTCATGCTTTGCTCGGTGAAAACGGCGCTGGGAAATCAACACTTGTAAAAATGATCTACGGTATCCAAGCGCCGGATTCTGGATCCATCCTTTGGGAAGGCAAAGAAGTTCGGATCAATAATCCAAGAGCTGCACGTCGGCTCGGAATTGGCATGGTTTTTCAGCACTTCTCGTTGTTTGAGGCTATGGATGTTGTCGAGAACATTGCCCTTGGCCTTGATGGCTCCGTTTCTCGCCAAGCGTTAAACGCCGAAATTCGCGGTGTCATGGACAAATATGGTCTCAAACTAGATCCAAGGCGGCAAATCGCAACCTTAAGTGTCGGCGAACGTCAACGGATCGAAATTGTTCGAGCTTTGCTGTTAAATCCGCAGCTTTTAATAATGGACGAACCAACATCGGTTTTAACGCCCCAAGAAGTCGATGAATTATTCAAAACGCTTCGGCGCTTGGCCTCAGAAGGCGTTTCAATCCTCTATATTTCCCACAAATTGCACGAGATCGTAGCCTTGTGCGATCGCGCCACTATTTTACGGGGTGGTAAGGTTGTCGGTACCTGCGACCCGCGGCAGGAAACGCCGCGCAGTATGGGCGAAATGATGATTGGAAGTGATCTGCGCGATCCGGCTCGAGGACAAATGAAGGTCGAGGGAACCGTACGCCTTTCAGTTACAAACCTCTCTCTCCCCAAGCCCGATGATTT
Organism: uncultured Hyphomicrobiales bacterium; assembly: GCA_903900975.1. Taxonomy (GTDB): domain Bacteria; phylum Pseudomonadota; class Alphaproteobacteria; order Rhizobiales; family Beijerinckiaceae; genus CAIUPE01. Next base: position 7,189 of record CAIUPE010000142.1, on the reverse strand, counting down.
TGGAGTCGCCCTCGATAACGTAAACTTAGATGTTAAAGGTGGCGAGATTTTTGGGATTGCAGGCGTTGCCGGCAATGGTCAGAACGAGTTGCTTGAGGCCCTCTGTGGTGAACGGCTTAGTAGCGCCGCTGACGTTATCAAGGTTGATCGCATTCCAGTGGGACAATTTGGCCCCACTTCCCGACGCGAAGTAGGCCTTTGTGCCGTCCCCGAAGAACGCAATGGCCACGCTGCGATCGGTACATTTTCCCTTGCTGACAACGCGACACTGACGGCACGGACGCGGATTGGTTTTGCCACTCAGGGCTTTATTGATCAGGACGGCGCCGATGCATATGCCGCCAAGGTTATTCAGACTTTTGCTGTAAAGACCCTCGGGCCTAATTCGCTTGCAGCTTCACTCTCTGGTGGCAACTTACAAAAATTTGTCATGGGCCGAGAAATATTGCAGGCACCTAGCGTCTTGGTCGTCAGTCAACCCACGTGGGGTGTCGATGCAGGCTCGGCGGCCTTTATCCATCAAGCGTTGATTGATCTGGCCGACAAAGGCTCAGCGATTATCGTCATTTCGCAAGATCTTGATGAATTATTGGCTCTATGTGACCGGTTATCGGTAATTAATCTCGGCCGATTATCGGTTGGGCGTCCAGTAAGTGAAGTGAGTGTTCAGGAATTGGGGCTGATGATGGGTGGAAGCCACGGCGGATGGACCACACCTGCCATGGAGGGTGATCATGCGGCTAAGGCTTGAAAAGCGGCTCGAACCGAGTCGCAAAATGCTGATTCTAACACCCGTCCTATCTGTTGTGGCGATCATGGTGCTTGGAATTATCATTTTTGACGGCCTTGGCTATGATGGGCCGCAGGCAGTCTGGGAATTATTCTTCACGCCCGTTCTTGATGTTTATAAATGGCGTGACGTGGCTACCAAAGCGGCACCACTTATTATAATCGCGCTTGGTCTATCGCTCAGCAATCAGGCAAAAATCTGGAATATCGGAGCCGAAGGGCAATATATCGTCGGCGCTATCGCTGCTGCCGGAGTTGCCTATTCAACACAAAGCGTAACGGGATTTTGGATTATCCCATTGATGGTGCTCGCTGGAATGCTTGCTGGCGCAGCCTATGCGGCGATTCCAGCCGTGCTACGCACCCGCTACGGCGTAAGCGAAGTCCTGTCGAGCCTCATGCTCGTATATGTTTCGCTACAGCTGCTCAGCTATATGATTACTGGTCCGTGGAAAGATCCAAATGGTCATAATTTTCCACAAACGGCCCAACTAACCGCCGCGCAAATTTTACCTCATGATCTGTTGGGCAGTGGCATACCGCCAGGATTGCTAGTCGCACTCCTGGCAGCCCTCATTTTTTATATCATTGTCTCGTGCACCGTTTTTGGCTTTTCCATCCGTGCGATTGGCGAGGCGCCCCATGCGGCGCGCTATGGCGGGTTTAGGTCCGATCGGATTATTTGGGCGACCTTGATGATCAGTGGAGCAATGGCTGGGTTAGCTGGCGTGTTTGAATTGATGCAGCTCTCTCGGCTCAATCTAGGCTACCCTTCTGGCTACGGGTTTACAGCAATCATCGTCTCATTGCTGGGGCGCTCGCATCCCATTGGCGTCTTTATAGCGGGACTCGTTTTGGCGATCACTTATGTAGGTGGACAAGTAGCTCAAACGGTCGTGCATGTACCGAATGCGACCGCGGGACTATTTCAAGCCCTGCTTCTTTTTGCTATTTTGGCGAGTGATTTACTGGTTCGCTATCGGATCCGCCTCTCCTTTAAAGGCGATATTGCCGCCAAACGGAGTGTGGCATGACTATAACCTTCATCCTTGATGCGCTGATTACTGTAATCGGCATTACAACTCCGATATTGCTGGCAGCCACAGGCGAGTTGATCGTCGAAAAAAGCGGTGTGATCAATCTCGGCGTCGAGGGAATGATGCTGGTAGGTGCCATCGCCGGATTTGCGGTGACTTTCGAAACAGGTAATCCTTGGCTGGGAATTCTGATTGCTATGGTATCTGGCGCTGTTGCTGCCAGTATTTTTGGCGTGATGGTTTTATCGTTAGGGGCTAATCAGGTAGCAACCGGGCTTGCATTAACGATTTTCGGAATCGGCTTATCGTCGCTAATCGGCTCTAACTATGTCGGTATTGCGATTGATCCGCTCGATTCACCCTTTCCTGATACATTAGCTCTCGACACCTTTTGGCGGATTGTTTTCGGCCATAGTCCTTTCGTTTATTTTGCTGTCTTTCTGGTGTTGGCGACTGGATTTTTTCTCAATAAAACGCGCGCCGGTTTGGTGTTGCGTGCGGTTGGAGAAAATGATTTTTCCGCCCATTCCATTGGCTATCCAGTTATCCGAATCCGATATTTAGCAATTGCTTTTGGGGGCGCAGCAGCCGGCATAGCGGGCGCTGATTTTTCTCTCGTAATCAGCCCGTTATGGGCTGAGCAAATGACCGCCGGACGCGGTTGGATCGCGTTAGCCCTCGTCGTATTCGCGGGGTGGCGGGCAGGTAGATTGCTAGCCGGATCTTATTTCTTCGGTGTCCTGATGGCTTTAGAACTTTATGCAAAAGCGTCTGGCTTCGCGATTTTGCCATCTCAATTTTGGGCAGCAATGCCCTATCTTATTGCGGTTATCGTCTTGGCACTTCTTTCGTCGCGCGACGGAAAAGGCGGCAAAGCCCCCGCATGTCTTGGCAAGCCCTTCATTCCGAACGGCTAACTATTTACCTAAACCACGAGGAGACTGTTGATGACTAAATTTACCAGACGCGATTTCGTTAAGACGGCTGCTGCGGCTTCTGTACTTCCATTGATGGGTGCGTCGGCCAATGCTGCTGAACCGTTAAAAGTGGCCTATATTTACATTGGCCCTGTCGGCGACTATGGCTGGACATGGGCCCATGACAAAGGCCGCAAAGAGCTCGAAGCAGCGCTGGGTAGCGCCGTAAAGACGAGCTATGTCGAAAACGTCAAGGAAGACGCGAGCGCCATTCCGGTCCTGCGCGACCTCGCCCGTCAGGGTAACAAGCTCATCTTCGCTACCTCGTTCGGTTATATGGATCAGGTTTTAGAGGTTGCTAAGGAATTTCCTGATGTAAAATTTGAACATTGCACCGGCTTCAAGCGGGCTGACAACGTTACCACCTATAATTCTCGTTTCCATGAAGGCCGCGCCGTAACTGGAACGCTCGCTGGTAAAGTTTCGAAATCAGGGGTTATCGGCTATCTCGGCTCCTTTAAGATCCCGGAAGTGGTGATGGGCGTTAACGCCTACACACTTGCCGCCCAAGCTATCAATCCAAAGATCGAGACCAAGCTGGTGATGATCGACAGCTGGTTCGATCCAGCCAAAGAAACTTCAGCAACTGAAACCCTCGCCAATCTCGGCTGTGACGTTATCGCTACCCATACCGATAGCCCTGCGCCGCTACAATTCTGCCAGAAAAAGGGTATTTTCGGCTTCGGTCAGGGTGCCGACATGTCTAAATTCGCACCAAAGGCTCAACTCAGCGCGATCGAAGACATTTGGGGTCCGCATTATATTGCCCGCGCAAAGGCAATGATTGATGGTAGCTGGAAGTCGGAAGATTTCTGGGACGGAATCAAAGAGGGTTCAGTAAAGATTTCGCCCTATAATGCATCAGTTCCGAAAGATGCTCAGGATGCTGCGAACAAAGTGTTTGAAGGCTATCGTGCTGGCACCTACGATGTATTCACCGGTCCAATCTATGATCAAGCTGGTACGTTAAGGGTAAAGGCGGGTGAAAAGCTGGGCCTCGGCGATCTCGCCACCATAGACTGGTATGTAAAAGGCGTACAAAGCGCCTGATCAATTTTTTAAATACCATCTGGCAACGCCCGCCCCGAGTAGGCGGGCGTTGTCTTTTTTAGCTTCAGCTTGTGGTTTATCTTTACCTTAACGGTTGTTCGCACCATCATCTTACGTATGAGTCCAAAGGACAAGGCAGTATAGTGCTAGACTATCTCCGCCAATTAACCGGTAAACAGCGGAGCGATCGCCATGACGCCCATTTAGCGCAGTTTCTTTCTTTTATAGCAGGTGCGGCCAATGCAGGCGGTTTTATGGCCTTTCGCCAATATACTTCTCACATGACTGGCATCGCTTCAGCGGCCGCGGATGCCCTTGCGCTTGGCAATATGGGTGCCGTTAGTTCCGGAATAGCAGCAATATCATCGTTTATTGCAGGTGCTGCTGTTTCGGCGGTATTAATCAATTGGGGACGGCGGAAGCATTTGCATAGCCAATATGCAATGCCACTCTTGTTTGAAGCGCTTATGCTGGTTTGCTTTGGATTTTTCGGCGCGTGGCTACAGTCTTGGCAAGGTATAATCATTCCCCTCACCGTCCTGTTGCTCTGTTTTATTATGGGTTTACAAAATGCGATGATCACAAAATTATCGGATGCCCGGATACGAACAACACATATCACCGGCATGGTGACCGATTTTGGCATCGAGCTCGGCAAGCTCATATTTATTAATCATAAAATTGGATATGAAAAGCCGGTTCGTGCCGATCGAGCAAAGATGCACCTGCTGGCGGGATTAATTTTGCTCTTTTTTCTCGGGGGAGTAATTGGTGCTCTCGGTTTTAATTATTTTGGTTTCAATTCAGCCCTCTTTTTGGCAGGACTTCTCCTTGTGCTCGCAGTGATGCCGATTTCGCAAGACATCTTAGCTAAATAAGCTGAGATTAAGATCACGAAACTTTGTCTTGCTCGCGTCTCAGCGTACCCAGAGCTAAAAAATAAAAGCCGATTAGACCCAAAAGCCATTGGGTTATCGGATCGACCTTCATATCTTCATAAATGGCTAATATGCCCGCAAGCGACCAAACAGCCAAAAGGGTAAGCGTCAACGGCCGTAGCATCTTGACCCGCACTGGATGGACAAAGGTAAAATTGGACGCTTGCGCCAAGGCGAGACCGATGACTGCCAACGTGGCCAATCCCGCAGGCGGATTGAAAACAAGCATTAAAAAAACCACCAAATTCCAGACAGCAGGAAAACCACGGAACCAATAATCGTTAGTTTTCATCGTGTTGGACGCAAAATATAATGCAGCGGATAAAACTATAATAGCCCCTTGTGTTGCTAATAGCCAATGCGGATAGATCCCACTCATCAATAATATGACGGCGGGAACAAAGACATAGGTCACATAGTCGACAACAAGGTCGAGCACATCTCCCGACAATTGAGGAGCATAAGTTTTAACTGCCCAAGCGCGTGCAAAGGTTCCGTCGATGCCATCAACCACCAGAGCAAGCCCTAACCAGGCGAATGCTAGACCCATCTGATGCTGAATGGCCGCCGTAAGAGAAAGAAATGCTATAGCTGCACCCGAAGCTGTAAAGATATGGACAGAAAAGGCCCGATACCGATGGGCCAAGTTACCAAGCGGCTTTTGGGCAGAGTGGCTGGCGTGCTTTTCGGAACTATCCATGGCATCTCTCCGCTTCAAATCCTTCGTATCTTTCTGTTGAGGAAAGACACTAATTGGTAAATTGGTTGTACACGGTACGCACCATTTAATACCGATATTTATCGCTAAGCAAAGGCAAGTGAAACCATGAATATGAATTCAACCGATGTCCTTGTAATAGGAACAGGCCCGGTCGGTTATTCAGCAGCTCTGGCATTAGCACAATCTGGCCGAAAGGTGGCCCTGATCGGTACGCACGTTTTACCCGCACGCGATGGGCGAACGGTCGCACTGTTGGATGGATCGGTCAATTATTTAACATCGTTGGGTTTGTGGGATGCCATCTCTGCAACGTCTGCTCCGCTTTCGGTGATGCGAATGCTCGACGATACGGGAAGCCTTTTCCGTCCCCCTCCAGTTAGCTTTAAGGCATCGGAATTGGGATTGAAAGCTTTTGGATATAATGTTGAACTCACGGACCTCGTTCGAGTATTAACCGACGCGACCAAGTTGAATTCTGATATCGTAAGGGTTCACGGACAGGTTTTGAACGTAAATTTTCATAACACCGGCGACTGTATTGTAACTCTTGACTCGAATACGCAGTGGTCGGCACCGCTGATCGTCGGTGCTGACGGTCGAAATTCTGTTGTGCGACGCTCGGCCGAAATTGCCATTAAGGAATGGTCCTATCCACAAACTGCACTTACTGCGATCCTGTCACATCAAAGGGATCACGATGATATTTCAACCGAATTTCATACCCGGGAGGGGCCTTTTACATTGGTGCCCCTCCCCGGTCGCCGTTCAAGCCTCGTTTGGATGATGGAGCGGTCACGCGCCAAATATCTAGCAAGCCTTGATAGCCATGCATTTCAATTGGAAGTCGAAAAGCGAGCCAAATCTATGCTGGGAAAAATGGTAGTTGAAGGACTTAGGGGCGAATTACCAATGTCGGGAATGCTCTCAGCGGCTTTTTCATCTGGACAAGCGGCCCTCGTGGGCGAAGCGGCACATTTGTTTCCGCCAATCGGAGCACAGGGATTAAACCTAGGCTTTAGGGATGTTCGCAGTCTGGCCATAGCTCTATCCAAGGCAAATGTTCCCAATGCGCTTAGGAATTATGACACAGACCGCCGAGCCGACATAACACTTCGGACGTTGGCCGTTGATTTGCTAAACCGTTCACTTTTAACTGATTTTCTTCCGTTAGATCTGGCCCGCAGTCTCGGATTACTCACCATCGCTTCGTTACCACCACTCCGCCGATTGATGATGCGACGTGGTGCAGGGCATTAAGCACCAAAAAGGTAAATCTATAGAAAAATCCGCAATAGGAAATAAGAAAAAGCGATGTAAAGAAAGTACCAGCTAGATGAGCATTGGATGTCGGTTCAGTCTTCGCCGTTAATGATTTGGCGAGCAGATTGACGATGGTCGTTGGTGGCAACGAAGCCACCACGGCAGCAATGAATGTCCATTTGAGTATCAGATCAGCGCCGGCGCACGCGAAGATTCAGGCTGTTATGAGACGAGTAAGCCATCAGCAAAGGAACGGCAATAAATAAGAATTATTTCTTAGGCGGTTTCAGGAATCTAACGCAACGGGGCTAATATGGGCTCCGCATGAAACAGAAGCAGTATAGTCGCCTCGGTATCGAGGAAAGAGAAGCGATCAGTCGTGGTCTGGCTGCCAATTTATCATTCGCTGAGATTGCT
>CAIUPE010000141.1 GCA_903900975.1 uncultured Hyphomicrobiales bacterium | reverse complement strand
CGTGATCACCGCCTGCCGTTCTAGAGTGGGCCGCGATCAACGCAGAAGAAGACCAACATATTTGAAGCCAAGCTTTATTTGGCTTTCTTTTCTTCGGCAATGCGGACCAAATCGCGCAACAGGGCTTGCGACGCTTTGAGCCTTTGCTGCGGCTTTTCGTAATCATCCATAAAGACGATCCGCATATCGGGTCGTACTTTGGCGAGCGAACCGTATTGGCCAATATAGCGGATCAATCCATCCGGATTTGCGAAGGAATTATCACGGAAATTAATGAGAATGCCGCGCGGGCCCGCATCGATTTTCTCAACATTCGCCCGCAAACATAGGGCTTTGACGCCAACAATCGAGAGTAATTGGCGAACTTCCTCCGGAAGAGGTCCAAACCGGTCGATCAATTCGGCGCCGAACGCGTCAATGTCGCCATCGGTCTCCAACGTCGAAAGCCGCTTATAGAGCTGCATCCGCAGGCTAAGATCCGGCACATAAGGTTCGGGGATCATTACCGGCGTTCCGATGGTGATGGATGGCGACCAATGCCCCTCAATCTCTGTATCGTCATCAATGCCGGCTTTCAGTTGAGCAACGGCTTCTTCCAGCATTTGCTGGTAAAGCTCATAGCCCACTTCCTTGATGTGGCCTGATTGTTCATCGCCCAACAAATTGCCCGCTCCCCGCAAATCAAGATCATGGGAAGCCAATTCGAAACCAGCACCTAAACGATCCAGCGATTGGAGCACTTTGAGGCGTTTTTCGGCTTGTACCGTCAAGGTGCGGTTGGCTGGAACCGTAAACAGCGCATAGGCCCGGGTTTTGCCGCGCCCTACCCGTCCGCGCAATTGGTACAAAGCCGCCAAGCCAAACATGTCGGCCCGATGGATGATCAACGTGTTGGCGGTTGGAATATCGAGGCCCGATTCAACGATCGCGGTCGACAACAACACATCATACTGGCCCTCATAGAAGGCCGTCATGACGCTCTCGAGTTCGGTCGCGGGCATTTGCCCATGTGCGACCGCCACTTTGGCTTCCGGAACTTGCGTTGCCAAGAAGGTTTGAACCTCGGCCATATCCTCGATGCGCGGGCAAACATAGAAACTTTGGCCGCCCCGATACCGCTCGCGCAACAAGGCTTCGCGCACCATCAGCGGATCAAACGGCATCACAAAGGTTCGCACCGCCAAGCGATCAACCGGCGGGGTCGCCATAATCGACAAATCCCGAACGCCCGTCATCGCCAATTGCAATGTGCGCGGAATAGGCGTTGCCGTGAGCGTCAGCACATGGACGTCAGCCCTGATCTCTTTGAGGCGCTCTTTGTGCCCGACGCCAAAATGCTGTTCTTCATCAACGATCAAAAGTCCGAGGTCGCGGAACGCAATGGCTTTGCCCAAGAGCGCATGGGTGCCAATGACGACGTCAACGGTGCCATCCGCCAACCCCTGTTTGGTTTCTTTGGCTTCCGCGTTTGAAACAAAGCGGGACAATTGGCGCACCACCACAGGAAGTCCGGCGAAGCGATTGGCAAAGGTTTTGTAGTGTTGCCGGGCCAACAAGGTGGTTGGCACCACAACGGCCACTTGTTTACCGGCAAGGGCAGCGACAAAGGCGGCGCGCAAGGCTACTTCCGTTTTGCCAAAGCCGACATCGCCGCATAGCAGCCGATCCATCGGGCGACCCGAGGACAAATCACCCATGACCGCGTCAATCGAGGAAAGCTGATCTTCCGTTTCATCATAGGGAAATTTGGCAGCGAACTCTTCATAAAGACTATGCGCAACCGATAATTTGGGCGCTTCTTTCAACAAGCGTGCGGCCGCAATCTTAATCAGCGCATGCGCCATCTCGCGGATGCGTTGCTTGAGTTTGGCTTTCCGCGCTTGCCAAGCCCCGCCGCCCAAGCGATCCAAGGCAATCTCGGTATCCTCGGAACCGTAACGTGATAAGAGGTCGAGATTTTCAACGGGCAGGAACAGCCGATCCCCGCCCGCATAATGCAACTCGACGCAATCATGCGGAGCGCCCGCGGCATCAATCGTTTTCAGCCCGACAAACCGACCAATTCCGTGATCGACGTGAACGACGAGATCGCCTGGGGTTAGACTACCGGCTTCTGCAATCACGTCTTGCGCGCGTTTTGACCGACGCGCCTTCCGGATGAGACGATCCCCTAAAATGTCTTGCTCACCGACGACGACCAAGGCTTCGGTTTCAAAACCCCGTTCCAACCCCCAAACCGCCAAACCGATTTCACCCGGTTTCAGCGATTGAGCCTGAGCAAAGGTAGAAACGGGGGCTAGGCCTGAAAGACCATGATCCGACAACACGTGGCCAAGCCGCTCGCGGGCCCCCTCCGACCACGCGGCAACCAAGATACGGCGGTTCGAAAGCCTAAGGTCCACAATATGCGCAACCACGGCATCGAATACGTTTTTGGCTTCTGAGTCTTTTTCCGCGCCCTCGGCTGCGGCCCGTTCTGCCGCAAAAATTCGCCCTTGCCGCGCGCCTGCGTCAATCACCGTCAAAGGCGAAGCTTCAAGGACGGCAAAGGGCGTGAGCCGTGCGACGGCTCGGCCCTTTAGGGCCTGATCAAGATCCGCGGTCGCGAGATGCAGCCTGTCAGGCGGTAATGGCTTATAAGGCATCATTCCTGGCTGCGGATGTGCCATCGCCTCGCGCCGTGCTTCGTAATGATCGGCGATTTGCTTGGCCCGCTCTGCCGCTGCTTCTTCCACCAGCGGGTCGAGGATAAAGGGCACATCCGGAACATAATCGAAGACGCTATCCAAACCATCATGGAACAATGGCAACCAATGCTCCATACCTGCCGGGCGACGTCCCTCGCTGATGGCTTCATAAAAGAGATCATCGCGGCCGGGGGCGCCAAAGCTTGCAACATACCCTTGCCGAAACCGTTTGATGGTTTCCGTCGTCAGCTGGATTTCGCTCATTGGAACGAGGTCGAGCGCCCGCAATTGCCCGATGGTACGTTGCGTTTCGGGGTCAAAGCTACGGATTGACTCAAGCGTATCACCGAAAAAATCGAGGCGAACGGGCCCCGTCATCCCAGGCGCATATAAGTCGACAATGCCGCCGCGAACGGCGTATTCACCTGTTTCCCGAACCGTCGATTGGCGCATAAACCCGTTATGTTCCAACCATAGAGCCAATTCGGTGGTATCGACACGGTTGCCGGGTGCGGCCGAAAAGCTCTCCGAACCAACCCGCGCGCGCGAAGTTACCCGTTGCATCAAGCCATTGGCGGTAGCAATCAAAATGCGGGGCCGGTCGTCACCCGACTGCGACCGAGCAAGACGGGCCAAAACCGTCATTCGCCGCGATACGATGGCGGCGTTGGGCGACACCCGATCATAGGGCTGGCAATCCCAATTTGGAAAACTCAACACTTCAATATCGGGGGCAATAAAAGCAAGGGCAGCTTCCATCGCTGCCTGCCGTTGGCCGTCGCGGGCAACGAAGACGAGGGCCGCCGCTCTGCCCTGCCCCGTTTTGGCTGCGGCGCGAGCAAGATCGGCCGTTACGAGAGCATCAAATCCATCGGGAACGGACGAGAGAACAAAATGCCTATGATGCGAAAAGGCTTCCGTTACTTGGCGAAGGAGGTTTGACATCGAGGGGAATTAAAACTCTTATTTCAAATATTAATCGGCGAAGAATGGCGGTGATGGTCCCGGATGGCACGCAAGAGTGGTGTATCACATTCTGGCAAAATATCGGCCTCGTCCAAAATCCAATGCAACAAATCGCGGTCTGCTTGCTCGATCAGGACCTCGAACCGATTAAGATCTTCCTCGTCGAGTTTGGCCAAATAGGCATCGGCGAAGCCGCCCATAATCAAATCCATCTCGCGCAGGCCCCGATGCCAAGCGCGAAACAGAATTTTTCGACGCCTAGGGTCCAAATCAGCGCTGGATAAAATGGTTCCGCTCATCGACTGTGTTCCCTTAGAGGGCGGGCAGATCGCCCCGTTCCCACCCGTGTTTCGTTTCAGCGATAAAATCGTTCAACCGACTGGCTCCAATCGCCCCGCGCAGACCTGCCATCAGCTCTTGATAATAGGCCAGATTGATGCCGGTGATCAGCATCATGCCCAAAATTTCGTCTGATTTGACGAGATGATGCAAATAAGCGCGGCTATAAAGGCGGGCCGGTGCCCAGCTTGATTGCTCATCCAATGGGCGCGGATCATCGGCATGACGCGCGTTGCGCAGATTGATTTTGCCGAACCGGCTATAGGCGAGACCATGGCGACCGGCCCGCGTCGGCATTACGCAGTCGAACATATCAATACCGCGTCGAACGCTCTCGACCAGATCATCGGGCGTTCCAACCCCCATCAAATAACGTGGCTTTTCGCGCGGCAAAAACGGCTCGACCGTCTCGATCATGCGCAACATGACGTCTTGGGGTTCGCCGACGGCTAATCCGCCAATCGAATAGCCTTTTAGATCCATCGCAGCCAAGGCCTCAGCGCTCCGGATTCGCAAGGATTCAACCGCGCCTCCTTGAACGATGCCGAACATTGCTTTGCCCGGCTGATTGCCAAAAGCGTCAGCCGACCGTTGCGCCCAACGTAAGGACATTTCCATCGCCCGCTCGGCCTCGCTGTCGGCACAAGGTAGCCTAACGCATTCGTCCAGCTGCATTTGTATGTCGGAACCGAGTAGACCTTGAATTTCAATTGAACGTTCGGGCGTTAACTCGTGCTTTGAGCCGTCGATATGCGAGGAGAATGTTACGCCCTTCTCCGAAATTTTGCGCAATTTAGCCAGCGACATCACTTGAAAGCCGCCGGAATCGGTCAGAATTGGCCGTTGCCAGTTCATCATATGATGCAAGCCGCCCAAACGTGCGACACGCTCGGCTCCCGGCCGCAACATGAGGTGGTAAACATTGCCGAGCACAATATCGGCTCCTAGCGCACGCACCTCTTCCGGATGCATCGCCTTGACGGTGCCTGCGGTGCCCACCGGCATAAAGGCAGGCGTCCGAATGTCGCCCCGCGGCGTCGAGACAAAGCCGGTACGCGCGTGACCATCGCGGGCCGTCACGTGAAATTGAAAGCGATCGGATGACATAGGCAAACTTCCGTGGCAAAAATTCCGTAGCAAAAATTCCGTCATGCGGACCGGTGCAACAGGCAGGCATCGCCATAGGAATAAAAGCGATAGCCCGTATCGATCGCGTGTTTATAGGCTTTCCCCATGGTGTCGAGCCCTGAAAAGGCACTAACCAGCATGAACAGCGTTGAACGCGGCAAATGAAAATTGGTGAGCAGCACATCAACCGCCTTAAACCGATAGCCCGGTGTGATGAAAATCGCGGTATCGCCCGCCCAAGCCTTAAAAGTACCGTCCTCGTTAACGGATGATTCCAGCAAACGGAGTGAGGTCGTACCGACGGCAATAATCCGGCCGCCGCGCCTTTTCGTCGCGTTCAAAATGTCAGCCGTGGCAGCTGACACTTCACCCCATTCGGCGTGCATGTGATGATCGTCGGTGTCGTCTACTTTGACCGGCAAAAATGTACCGGCGCCAACATGCAAGGTTACTTGGGTGGTCACAACCCCCAAGGAATGAACCTTATGAAGCAAATCGGGGGTAAAATGCAGTCCGGCCGTCGGTGCGGCTACAGCCCCCGTCCGATCGGCGAACATTGTTTGGTAATCCTGCTCGTCCTTCGCATCCTCTGCACGTTTGGCCGCGATATAGGGAGGCAACGGCATAACACCCACCGATCGGATCGCTTCGTCGAGTTTGCTCCCCTCCGATGCGAACCGCAAAAGGATTTCGCCGCCCTCGCGTTTTGCAGCAACCTCCGCCACGAGTTCGGCATCCGAATGATTTCGCCGAAATTGGATGGTCTCGCCAACCAAAAGCTTTTTGGCCGGCCGAACAAATGCCCACCACTGGTTGGCGTCCTCGCGTTTATGCAGCGTAGCTTCAATGCCGGCAACCGCTTCGCCGCGTTGGCGTGTACCCGTTAAACGCGCGGGTAACACCCGTGTGTTATTGACGATAAGGCAATCGCCATTGCGGAGGAAAGACGGCAGATCACCCACATGCGAATCGATCAGATAATCGCTGCCGGACACCTTTACCACCAAAAGTTGCGCGCTCTCGCGTGGTTCAGCTGGCCGTATCGCAATGCGTTCGGCGGGCAGCTCAAAATGAAAATCATCAACGCGCATGGCAGCCCGATATCCTATGCTTGACCCGATCCACGCAGGGATTTGACCGGACGCGCAATCCGTAACGGGACAATCCTCTTCCCACTGATTACGCCTTCACGATGAAAAAGATTTTAATGCAAACCGTTCCAACTTCTTAATCTTACTCGCAATAAGCGCAAAACATTACGTTGCGTTAAGTTGAAAAATTTGTTTGATACGATTTGCTGGTCTCGGGATATTTTGAGACTGTGGCAATGATTTGAGGCAGGCTTTTTGAGTAAGTGTAGTCTTGGCCGGTCGATGAGCAACCTTTGCCCATCGACCGGTCCTTTTTTATCGCAGCTCGATGCTGGCTTTAACAATCCGATCCGGATCACGCACAGGCTCTCCTCGCTTGATCTTGTCGACATTGTCCATGCCTTCCGTCACTTGTCCCCAAACCGTATATTGCCGATCGAGGAAGCGCGCATTGTCAAAGCAGATAAAGAACTGTGAATTGGCGCTATCCGGATTGGACGACCGCGCCATTGAGGCGGTGCCGCGCACATGCGGTTCGGCGTTGAATTCCTGCTTGAGATTAGGATATTTCGATCCGCCCGTTCCCGTACCATGCGGGCACCCCGTTTGCGCCATAAATCCGTCAATCACGCGATGGAATACAATTCCATCATAAAAGCCTTCGTCGGCAAGCCGCTTGATGTGGGCAACATGGTTTGGAGCGAGATCGGGACGGAGTTTAATAACGACATTCCCCTTTGTCGTTTCAAGTACGAGATGTTCGGCACCCGCTGCCTTTTTTGTTGCGGGCTTGGCAGCCTTGGCAACAGGCGTCTTTTTCGGAGTTGCTGCCGCATCAGTCTTCTTGGCAGCAACCTTTTTGGCGGCTGGCTGCTTTTCTGCGGGCTTGGTGTCTTTAGCCATTGTCTTTTTTCCTCTTAATTGGCGTCTTGCATCATTTGCATTTTAATAATCTTGTCAGGCTGACGAACGGTGCCATTGGACGCCTGATCGCCCTTTTTGATCTTATCCACTACATCCATACCAGAGACGACCTCGCCGAACACGGTATATTGTCCATTCAAAAACGAAGCCGGTCCGAAGCAGATAAAAAATTGCGAATTGGCCGAATTGGGATCTTGCGACCGCGCCATTCCCAGCGTGCCCCGATTAAAGGGCTGCGGCGAAAATTCAGACATCAGATTGGGAAGCGACGACCCACCCATCCCTGTGCCGGTCGGGTCACCGGTCTGTGCCATAAATCCTTCGATCACACGGTGGAACACAATGCCGTTATAAAACCCCTGCTTTACCAGCGTTTTGATCCGCTCAACATGTTTGGGGGCCAGATCGGGGCGCAGTTTGATAACCACCCGCCCATCTTTGGTATCCAGATAGACCGTGTTGGCGGGATCAAGCGTTTCGGCCTTGGCATAGGTAACACCAAACGCCAGTACAAAGGCGAGGCACAGGGCTTTTATCATGAGAAACTCCGTAAAATGATTGTCCGAAGAATTAGCGCGTGGCGGCAAGTTTGTTTTTTAGCCCAGCGGCAACAAAGTCAGGTACAAAGGCTGATACATCGCCGCCCATCATTGCGATTTGACGCACCAAAGTGGCGGTAATAGGACGAACCATCGGGGACGAGGGTAAAAATACCGTCTGAATATCGGGTGCAAGCGATTGGTTCATGCCCGCCATCTGCATTTCATAATCAAGATCGGTTCCGTCCCGCAAGCCACGGATAAGAAGCGTTGACCCTTTGGATTTTGCAGCCTCAACGGCCAAGCCGCTAAAGGTGATCACTTCCACTTCCGTACCGCTCTCGGAAGCAAATGCTTTGCAAGCTTCTTTGATCATCGCCGCGCGCTCTTCGCTACTAAACAGAGGCGCCTTCCCCGGATGGATGCCGATGGCAACAATCAGATGGTCCGCCAAGCGGCAGGCATGGCGCAACACGTCGACATGACCGTTCGTGACGGGATCAAACGAGCCAGCATAAAACGCCGTTCTGGACACTTTGCTCGGCATGACTACGCCTCCCCGCCCTTTTAGACGTCAACCGTTCCGTCAACTGCGTCGTCGGCGCCGCCCTCGTCCAAGCCTTCATCGCTGATCCGCTCAACGGAAACGACGCGCTCACCCTCGGCCGTATCGAAAATGGTCACGCCTTGCGTACCACGGCCCGCCACCCTAATTCCGTCCACCGGACACCGGATAAGCTGTCCACCATCGGTAACCAGCATGATCTGATCCGATTGTTCGACCGGAAATGAGCCGACAAGCTTGCCATTGCGGTCATTGACAACCATGGCCACGATGCCCTTACCCCCGCGCCCGGTAATGCGGATCTCGTAAGCCGAGCTCCGTTTGCCGTACCCGTTTTCCGAAAGGGTCAGCACGATCTGCTCGCGTGCCGAAAGCTCCGCATAGCGTTCTTGCGACAAGGCGGCCCCCACGCTGGCTTCCTCATCCTGCACCCCGTCATCCGTCGCAACTTCGCCGGCAATCGCCCGCCGCATCTTGATGTAGGCTAACCGCTCGTCACTCGTCGCATCAACATGGTGCAAGATCGCCATCGAGATGACGCTGTCATCCTTGCTGAGCGATATGCCCCGAACGCCGGAGGAATCGCGGCCCTTAAAGACGCGCACTTCCGTTGTCGGGAACCGAATGCACTGGCCCGAGGCTGTGGTGAGCAACACGTCATCGTCTTCGGTGCTGATCTGCACATCAACAATCGCGTCGCCCTCATCGAGCTTCATCGCAATTTTGCCCGCCCGATTAACATTGACGAAATCGGATAGCTTATTGCGTCTAATATTGCCTTGGGCGGTGGCAAACATCACATCGAGCCGCGCCCAATCTTCTTCATTTTCCGGCAACGGCATGATCGTTGTGATGCGCTCGTCTTTTTCGAGCGGCAACATATTGATCAGGGCTTTACCGCGTGCATTTGGAGCTGCCTCCGGCAATCGCCAAACTTTTTCCTTATAAACTTGCCCGAGCGAGGAAAAGAATAGAATGGGTGTGTGGGTCGAAGCCACAAAGAGGCGTGATACAAAATCCTCGTCACGCGTTTGCATGCCAGAGCGGCCTTTGCCGCCGCGGCGTTGTGCGCGATACGTCGAGAGCGGGACACGCTTGATGTAGCCCGCATGCGATACCGTAACCACCATGTCCTGCCGCTGGATGAGATCCTCATCATCCAGATCGGCATCCCACTCGGTGATCATGGTCCGACGCGGCGTGGCATAGGCGGTGCGCACTTCCGTCAACTCATCGGCAATAATGCCCATGATCCGCGCCCTCGAGCGCAATATATCCAAATAATCGGCAATCTCAGTGGCGATCGTGTTTAACTCGTCGGAAATTTCATCCCGACCAAGGCCAGTCAAGCGGGCCAGACGCAATTCCAAAATCGCCCGCGCTTGGGCTTCCGACAGCCGATAGGTGCCCTCGGTCGACACTTTGTGACGCGGATCATCGATCAATTCGATCAAGCTTGCCACATCCATCGCGGGCCATTCGCGCGTCATTAATTGTTCGCGTGCCGTGTTCGGATCCGGAGCGGTCCGGATCAGATGGATCACTTCATCGATATTAGCTACAGCGATGGCCAAACCAACCAACACATGGGCACGATCACGGGCTTTGCCAAGCCGATATTTGGTGCGGCGACTGACCACCTCTTCCCGGAACTCGACAAAGGCCCGGATAAAATCGAGCAGCGTAAACACTTCCGGACGCCCGCCATTGAGCGCGACCATGTTACAACCGAAACTCGATTGAAGTTGGGTGAAGCGCCAAAGCTGGTTCAACACCACATCGGCGACAGCATCGCGCTTCAACTCAATGACGATCCGCATACCATCCCGATCGGACTCGTCGCGCAGATCGGAAATACCCTCGACCTTCTTTTCCCGAACCAACTCAGCAATTTTTTCGATCAAGGTCGATTTATTCACCTGATAAGGAATTTCGGTGATGATAATCGCTTCACGGCCCTGACGTAGTTCCTCAATCGAGGATTTTGCCCGAACCATGACCGAACCGCGGCCAAGCTGATAGGCATTACGAACGCCGCCGCGGCCCAGGATCGTTCCGCCTGTCGGGAAATCGGGACCCAGGACAATGACCATGAGTTGATCGATCGATATAGCTGGTTCGGCGATATAGGCCAGAGCGGCATCGATCACTTCACCGAGATTATGCGGCGGAATATTGGTTGCCATACCAACCGCGATACCGCCCGCCCCGTTGACAAGCAGATTTGGAAAGCGCGCAGGCAAAACAACCGGCTCATGTTCGCTGCCGTCGTAATTGGGCTGGAAATCAACGGTATCCTCGTCGAGATCGGTCACAATCGACATTGCGGGCTTGGCCAAACGGACTTCCGTATACCGCATGGCGGCGGCCGGATCGCCATCGACCGAACCGAAATTGCCCTGCCCATCGATCAGCGGCAACCGCATCGAGAAATCTTGCGCCATGCGCACGAGAGCATCATAGATCGATTGATCGCCGTGCGGATGATATTTACCGATCACGTCACCAACGATACGGGCCGATTTGCGGTAGGCCTTGTCCGGCGTATAGCCGTTCTCGATCATCGAATAAAGAATGCGGCGATGAACAGGCTTCAAACCGTCGCGCGCATCCGGGAGGGCGCGTGAAACGATCACGCTCATCGCGTAATCGAGGTAAGAACGGCGCATCTCGTCGGTAATCGATACCGGACGAATATCCTGCGGAACGGGAACGGGTGGTGTTGGGGTGTTATCGGACAAAATAAAGGCTCGCAAAAACGGGCAGAATCACTGTCCTTCTTCTACCCGATTCCGTCACCTGAACGCTATCGCTAATAACCCGTCATCCACCGACCAAATTCAAAGATATTTCATAGATTTAACCGATTAACCCCATGGCCTTACGGTCCAAAGACGACGGCATTCATTATTCGACCGGGAAACAGTGTAAAAGCACCCGCGCCGATAATCGCAAAGACCACTAGGCTTTGCATGATACGCCGATGAGTAACAATATCCCCACGTTTGGCCGACCACCACGCCATCGGCACGGATACGAGGGTCAAGACCGATAACAGATGAATGGGACTAAAAGGTCCGATGAACCGGATCGTATGAATAAAAAAGGAGGACAAAGCGGCCAACAGCATTGCCGCTATCCAGAACAATCCACTCATCCGGTGCCGTCTCGTTCCTTTTTGCATGAAGAACTGTACAGGCGACAAAATGGCGGCGACGCAAACCGCAATCACATGGAATTGAATTTCAAACGGTGCGGAAAGCAAAGGAGATAATGACATGGCGTTACCCCTTCCACTCCCGCTTCCTGCAAAGACAAAGGCCCGTTAGATGGCGATCGTTGATCCCTTGTTCAGCCTGTCGTCACAGCTGCGGAGACATCCGATGGATCAATCTCGCGGTTCAGACCACGCGCCAGTTTGGTCCGATCGAGCTCGCCTTCCCACCAAGAAACAACCACGCAGGCCACGCCATTGCCGGTAAGATTGGTGAGCGCACGACATTCGCTCATGAACTTATCGATGCCTAGAACAATAGCCATACCGGGTACGAGTTCAGGACGCACGGCTGCCAATGTGGCCGCCAGGGTGATAAAGCCCGCTCCCGTTATGCCGCTGGCACCCTTTGACGTCAGCATAGCGACGCCAAGGATAATCAACTGCTCGTTCAAGCTTAGCGGCACACCAAGCGCCTGCGCGATGAATAAGGTCGCCAAGGTCATATAGATGTTGGTGCCGTCGAGATTGAACGAGTAACCGGTTGGAACGACAAGGCCGACCACCGGCTTCGAGCACCCGAGCCGCTCCAACTTGGCCATCAATTGTGGCAACGCGGATTCCGACGAGCTGGTGCCCAAGACGATCAGCAGTTCATCCCTGATATAGGCGATGAATTTGAAAATCGAAAATCCGGCGATGCGGGCAATGATCCCCAACACGACCACGACGAACAGCACGGAAGTGAGGTAAAAGGTCGCGATTAAAAAAGCGAGATTACCGAGTGCCGAAGGCCCGTAGCGGCCAATGGTGAAGGCCATCGCGCCAAAGGCACCGAGCGGGGCCGCTTTGACGATGATTGCGATCACGCCGAAGACGGCATGTGCCATGTCATCGACCAGCTTCCGAACGGCATGGCCGCGCTCGCCCAGTGCCATCAGGGAAAAGCCGAACAGTACCGCAAAGAGCAGCACCTGCAGAACGTCGCCCTTGGCAAAGGCGCCGACCACGCTGTCAGGAATAATATTTAAGACAAAATCGACCGACTTCATCTCGCCTGCTTGTTTCAAATAGCCCGCGACCGCTGCCGCATCCGGCTTACCTGAGAAGCCTGCCCCGGGTTGCAGAATATTGGCCACCAGCAAACCGACGATCAGGGCAAAGGTTGAGACGATTTCGAAATAGACCAGCGCCTTGACGCCGACCCGACCGACCTTCCGCGCGTCGGAAATATGCGCGATACCTGAAACCACGGTGCAAAAAATGATCGGGGCAATCACCATTTTGATGAGTTTGACAAAGCCGTCGCCGAGCCCCTTAACCCATTCGTTTTTAGCCAGCTCAGGGGCGTATACGCCGACCAGGACACCCAAAACGATCGCCACAATGACCTGAAAATAAAGGCTCGAGAGCAACGACCTCTTGCCGGTCGCACCTTGCAGTGACGCTGTGCTCATCTCAATCACTCCCCTTATGATCGTTTCACCCGATGTGAAAACGCCCGGTTGTGCCAGGCGCTAATTTTTTCAATTAAAACGGAATATCATCATCAAGATCGCTGCGTCCACCACCGGATGGTTGCATGGCTGGCCGCGAACTTCCGCCACCACCGCTATAGCCCATCGCATTGCCGCCTTCGTCCCCGTCCATTGATCCGCCGCCAGAACGACCATCAAGCAGGGTCATCTCACCGCGGAAGCGCTGCAACACGACTTCTGTCGCCGTACGCTCTGCACCATTTTTATCGGTAAATTTCCGGGTCTGCAGCGAGCCCTCAATATAAACCTTGGAGCCTTTTTTGACATATTGTTCGGCAACCTTGGCCAAATTTTCGTTGAAGATCACAATGTTGTGCCATTCGGTCCGCTCTTTGCGCTCACCCGACGCCTTGTCCCGCCAGGTTTCGGAGGTTGCCAGCGAAAAATTGCAGACCGGTTCACCTGATCCCATCCGGCGAACCTCGGGGTCGCGGCCAACATTGCCCACCAAGATCACCTTGTTCACACTGCCTGCCATCGTCGCTCTCCTTCACTTCGATCCGATTTTCTGGGGGGACCATACCCTACACGGTTGAAAATGCGCGCGCCCCTGTTGCGTTATCCACATCGAGCACGCTAATGTTCATGATACGTTCTCATCCAATCTGAATTGTTTGCGTATGTCAACCGGACGAGGTGAACAGGGCATGGCGCTTTGGGGTTCTCGGCATTAGGTAAGGCGTATCTCTCGCGTAATGAAGGACAAGACTGGAATGGCAAAGCTCGACGCCCTCTTCGACAAGGCCACCCCGACGACGCGGGATTCGCGCGTCATATCGATAAGAGGCGCGCGCGAACACAACCTCAAAAACGTCGATCTTGTCATCCCCAAGGACCGGCTTGTTGTGTTCACCGGCCTTTCGGGTTCGGGTAAATCATCGCTGGCCTTTGATACGATCTATGCCGAGGGCCAAAGGCGCTATGTTGAAAGCCTGTCGGCTTATGCACGCCAATTTCTTGAAATGATGCAGAAGCCGGATGTGGATCAGATCGAAGGACTTTCGCCCGCGATCTCGATCGAGCAAAAGACAACGTCAAAAAATCCGCGTTCAACGGTAGCAACCGTTACCGAGATTTATGATTACATGCGCTTATTGTTTGCCCGCGCCGGTATCCCATATTCTCCTGCCACGGGACTACCGATTGAAAGCCAGACCGTTCAACAAATGGTCGACCGTATTTTAGCCATGCCGGAAAAGACGCGGCTATTTCTGCTGGCGCCGGTCGTTCGCGGTCGCAAGGGTGAATATCGCAAGGAATTGGCCGATTTCCAGAAGCGCGGCTTCCAGCGCGTCAAAATCGATGGACAATTTTATGAAATTCCCGATGCACCGGCGCTCGATAAAAAGCTAAAACACGACATCGAGATCGTCGTCGACCGTATCGTTGTGCGCTCTGATATTGGCGCGAGGCTGGCCGAGAGTTTTGAAACCATCCTCGAACTGGCCGACGGTATCGCGGTGATTGAATTCGCCGACGAGAAAAACGAAAAGGGCGAAGCCAAACGCTTTACCTTCTCACAAAAATTTGCCTGTCCGGTGTCAGGCTTCACCATTCCAGAGATCGAACCGCGGCTGTTTTCGTTTAACAATCCGTTTGGCGCTTGTCCGGCATGCGACGGTTTGGGCCATGAGATGCGGGTTGATCCGGCTCTTGTGGTTCCCGATGAGACCTTGACCCTCAAAGGCGGAGCCATTGCACCGTGGGCGAAATCATCCTCTCCTTATTATGGCCAAACCTTGCAAGCCTTGGGTCTTCATTATGGCTATAAAATGACGACCCGCTTTGCCGACCTGTCGGAAGAGGCGCAATCGGCCATTTTGTTCGGCACCGGTAATGACGATATCCGCTTCGCTTATGATGATGGCGCCCGTTCCTATCAGGTGGTTAAGCCATTCGAGGGCGTTGTTCCCAATCTGGAGCGCCGCTGGAAAGAAACCGATAGCGATTGGGCGCGGGAGGAAATCTCGCGCTTTATGTCGGCGACACCATGTTCATCCTGTCAGGGCTTCCGACTTAAGCCTGAGGCTTTGGCAGTAAAGCTGAACGGCCACCACATCGCGCAAGTCGCTTCCTATTCGGTTCGCGAAGCCCATCGCTGGTTCGGCACCCTACCCGACCAAATGACCGCCAAGCAGAATGAAATCGCTGGCCGAATTTTAAAAGAAATTCGCGATCGCCTCACCTTCTTGCTTGATGTGGGGCTCGATTATCTGACCCTATCGCGCAATTCCGGCACGCTTTCGGGCGGCGAGAGCCAACGGATTCGTTTGGCATCGCAAATCGGCTCAGGTCTTTCGGGCGTGTTATATGTGCTGGACGAACCCTCGATCGGCTTGCATCAACGCGACAATGAGCGACTCCTCGGTACGTTGAAACGCCTCAGAGACCTCGGCAACACGGTGATCGTGGTCGAACATGACGAGGATGCGATTTTGGAAGCCGATTGGGTCGTCGATGTAGGCCCGGGTGCCGGTATCCATGGCGGCCATATCGTTTCAGAAGGACAACCCGCAGATATTCTGGCCGATCCTAATTCCCTGACGGGCAAATATTTAAAGGGCGAAATGGGCGTTAGCATGCCAGAGAAGCGGCGGAAGCCGCAAAAAGGCAAAATGCTGCGTCTGGTCGGCGCCAAAGGCAACAACCTAAAAAACGTCACGGCTGAAATCCCGCTTGGCACCTTCACCTGCATCACCGGTGTGTCGGGTGGTGGAAAATCAACCTTGGTGATCGATACGCTATATCGCGCCGTCGCGCGGCGTCTGAACGGAGCTTTCGAACAGCCCGCCCCCTTTGACCGCATTGAAGGATTAGAGCACCTCGATAAAGTGATCGACATCGACCAATCGCCGATTGGCCGGACCCCACGCTCGAACCCAGCCACCTATACGGGCGCCTTTACGCCGATCCGGGAATGGTTCGCAGGGCTTCCCGAGGCCAAAGCGCGTGGGTATCAACCGGGACGCTTCTCGTTCAACGTCAAGGGCGGGCGGTGCGAGGCATGTCAGGGCGATGGCGTAATCAAAATCGAGATGCACTTTTTGCCCGATGTCTATGTCACTTGCGACGTATGCAAGGGCAAACGTTATGATCGTGAGACGTTGGAAGTAAAATTCCGCGATAAATCGATCGCCGATGTACTCGATATGACGGTTGAGGAAGCCGCCTTGCTGTTTAAGGCTGTTCCGTCGATCCGGGAAAAAATGGAAACTTTGGCCCGGGTTGGCCTCGATTATGTCAAAGTTGGCCAACAGGCGACCACTCTATCTGGCGGTGAGGCGCAACGCGTCAAATTGTCGAAAGAATTGTCGCGCCGCGCAACCGGTCGAACGCTCTATATTCTAGACGAGCCTACCACAGGCCTGCATTTCCATGATGTGGCAAAATTGCTGGAGGTGCTGCACGAGCTGGTCGATCAAGGCAATACCGTGATGGTGATCGAACATAATTTGGAAGTGATCAAAACGGCCGATTGGATGATCGATATGGGCCCCGAGGGAGGCGATGGCGGCGGACAAATCGTGGCCCAAGGCACGCCCGAAGATGTCATTAAATCGGGTGCCGGACATACCGCACGGTTTCTCAAAGACGTCATGATGCGGCGCCCTGCTGCAACGCACAAAGCCAAGCGATCGAAAATTGCGGCGGAATAGTGTCATCTATGTGAATATTGCGTGACATTAGTCATTATTTAATGATGTCATGCTATTTATGCATAGCTGGAGCGTCGATATAGGTCTAGCAAGGCCTAAGAATCCCACTTATGAGCAGTGCAACAAATTCAGTCATCGCTGCCACGGATTAACGGACGGCGGAGATGGCACTGACCGTAAAGAAGGATGATAATGATGCTTACCATTTCGACACTCAAGAATAACTTTCGCCGTTGGGCCAAGATCCGCAACACGATTCGTGAGCTGTCTTCGTTGACCGATCGCGATTTGAACGACCTCGGCATTTCACGCAGCGACATCCGCTTCGTCGCTAAGCGTTCGGTTGCCCGCTAAGAAATCAGCTTTTCCTGACGGGTTTACCCCCCTTTTCCCGTTAGGTTTTAGAACGCCCGCCATCCCCCGGCGGGCGTTTTCTTTTGGATAAGACCTTGTCGCCTCCGGTATCATCGGCTTAAGGTCCGGCCATGACCCATCAACAAGCAGTCCATATTATCGGCGGCGGTTTGGCCGGCTCGGAAGCGGCTTGGCAGCTAGCCTCGCGCGGCGTGCCCGTCATCTTGCATGAGATGCGCCCCGTACGCGTCACCGACGCCCATAAAACCGAGCATCTCGCAGAACTCGTTTGCTCCAATTCCTTCAGGTCCGATGAAGCGGCAACCAATGCTGTTGGTCTGCTTCATGCCGAAATGCGGAAGCTTGGTTCGCTGATCATGCTGGCCGCCGATGCGAATCAGGTGCCCGCCGGCGGCGCGCTTGCGGTCGATCGGGACGGATTTGCTCAAACCGTAACGCAAGCGTTGAACCAACATCCGCTGATCACCATCCTACGGGAAGAGGTCCAAGGTCTGCCTCCCGCAGACTGGGATCGCGTGATTATCGCCACTGGCCCACTCACCTCGCCAGCACTGGCGGAAGCCGTGCGCGGCTTGACGGGCGAGAAGCAGTTGGCTTTTTTTGACGCCATTGCGCCCATCGTCCACGCCGAAACCATCGATATGGACATCGCTTGGTTTCAGAGCCGGTATGACAAAGTGGGACCGGGCGGTAACGGCGCCGATTATATCAACTGTCCTATGAACCGTGAGCAGTATGAGGCCTTTGTCGATGCCTTATTGGTAGGAGAAAAGACCGATTTCAAAATGTGGGAAGGCACTCCCTATTTTGACGGATGTCTACCCATTGAGATTATGGCAGAGCGCGGTCGTGAAACCCTACGCCACGGCCCAATGAAGCCGGTTGGCCTTACTAATCCGCGTGACCCAATGGTCAAATCCTACGCCATTGTGCAATTGCGGCAGGATAACGCGCTCGGAACCCTCTATAATATCGTTGGCTTTCAAACAAAGCTCAAATATGCCGAACAAGCCAAGGTCTTGCGGATGATCCCGGGTTTACAAAACGCCGAATTTGCACGGTTGGGCGGCTTGCATCGCAATACCTATTTGAATTCGCCGAATTTACTCGACCACACTTTGCAATTGAAAGCCCAGCCGCGGTTGCGCTTTGCGGGGCAGATCACAGGGTGTGAAGGCTATGTCGAGAGCGCTGCTATTGGGCTCGCGGCTGGCACGTTTACAGCCGCTGAACGAACAGGCGTGGCCCTGCCGCCCTTCCCTGTCACTACGGCTTTGGGCGCGTTGATCAACCATATTACCGGCGGCCACATCGAGACCATTGACGCTGGACCTCCCTCGTTCCAACCCATGAATGTTAATTTCGGTTTGTTTCCGCCGATCGCCTTCGACAAGAATGACGCCAACGGCAAACGCCTCAAGGGGCCGGAAAAATCGGCCGCCCGAAAACGCGCCCTTACCTCAAGGGCTGCCTTTGATCTCGACCATTGGATTGCGGAACTACCCAGCGCGCCCTAGGCCTTAATCATCCGCGCGCGCCGCCAATAGCGATACAGCGAGGCGAGCCGCGACGAGATGATTGGGGTTGTAAATGGATTGTAATCTCGGTCATCCATCTGACGAAGCTGCGGGACGACCGTCACCAGCGATAAAAAGGCTGGCTTGAGGGTGTCAGGTGTCGAAAGCAAAGCCGTTTCCGCTTCGCTCAAATGATATCGGATTTTATGGCGCAGATCGGCCAGCGCCTTGAGGAGTTCGGGCAAAGCTTGGCGGGTCCGAATATCTTCCGCTTTAACGCCAAAGCGATCCATCCGCTCGACCGACAGAAAGATCTGACCCCGAGCGGCGTGCCAGGGCAAGGCTCTGAGGATCGACGTCAATCCTACCGCCACACCGGCATGGCCCGATACATCTGCCGAGGCAATCTCTTGGCCTTTACTGAGGATGATCGATGCGAGCCGGAAAAGCGATGAGGTGGTTTCCCCGCAATAGGCCTCGACATCATTTTCGGTCGGCATAAGATCGTGATAGAGATCAAAAACACGGGCATCGATCAAATCAAGCAGCGCCTGAACCGGCAACGAATAGCGCGCCAAGGTGTTCATCAACGGTGCGGCTACCGGATGGGCGTTGGCTTCTTCTTGCCGCTCGCCATTCAGGACATCCCGCCACCATTGCAACCGTATATCGCCGATCATCGGCTCGGAGACGAGCGCGGGAGTCCGGACAATTTCGAGGTTGAAGGCGAAAAGCGCGGCCAGTGCGGAGCGATGCTCGGGCGGTGAAAAGAGACAGGTCAAATATCGGTCGAAATCGCCCTGCTTCAGCAGCGCAAGACAGGCCTCGGTGTCGGTCGCGTCAGTCATGGTGCTAATCAATGGCTAATAAGGCTGCGGCAACACGACGGCCTTCATTCACCATCACATTATAGGTCCGCGCGGCAGCAGGCGTCGTCATCGTATCGATCCCAATTTTGGCCTCCCTAAAGCGCCAACGGACCTCATCCGACAGATGGGCCGGATGAATACCGGTTCCAATCAACAAAAAATCAAGCTTGGCGGCTTCGGCGATGACTGGTGCGAAGGCGGATCCGGTCAAATCTTCCGGTCCGTGTGCCGACCATGCATAAATACCCGATGCGAGGATCAAAATAGACCCCCGATGCGACATTTCTGCAAAACGAAAGCCGCCATTGCCGACCGCATCCAACAGATGGCGGCCAGGAACAAAGCCGTCGTGAAGCGAAGCTGTCATTTCGTTTTGGCGGCTGCATCCGTTACGGGGGCTTCTGTATCATTGGCTTCAGCAGCGATGCGGGCACCAAGATAGATCAGTACGGGTGCTGCAATGAAGATCGACGAATAGGTCCCGATTACCACACCAAAGATCATGGCATACGAGAAACTCTTGATCACCGATCCGCCAAACAGAACCAAGGCCAGCAAGGCCAGCGAGGTTGTCATTGAGGTCATCACCGTCCGCGACAAAGTTGTGTTGATCGAAAGATCGAGCAAATTCGCGATCGGCAACCGTTTATATTTGCGGAGCAATTCGCGGATACGGTCAAACACCACCACGGTATCGTTCAACGAATAGCCGACAATGGTCAAAATGGCGGCAATCGACGTCATGTTGAATTCGATCTGGGTCACCGCGAAAAAGCCGATCGTCAGGACGAGATCGTGCAGCGTCGCAATCACGGCACCAACGGCAAATTGCCATTCAAAACGGAACCAC
This sequence comes from uncultured Hyphomicrobiales bacterium, assembly GCA_903900975.1. Lineage (GTDB taxonomy): Bacteria > Pseudomonadota > Alphaproteobacteria > Rhizobiales > Beijerinckiaceae > CAIUPE01. The sequence goes on along the minus strand of CAIUPE010000141.1, from coordinate 98,563 downwards.
AGATAGACCAGCACGGCCAGTACCGAGAGCACGACGCCTAAAATGCCCGACTGCACCAACTCACCGGATACGCGCGGGCCAACCACTTCGACACGGCGGAATTCGTAATTGGCGCTGAAGGTGCCCCGAACCCGTTCGACGACGGCCGGCTGGCCTTTATCACCGCCGGGCTGTAAGCCAAAGCGGAGCGATACTTCGCCTTGATTGCCGAATTCTTGCACTTCGACATCCCCGACAGCCAAATCAGAGGTAGCCGAACGAACCGCTGCAATATCGGCCTTACCCGACAGCGCCTTCATCTCGATCAGCGTGCCGCCCGTGAAATCGATACCGAAATTCAAACCGATCATCAGAAAGGTAACGACTGAGACGACCGACAAAAAGGCCGAAATCGGAAAGCTGATGCTCCGGAAATTCATGAATCCGAAGGTGGTATCGTCCGGAATAATCCTGAGAAGTTTCATGGTGTCTTATCCCCTCAGAACGGCATGCGTTGTGGCCGCGAACGCGTATACCACAACGCAATCATCATACGCGTCATCGTCACCGCGGTCACAACCGTCGTAATAATACCGAAAACCATGGTCACAGCGAAGCCGCGAACAGGACCAGAGCCAAAAAAGAATAGAATGGCCGCGGCAATAAACATGGTGACATTCGAGTCAATAATCGTGGCAAACGCTCGGGTAAAGCCCGCATCGAGCGAGGCAACGAGGCTTCTACCCTGCCGCACCTCCTCGCGGATGCGTTCATAAATCAGAACATTCGAATCCACGGCGGTACCGATGGTCAACACGATACCTGCAATGCCGGGTAGCGTTAGCGTTGTACCGATCAGCGACATCATCGCAAAAATCAGCACGACATGGATGGCCAACGCGATGTTGGCGAACAGGCCAAAAAGCCCATAGGTCGCAAACATAAAGCCAACGACTAGGACTGCCGCCACATAAGAAGCAATTTTACCGGCATTGATCGAATCTTGGCCTAGACCCGGCCCAACCGTACGCTCTTCAACAATCGTCAAAGGCGCTGGCAAGGCACCCGCGCGGAGCAGAATCGAAAGGTTATTGGCAGCTTCAACCGTGAAGCGGCCAGAAATTTGGCCCTGTCCACCTGTAATTGGCGACAGAATACGGGGAGCTGAAATCACTTTCCGATCAAGCACAATGGCCAAGGACCGACCAACCGCCTCCGATGTTACCTGCCCAAAACGCTGGGCACCCCGAATGTTGAATTTGAAATTAACAATCGGCTCGCTGCTGCGGCTATCAAATCCGGGTTGCGCTTCAATCAAATCTTCGCCTTGCACGATCACGCGCTTTTCGATCGGCAATTGGGCTGCGCCCTCGTCAGCCTGTGGCAACATCTCCGTATCACCCGCCGCGGCCCCGGACTCGGCCACCATGCGGAATTCAAGCTGGGCGGTTGTTCCCAGAATATCCTTCAGACGCTTTGGATCTTGTAAGCCTGGCACCTGAACCAAAATACGGTCTGCGCCTTGGCGTTGAATATTCGGCTCGGTCGTACCAAGCGCATCGATGCGACGACGCAGAACTTCAATGGCCTGATCGATGGCTTTACGGATCTTATCGGTCACGCCCTGTTCGGTGAGCGTGATGCTCACCAAACCGTCCGGCTGTTCGTCAAAAACGAATAAAGGCTGGGAACCGCCGCTCAAAATCGACATAGCCGGGCCCGGATTAACAATCTCGCGCAGCTTCGGCATGACCCGCTTGCGCTCGGAATCGTCAACAATACGAACCGAAACACCGCGCGGAAGCACGGCCAGACCACCGGCCAAAGCCACTTTTTCCTCGCGCAACACGCGACGCATATCATCCCGAAGCGTATTGATTTGTGTCTTGATGACGGCGCTACTGTCCACTTCAAGCAGGACATGCGATCCGCCTTGCAAATCCAGGCCCAAGACGATGGCTTGGCTCGGGATCATCCATCCCGGGATAAATCCGGGCGCATTGGCCCTGATCGACGCACGGGTCTCAGGCGACATCAGGCTTGGCGCGGCAAAATAGAAGCCGGCAAAAGCCAACAAAAGGATAGCAGCAATTTTACCGCGGGAATAACGAAGCATGGGCTATGCGTTCAATAAAAGGGGCAATCGGTCAGGCTTTGACCGGCTCACCCTTGCTACGGACATCGGCAATGGCATTACGCGATACGCGTACTTTTACATTGTCGGCGATTTCAAGTTCGACTTCATTATCGTCGGTCACTTTCGCAACCTTGCCGATCAGACCACCGGTCATGACGATCTGGTCACCGCGGAGGACATTTTTGATCATTTCCTGATGTTCTTTTTGGCGCTTTTGCTGCGGCCGGATCATCAAGAAATACATGATGACAAAAATCAGAACAAACGGCACGATCTGCATCAGCGTATCGGTTTGTAAATTCACGTCGGAAACCTCCAAGCCTCGTCAACATCAGCGCGGGTCAATCGCTTTATGAACCCCCGCCGGTTGGCCGGGACTATAGCCAGACCGAGCCGGATTGCAAATGAAAGCGGGCTGCAAATTGCGTTTGCCCCCGAGATAGACGCCCCGGCCATTCCCCGTTATGCAAAGATCAGCGTCAACCTTCGGAATTTTGCGATTATGACATCCGTTGCCCCATCGTTTGCCCCCGAACTTTCCAGCGAATTGAAGCGAATCGCAGATGCTCTAGAGCGTTTGGTCCCTACCCGCCCCCAGCCGACCGACCTTACATCGGCCGATGCCTTTGTCTGGCACACGGAGAAAGGCGGATTATCACCGGTTTCCCGCGTGAATCTCGTTGATATTGAGCTGCTACGTGGCATTGATCGCGTTAGAGACCAATTAAATGATAATACCGAACGGTTTGCACGAGGCCTCCCAGCCAATAACGCGCTCTTGTGGGGAGCGCGCGGCATGGGGAAATCCTCCCTCGTCAAAGCTGCCCATGCCACCGTCATCGCGAAACTTAAGGGTCAGCCCACCATTTTGCCATTGAAACTGGTTGAAATTCATCGCGAAGACATTGAAAGCCTTCCCGCTTTGATGAGCTTGATGCGAGAGGCTGCCTTCAGGTTTATCGTCTTTTGTGACGATTTATCATTCGACGCCAATGATACATCTTATAAATCACTCAAAGCCGTACTCGAAGGCGGCATTGAAGGCCGTCCCGAAAATGTCATTTTCTATGCAACTTCGAACCGGCGCCATTTGCTGCCCCGCGATATGATGGAGAACGAGCGGGGAACGGCCATTAACCCGGGTGAAGCCATCGAAGAAAAAGTATCGCTATCTGACCGGTTTGGTCTCTGGCTCGGCTTCCATAAATGCAGTCAGGACGAATATCTCGAAATGGTTCGCGGATATGCTGCGCATTATCGGATCGGTATCCCACAGGATGATCTTGAACATGAGAGCCTTGAATGGGCAACGACCCGGGGCTCTCGTTCCGGGCGCACAGCCTTTCAATACATCCAAGATTTAGCCGGACGCCTAGGCCAACATTTGGTATGAAAAAGGGGTGGCCGTCGAAAGCCACCCCTCATCCACTCTCGAACCTGAGTTAAGCGATCAATCCTCGCTGAGATGCTCGATCGGATCGACCGGAACCGACCCTTTGCGCAGTTCAAAATGAAGCTGCGGAGCCGACACGTCACCCGACTGGCCCGATAGGGCTATGACCTGTCCGCGTTTGATCTCATCGCCGCGCTTCACCTTGATTTCGCTGTTATTGCCATAGACGGATACCCAACCATCCGGATGGCGTATCATTACCAAATTACCAAACCCTTTGACTTCGCTTCCGGCATAAGCAACCGTTCCCGCTTCGGCTGCTTTGATCGGTGTGCCCTGTGGCAGGGAAATATTGATACCCGTGCTTTTGACGCCATTTTTGTCGCCAAACCCAATAATCACGCGACCCCGTGCCGGCCAGCGAAAGGCTTCAACAGCAGAGGCTTTCGGAGCGTCGGCGGAAGAATCAGCAGCTGAGCCCGAGGTCGATTCGAGAGCAGCAACCTGTTTTGGCGTGGCCGCATCCTGAACGGTCGCTTTCTTGCCCGCCGATTTTGCAACCAGAGGCTCAGCGGCCGCCGCTGCAACTGGTGCCGTCGGGGCCAAGGATGCCGTCTTCGTTGTCGGCTCGGACTTAGCTTTTGCGGGAACCAACGCTCCGTCAGCCACATAAATCGGAATAATCAGTTTGGCCCCACGAGGTGGCTTGGCTTTTGCGGTCAACCCGTTCGCACCACGAATAGCATCTTCCGGTACACCGTAGCGCGACGACAAAAGTGAAATGGTATCGCCATCGCCCAAGGTAACTTCAGACCCGCCTTGCGCGACCCATTTGCCATTACCGGACGCCGCAGCTACCGATTTTGAATTTTGTGGAACCACAACCGGGGTAGGCTCGGGTGCAAGCGACGCCATTTTTTTAGGTTCGACGGCAATAGGTTGCGATGCAACACTATTCGAACGCTTGGTTTTAATCAGTGTAGCGTCTGATGCTGAAGCATTGGAAGGCGAACCCAACGGGGCCGAAGCAATCGATCCACCACCAATCGGCGCCGTAGGCGTTGACATCACATCGCTGCTGCCATCCGACATGGACTGTGCCTTGTTCGAAAGCGAGCCGGTCACCGGCGGGCTGAACCGTGCCGAGCCCGAAAATGGATTGGGCACCGACGCATCCGACATACGAACCACATCGGTTCCGCACCCGGTCAACACAACGCAAAGACCGCAGGAAACAAGGAAGCGAAATGCGGACTTTGATTTCACGGTAGACCTCCAAAACTAAACGAGTCGGCGACTCAAAGCTTTAATGCGCTCATTAATGCTCTGTTTAGGTTAAGAAGTTCTTTCTGAGGTCCAATTACGGCTACTTTATGCCGTTAAAGCGCTTCCGCCATGCCTTTGGACAAAAGAGGAAGGTCAAGACGGCCGAAATGGTCCATCTCAACGGATCGGCTGCCTTCGCCGCGGCGCCAACGGGTCAATTCCGTGACATGGCCGGCACGCAAAACGCCTACCAAGCAGCCTCCAGGTGTTAATTGTTCAAGCAAAGGTTCGTGATCGCCTTCAATTGAGCCTTGCACGATGATGCGATCAAACGGGCCTTCATTGGCTAAACCGCGCATACCGTCGGCGTGCAAGACGCGAATATTGGAAAAACCAAGCCGGGCAAACCGCGTCCGCGCCGCTTCCGCCAAGGAGCGATAGCGCTCTAAACTCACCACGCTCAATCCAACATGGCTTAACAGAGCGGTTCCATAGCCCGAGCCGGTGCCGATTTCCAGAATTCGATCCCCAGATGAGGCACCCAGAGCAGACAACATGCGGGCCAGCCCACCCGGCGACGTTTGAGATTGCCCACAAGGGATCGGCAACGAAATATCCTCATGCACGAGATCTGCATATTGATGGCCAACGAATTCGACGCGCGATACTCGCTCGAATGCCCGCAAGGTAGCCGTATCGAGCACGCCGCGGGCCCGCAGTCCCAAAAGGAAAGACATGGTCGCCTCAGCGCTGCCTGATCTGATCGCCACGCTCTGAAATCCTGTTCAAAAAATCTGCGCGTAACGCGTCAAGGTTGGCTCATCGGTAAGGTCTAACCTGAGTGGCGTAACGGAAATACGTTGATTGGCAATGGCTTCGAGATCGGTGCCATGACCGGGAATGGATTTTCCACGCCCGAACGCGATCCAATAATAAGGATTGCCACGACCATCCAAACGTTCATCTATGCGCAGCAAATCCTGCTGCCGCTGGCCTTGAACAGCAACGCTTGTTCCTTTGACGTCTTCCGGCAAACAATTTGGGAAATTGATATTCACTAAAATATTCGGTGGAATGCCTTCGGCCAGCACCTTTTGAATGACGCCGGACGCCAAGGTCTCGGCACATTTCCAGTGCGGGGCCTTGACCGTATCCGGACCATAGCACTGCGAAAGGGCAATCGAAGGAACGCCCAAAATAGTCCCTTCAATTGCCGCAGCAACCGTTCCGGAATAGGTTACATCCTCGGCGACATTCTGCCCCCGATTAACACCCGACAAAATCAGATCCGGCTTCCGATCGAGCACATGCCGAACGGCCATGATCACGCAATCGGTTGGCGTACCGCGCACCGCATAGCGCTGAAAACCGGCTTGGCGTAACCGCAAGGGGTCGTTCAGCGATAACGAGTGTGCAACGCCGGATTGATCCGTTTCAGGTGCGACGATCCACACATCATCGGAAAGCGACCGCGCGATCGATTCGCAAATCGCAAGACCCGGCGCATGGATACCATCGTCATTTGTAACCAAAATACGCATTAGGAACCTGCTTTCCCGATGGTGGTAATGCCCCCCATATAAGGAGCCAAAGCAGCCGGTACCGTGATCGAACCATCGGCGTTCTGATAATTTTCCATCACAGCAACGAGCGTGCGACCAACCGCCAACCCTGAACCGTTCAGGGTATGTACGAAACGGTTGCCTTTGCCGTCGGCGGATTTAAAACGCGCATTCATGCGGCGGGCCTGAAAATCACCACACACAGAGCAGGACGAAATCTCGCGATACATCCCCTGCCCTGGCAGCCAAACCTCAATGTCGTAGGTTTTTTGGGAGCCAAAGCCCATATCGCCTGTGCACAGTGTCATAACCCGATAGGCAAGCCCAAGCTTCTGCAACACTTTTTCGGCTGAAGCCGTCATATGCTCATGCTCGGCCGCAGATTGCTCCGGCGTGGCAATCGTCACGAGTTCGACCTTCTGAAATTGATGCTGACGGATCATCCCGCGCGTATCGCGGCCAGCGGATCCTGCCTCAGCGCGGAAGCAATGCGTTAAGGCGGTAACCCGCATCGGCAATTCTTTTTCCTCGACGATGCTGTCCCGCACCATATTGGTCAGTGAGACTTCAGCGGTAGGAATAAGCCAGTAATCGGGTTGAACGCGGAACAAATCCTCAGCAAATTTGGGCAATTGTCCCGTACCAAACATTGCATGATCTTTGACCAACAGCGGCGGATTAACTTCCGAATATCCGTTTTCACCCGTATGCAGATCGAGCATGAATTGACCGATCGCCCGCTCTAAGCGCGCCAAATGCCCTTTATTCACGACAAAACGGGCACCCGACATTTTGGCGGCCGCTTCGAAATCCATCAGACCCAACCCTTCGCCAAGGTCAAAATGTTGCTTGGCCTCAAAGGGGAAGGTTTTGGGTTCACCCCATACGCGGGTCACCACATTGCCGTGTTCATCGCTACCAATTGGAACCGATTCAAGGGGCGTGTTAGGGATGGCTGCCAGCGCAGCATCCAGTTCGGCAATCAATTCCTTTTCTTGCGCCTCAGCCTCCGCAAGGCGGTCCTTCAGTGCAGCAACTTCGGCTTTTAAAGCATCGGCGCGCGCCTGATCCTTAGCCGCCATGGCTTGCCCGATTTCTTTCGACAACGCGTTGCGGCGCTCTTGCGCCGTTTGCGAAACCGCTATCGCCGCACGGCGTTTATCGTCGAGCGCTAACAAGCGGGCCGAAAGTGGCTCCGCGCTGCGGCTTTTAAGACCTTGGTCAAAACGCTCGGCGTTGTCCCGGATCCAGCGAATATCGTACATGAGCGTCCTCGTCCAAGTCGTTTCATAGACGCGGAAAAAACGGATCAATCGTCGTTTCGTTTCGCATCGGCTTTCGCCCGCTGTCTTTCGACGATTCGGACAGCGAAGATAGAGGCTTCGTAAAGTAGCAATGTCGGAATGGCGAGAGACATCTGGCTAATCACGTCGGGCGGTGTCAAAACGGCTGCCGCAACAAACACCAATACGACCGCATAACGGCGCTTGTCGCGCAAAAACTGCGCATCAATGAAGCCTGCCCGAGCCAATAACGTCAAAACAACGGGCAACTGGAATGTAATGCCAAAGGCAAAAATGAGCGTCATGATCAGCGAAAGATATTCGCTCACCTTGGGCAAGAGCTGGATCGACGCCTCGCCCGCCACTTCGAGTTGCTGCTGACCGATCGAATATTTCATCACAATCGGCATGGCGACAAAGAACACGACCGAGGCTCCCACCAAAAACAATGCGGGAGTAGCGATCAAATATGGGACAAAAGCGTCTTTCTCGTTCTTGTACAAACCTGGCGCGACAAATTTGTAGATTTGGGTCGCAACAACGGGGAACGAACAAAATGAAGCACCGAAAACCGCAATCTTGATCTGGGTAAACAGATATTCAAGCGGTGCGGTATAGATCAGCTTGACCTGCGACACGTCACCTGCCGCCATCACATAAGGATAGACCAGAATATTATAAATATTTTTGGCAAAGAAGAAGCTGACAAAAAACATCAGGAAAAACGCTACCATGGATTTGATGAGCCGTGCGCGCAGCTCGATCAAATGCTCCATCAAAGGTGCCTTGGAGGCGTCAATATCGTCGGCGGTCATGACGCTGCTTCTTCTTGATCGGATTTCTTGGAGGCGCGACGGCGTTTTTGCTTCTCCTCGGCAGGCGCATCGCCGGCATCGGACGTGGTTTCCGCAGTAGCCTCTGCCGTTGCCTCGTCGACTTTCGCTTTACGGCTACGCTTTTTGGGCGCCGGAGTCTCGGCATCGTCGACCGATTCCGTCACGGAGACTTCCGCCGATGCGGCTACCTCCACACCCAGAGTCGGCTCGGGAATTTCCGCCGGCATCGGGAACGCTGGCGGTGGAGTCGGATCGGTCGAAAGGCCAGACATATCGGACTTGAGATCAGACAACATCTTTTGCGCTTCCGCCAAATCGGCTTCGCGCATCGCGTCATTAAATTGCCCCTGAAAATCCCCAGCCATGCGACGCATCTTGCCGATCGCCTGACCGACCGTACGCAGCAAACCTGGCAATTCCTTCGGACCGATCGCAACAAGCGCTACCACGCCGATAACAACCAGTTCGCCTGCACCAAAATCGAACATCTCGAGTGAGCCTATGTTACGAACGCGTCAAACCGCGACCGTTGATCCAATCAGACCGCTTTATGCTCATGCGGTGCGCTGCTCGGCTGCGCCGGTGTGCTATGATCAGGCACGGGCTTGGCTGCTTCAGCCGGATGGACAGGCGCTACAGGCTCATCATCCGCCATGCCCTTTTTGAAAGATTTAATGCCTTTGGCAACATCACCCATCAAATCCGAAACCTTACCGCGTCCAAAAAGCAGCATCACGATAATGCCCACAACGATCCAGTGCCAGATGCTCACGCTTCCCATAACAGCCTCCGATTCAATCAAGCGGACCTGACGGTCCAACACCATGGCCACGAAACTAGGCTTCCGGGACGGCAAAAACAAGAACTTCGTTCGGCCTGAATCACAATTCAGACAGGAACGAAGAATACGACCGATTTACGGCTCAAGCACATCCTCAACCACACCAGACCGTTCCTCGGCGAGTAAGACAAATAAATCTTCGTCCAAAGGATCTTCATCGGCGCGCAAGCCCGGAGCATCGGAGGGTTCCGGCATATCAAAATCCGCCGGCAACCTTCCATCAAAGAAGCCTGCGCCCTTCAATTCCGAAAGGCCGGGCAATTCATTAATCGCCTGCAACCCAAAATGGTCCAGAAAAGCTTCCGTCGTTCCGTAAGTTACCGGACGACCGGGTGAGCGGCGACGGCCTCGCAATTTGATCCAATTTGACTCCATCAAAACGTCCAGCGTTCCCTTGCTGGTTGCGACGCCACGAATATCTTCAATTTCCGCACGCGTGACGGGCTGGTGATAGGCAATTATGGCCAAGGTCTCCAGAGCTGCACGTGACAGGCGACGCGGCTCTTCCCGTTCCCGCACCAGCAAATGCCCGAGATCTTCGGCGGTACGAAACGCCCATTTTCCAGCTGTTCGGACCAAATTAATGCCCCGCGGCCCATAATCGGCGGCTAATTCAGCCAACAAATCTTCCAAAGCCGCATCTGGACCAACATGAAAACTGAAATCGCCTTCGGAAAGCGGGGTTGCAGAAGCAAACAGCAAGGCTTCCACAATACGCTTGTCGCGAAGATATCGAGCATCTCGAACAACCCGCCGGGCTTCGTTCGTCTGTTCAGAGGGGTTGCTTAAGGATTCGCTTGTCATGCGACCGACCTTTCAGATGCATTGCGGATCGCACGCATTTCAATGGGAGCGAAGGTACGCTCTTGCCTTATTTCCGCCCGCCCCTCTTTGACGAGTTCAAGGGTCGCCGACAGTGACGTTGCCCTTACCGTCCGACGCATCGATGGCTCGACGATAAACGCGATCAAATAGTCGTCCAGAACCGACCATTCCGTTGTCATGCCAATCAGCCGTTCAAGCGCGGCACGGGCGGCTTCCAGCGACCAGACATGCCGCTTGCGGAGCGAGATTCGGGCCAGCGCCCTTACCTGCCGTTGTTGGGCATAGGCCGAAAGCAAATCATGGATCGACGCTTCCCACAGTGAGATACGTTTCAACGCCACCGGCTCGGGATTGCCACGGGCGAAAATATCCCGTCCCAATTGCGGGCGCTCCTGCAGCAGGCGCGAGACCGCCCGGATGGCTTCCAAGCGCCGTAAGCCATTGGCCAAAGCGGCTGCCAAATCGGACGCATTCGGCTCTTCCGCCGACGCAACAACGGGCAACAACAAGCGCGATTTAAGAAAGGCCAACCAGGCCGCCATAACAAGATAGTCGGCCGCGAGTTCGAGGCGCAACGCCCGCGCTTCCTCGATAAAATTGAGATATTGCTGGACCAGAGTCAAAATCGAAATTTTGGCGAGGTCGACCTTCTGCCGACGTGCCAATTCAAGCAACACATCGAGCGGGCCAGAAAAGCCGTCAAGGTCAAGCATGCAAACAGGATCGGACGCGCTACGCGCGTCTTCAAACTCTGGTTCGCCAAAAAATTTTGCTTCCGACATTAATGCGCTTCACCCCAAAACCTGAAAAGAGTCTGGCGACTTCAGGCCGGAAGAGCAAGCATGTGATCAAGATTTTTGGCTGCTTCCACAGGATCAAACGGGGTTTGCGGTGGACGAAGCCAAGAAAGCGCCGCTTCCGCTCGCTCTAAGGCGCGCTCACGAAGCTCCGGCGCGGCTTGTGCTACGGCGACGGCCTCCTCCATCAGACCGTTACAATGAAGCGCAATATCACACCCAGCGGCGATCAATGCCGCGGTCCGCTCCTCAAATCCACCCGAGAGCGCCTTCATGGAAACGTCGTCGCTCAACAAAAGACCGTCAAACCCAATAAAGCCACGGATAATGTCAGTAATAACAGATTTCGAAAGCGTCGCAGGTTTGTGGGGATCGATAGCTTCGAAAACAATATGCCCCGTCATGGCGACCGGAAACGAACGAAGCGCCCGAAACGGCTTGAAATCTGTGTGTTCCAATGTCGCAAGTTCCGCTTTGACAACCGGCAAGGCATAATGGCTATCCACCATCGCTCGCCCGTGGCCCGGCATATGTTTGATTACCGGCAAGACGCCACCATCGAGCAGGCCTCGTGCCGCACCTTCCGCAATCAACGAAATCGCCACCGGATCTGTTGCATAAGCGCGATCGCCGATGGCCTTGTCGGCATGATCGACCGGACAATCGAGGACCGGCATGCAGTCCACGGTAATTCCGCAATGCCGCAAATCATCCGCTATTAACCGCGATCCAACACGAGCCAATGCCGTCGCTTTTGAAACATCACCGTTCACCGCTTCCAAATACCGCGCTGCAGCCGGATATTTTCGCCACAACGGCGGCCCCATGCGCTGAACCCTTCCACCTTCCTGATCGATCAGGACGGGCGCGTCTAAGCGTTCGACGATCGAACGAAAACTCACGCAGAGCGACGAAACTTGTTCAGCATCAACGATGTTGCGCTTGAATAAAATGAGCCCCCAAGGTCGCACGCGCGAAAAAAAGGCTTCTTCGTCAGGCGTTAGAGTTGGACCAGCACAGCCGAGAATCAGAGCTTTGCAACGCGTTGAAGCCATTGGCTAAATTATCCGATCTCAATTCTTGGCAATAAAACATTTTGTGCCGGCAGCGCCCGCCGTTGCGCACGTCGCAGCGGCCTCGTCACGAGAATAACCCGTGGCCCGAACGCGGAACACCGTCTTGCCATTGCTATCGCCTTTGAGAACCACCAGCGGATGGGATTCAAGCAGTTCAATCAATTGCCCCTTGAGCTTTGACGCCATCGCATTGGCTTCGGCCTCCGAAGGCGAAGCACCAAATTGCACCGCATAATCACCGGTTGGAGCTGCATCGCTTTGTGTCTGCGTCGCCTCCGCTGTCGTCTCAGGCGCTGCGTTTGTGGTCGCAGCGACAAGGGCTTCGATCGGATCCACGTCAGAGGCAGCACCAATATCGGCAGGCCGAGGAAATGGCAGAGGAACCGGAAATCCACCAATCGTTGGCAATTCCGTCGTTGCTGCCGTTAAGGGTGGAAGCGTTTCCACGGGAGCTTGCGCGGGCGCAGTGGCCACTTTGACCGGCGCAGCAACCACGACCGGTGACGGTTGGACAACGGGCGTCGGTTGCGCCTCTTGAGTCATCGCAACGGCGGGTGGTGTAGCTACAACGGGAACAGCACTGGCCGTCGATGGGGCCGGTTGCGGTTGATCACCAATCAAGGTGCCATCGGGACGGACGGTTACGGTACGCACCAGTTTAGGATCGCCCATTCCGGGCACCAACGGCGTTGTTTTGGGTCCAGCTCCTTTGACGACAGCATTCACATCGACGGGCGCCTCGGCTGACGGCCGGATCGTTGTGGGTACCGCGACTTCACCGCCCTTTTTACCGAATAATTCCGACCCAGCCTGCGATGCATCATCCGAATTGGCGACTTCTGGGACGATTTTAACCGGATTTGGATCAGCCTTGATCACAGGCACAGACTTTTGATCAGGCGCATTCGGCCCACTCAGCGGAAGCTTTCCGGAAAACAAGATATATCCGACGGCAACCATCAACACCGCTACAACGCCCGAAAACAGCGAGCGAAAAAGCACCGGTCCTTTTTTTCGCCCCCGATCAATGAAAGGAAAACGGTCATCAAACGAATTTGATCCACCCGTTGCCTCAGGTCCAGCCGCATAAGGCTGCCGCAAGAAAGCTGGTGGTGGCCCCGGTTGAAAGGCCAAGGCTTCAACCGGTTGTGGGGCAGGAATATCCTGCTCACGTGACCGGTTAAATTCGCGGCGAAGGGCGTCGATATCGGGAATGGCAGCCGGTTGCTCGGCCATTGGCTCTGCGGCTCCCCGTCTAACCGCATCGTCGCGATGGGATCGGGAAGCGACGCGCAATTGCCGCTCCAGTTCCTCTAGATTTACGCCGGGCCGGTTATATTGGTCGTCGGTCATGCGAAAAAAACCTGTCGGTCGATGGGTAAAAAATGCCGCAACCCTAAATTGGAAAGGACTTAGCGCATCTCATCCGGTGCCGAGACCCCTAGAACGCCAAGACCCGCCGCAATGACACTACGAACCGACTCGACCAGAGAAAGCCGCGCTAACGTTAATGCTGTATCATTATCCATTACAAATCGTAAATGCGGCGATTCCTTACCACGGTTCCATAGCCCGTGGAAATCACTCGCCAATTCATACAAATAGAACGCCACCCGATGCGGTTCATGGGCTAATGCAGCAGCCTCTACAATCCGGGGATATTGAGCGATGCGATGCATTACGCCGAGTTCAGATTGATCCGTCAGGCCAGAGCGGTCGCACGCCAGCAAGGCTTCATGTCCGACGCCCGATGCCTTCTGGCTCGTGGCCTGCCGCAGGACCGACGCACACCGGGCATGGGCATATTGCACGTAAAAAACCGCGTTATCCTTCGACTGTTCGATCACTTTAGCCAGATCGAAATCGAGGGTTGCATCGTTCTTTCGGAACAGCATCATGAAGCGAACGGCGTCGCAGCCCACCTCATCGACGACCTCCCGGAGTGTCACGAAATCACCCGACCGCTTGCTCATTCTGACTTGCTCGCCATTGCGAAGCAGCCGGACCAGTTGGCAAATCTTGACATCGAGTTCGCCTGCGCCGCCGGTGACGGCCTTCACGGCAGCGGTCATTCGCTTGATATAGCCGCCGTGGTCGGCTCCCCATACATCAATCATCAGCGGGAATCCGCGCTCGAACTTCGACAGATGATAGGCAATATCGGCGGCAAAATAGGTATAGGATCCATCCGATTTTAGGAGCGGACGATCCACATCATCGCCAAAATCCGAGGCGCGGAACAAGATCTGTTCGCGGTCTTCCCAATCCTCGACCGGCGCGCCTTTGGGGGGAGCAAGCCGCCCTTGATAAACGAGATTGCGTGCCGTCAAGCCGTCAATCATGAGCCGGATGCGATCAACAGCTCCGTCTTGCGAGAGGGTGCGCTCGGAGAAGAATACGTCATGCCGGATATCAAGCGCAGCAAGATCCTCGCGGATCATATCCATCATCATCGCAATCGCTTTGGCGCGGACGATGGGCAGCCAATCTTTTTCCTGAAGCTGGAGCAAAGTGGGCCCATGATCCCGGGCCAAGGCTTCGCCGACGGGTACCAGGTAATCGCCCGGATAAAGGCCATCGGGCATCGCACCAATTTCCTCGCCCAGCGCTTCCCTGTATCTTAAATAGGCTGAACGGCCTAAAATATCGACCTGCGCTCCTGCATCATTGATGTAATATTCCCGGCTGACATCAAAGCCGGCAAAGCTCAGGAGGCTGGCCAGCGCATCCCCGAACACGGCACCGCGACCATGCCCGACATGCATCGGACCTGTTGGATTGGCCGAAACGAACTCGACATTTACTTTTGCGCTCTGGCCAATCGTGCTGCGACCAAAATCGCCCTTTTGTTCGAGTACAGCCGTTAAAACGCTCTGAAGCACCGACGGATCAAGCGTGAGATTAATAAATCCCGGACCCGCAATCGAAACACCGGAAACGCCATCAAATCCGGATAGGAAGGGGGCGATAAGATCCGCCAAAGTACGGGGAGGCATACCTGCTTCTTTGGCCAAGACCAATGCGGCGTTGGTTGCCAGATCGCCATGGGACATGTCCCGCGGCGCCTCAACAACGATTTTTGTGGTATCTAGCCCTGCGGGCAAGCGACCGCTGCTCCCCAGTTCGGTCACAAGCGTAACAATCCGCCGCTGGTAGATATCGAACAGGTTCATTGTATGGCTCGCTTCGGTCGGAATACGGGTTAAAAAAGGCTGATGCAGCGCGGCTATCGCAATTCAGGAGTAACGTCAAACAGGCGGCGGTGTTCTTGAAGGGCAAAACGATCGGTCATGCCTGCGATATAATCGGCGATATGATGCGCCCTTGCGCCTTGGTCATGCTCCGGCAGCCGCTTTTGCCAATCTTCGGGAAGGCGTCGGCTATCCTGCATAAAGGCCGTAAACAGATCCCGCATGACCTGTTCCGCCTGAGCACGCACACGCATGACATTGGGATCGCGATACATTCGCGCAAAGAGAAAGCGCTTAATATCTTTATCCGCCTGACGGAGTTCCTCGTTAAATGCGATGACGGCCGAATCAGCAGCACGAATGGCACCCACCTGTTTACCCTCAAATGGTTGCAACAGGGTACGGCTATACCCGATGACCCCTTCGACAAACCGAGTAATCAGACGCCGGCCCAATTCATGAATCGTTCGGGTATCCTCAAGATTAGGCCATTTCGTTCGAATTTCGGCAAGGATCGATGCGAGATAAGGCACATCGACAAGATCCTCGAGTTGGAACAGATCCGCCCTTAACCCGTCGTCCAAATCATGGGCATTATAGGCAATATCATCGGCCAAGGCCGCAACTTGCGCCTCGGGGCCGGCAAACGACTTTAAGTCCAGATGCAAAAGTGCATCTTCACGCACGATATCGGCAGCCACGCCCCGCTTAGCATAACGCGGGAGCGGCATGCCCTGCCGATCCACCAACGGCCCGTTATGCTTGACGAGACCTTCCAGCATTTCCCACGTCAAATTAAGGCCATCAAAATCAGGATAGCGGCGCTCCAGCACCGTCACGATCCGCAAAGCCTGCGCATTGTGGTCAAAGCCACCGAAGTCAGAAAGACACGCGTCAAGCACGTCTTCGCCCGTATGGCCAAAGGGCGTATGGCCAAGGTCGTGAGCGAGCGCGAGGGCTTCGGCAAGGTCCTCGTCCAACCCCAAGGCACGCGCGATTGAACGGGCAATCTGGGCAACCTCGATGGTGTGGGTCAGGCGGGTCCGAAAATGATCTCCTTCGTGAAACACAAAAACTTGCGTCTTGTGTTTCAAGCGGCGAAACGCTGTCGAATGGATGATCCGATCCCGATCCCGCTGAAACTCGCTCCGCGTCGGCGAGCTGACTTCTGGAAAGTGGCGACCGCGAGAGGCGGCTGGATCTGTTGCATAGGACGCCCGCCAACGGTCAAATCTGCGATCCATCCTGGCCTCCGATCTAATTCCAGTAATACCCGTTGAATTCATGCCACTACATTCCTATTTTTGTATCGCGCAATCCACTCTTTTCACGAACAAAAAGCCGATAGCCATGTCCGATTCCCTTTCGAATTTTTCGTTAACCGAACGAGCGGCGATGCGAATTGCGGCGATTATGGCCAAGGAGCCGACCGGATCGATGCTGCGCGTCAGTGTTAGCGGCGGAGGATGCTCCGGCTTCCAATACGGCTTTGACATTGTTCAAACGCAAAATGATGACGATTTGAGCATTGAAAAAGACGGTTCCGTGGTGCTGGTTGATTCTGTTTCTCTGCCGTTTGTTGCGGGATCAACGCTCGACTTTGTTGATGATCTGATGGGGCAAAGCTTTCGGGTGGCCAATCCGAACGCCACGGCAGCCTGTGGATGTGGCACGAGTTTTTCCATAGGATGAAGAAACACGTCCTTTTTTAGTGTTTTCTACTTGTCGCGCCCGCAAAATTGATCCAATCGAAAGAGAGATCATTTTTTAATGCAACCGATCAGTGGGACGCCATGGAAGCGCTGTTTATTGGGCAAACCTATATCGATGTAACTTTCTTGACGGATCATATTCCATCAGGGGACGACAAAACCGTCGCGCAAGATTATGCGGTGTCGTTTGGAGGAAATGCGGTCACGGCGGCGTTTTGTTGCGCGAAGCTGGGTATTGTGCCCGATCTCTTGACCTCGCTCGCCGATGACTGGTTGGGCCGGATGTTTCTGGATATGGCGGCCAAATATGCAATTCCTGTCCATGGCCGCAAGGTTAAGGAAAGCTCGCTCTCTTTCGTAATTCCGAATAATGGCAAGCGGGCTATTATCCGTTGCCGCGACGATGATTATCTCCACCCCTTCCCGACGCTTCGCCTCGACGGATGCCGTGCTTTGCATCTCGACGGCCATATGGGCGATGCGGCGATCCATTATGCAAAGACATGCCGCGAGATGGGCGCGCTGGTGTCGCTTGATGGCGGCGGTGTGCGATCCAATACGTTGGAGCTATTGGAGCATATTGATGTCGCGATTTGTGGCGAGCGTCTTGCCGAACAAATGAACCTTGATGACAAAGGCTTGATCGACCTATTGAAGGCGAAGGGTGTAAAAATCGGCGGCGTCACGCGCGGCGAGCGCGGCATGCTCTGGTATGATGAAAGCGGCACAGTTCGTGTTCAGCCGCCTTTATCTGTGCCATCCGCAGCGATCATTGATACCAACGGCGCAGGCGATGTGTTTCACGGCGCTTATATGTATTCCTATTTGGCCCGTCCGGCCTTGCCTTGGGAATCCCATTTCGAATTTGCGCGGGCCGCTTCGACCCACAAAATTCAGAAGTTAGGCAATGAAAACGGCCTTCCGTCGATGACCGACATCACGTCAGTGATGCAAACATTCCGTCCTGCCGCTTAACGAATCGGTCAAGGCGCCGGATTATAACGGCCTTGCTTCAACGGCATGGTGAGGTTCTCCGGCATGGTTCGCATGGTCTTACGGCTCGTCTTGATGGCGCTAACCCTTCTCGGGTTGCTGAGGCTCGGCTATGCAGGCGAGCCCGTGCGGATCGACTCCTTTACCTTCCATTCTGGACAAGCCGAATTTCGGGCTGAGGGTATCGAATTTGAAGATCTGAACATCGCGCCCGACGGATTGGAGGCCCTTTTGCATGGAGCGGATGCAGCGGCTCAAGCCAAGGCCATTGCAACGCTTGATGCAGACGCCATCCGGATTTCGCGGCTTCGCGAAACCCAATTGGTCAGCGGGCAAACCACGGTCACACTCTTTTCAAATGTCGTAATGACCAATGTCAGGCAGGGTTTAGCAAGCCAGATCCGCGCCGGCCAAATTACCTTTGGCGCGACGGGCGGCATGGGAGACGCCAATTCGGGATTAGCCGCATCATTAGCTTTGGATGACGTCGACCTTGCCGTGCTGGTTGGCTTTGGCGCTGCTACCAAAGACCCCAAACCTTCGGAATTTCATCGTGCTTACCGTCTTGCCCGTATTGAGAAAATCGCTCTCCAATCGGCCTCTCATTCCGTTATATCCATCGACCGGATTGAGGTTCAAGATGAGAGCTTTCGCGATATTGGCGATGGGTTAACGGCTATTTCCGAACGTTTGCTGAAGGCGCAAGCCAAACCCACGCCACTAAACGATGCCGAATTGGTGGCGTCGGCCCTTGATGTCATTGATGTATACTCTGCCATTTCAACAGGCTCATTTGAAATATTGGGCATCTCGGTGAAGGAGCCCGAAAAGCCAACTAATTCGGCCAGTTTGCGCCGATTTTCCTATAAAGGTGGCAAGGATACATCCGCCTATGCCTTCGAAGGGCTCGATATAGCCGTTGATGATTTCCGATTGACCATCGACCGCATCGCTCAAGACAATATCAACATCGGCTTGGTCCTCGAGAGCGTCCGCAAGGCCTTGATGAAGCCCAATGCGAAACTAGCAGACATTGAACCGGCATTATTTACGCCTGTGATCGGTCATATCGAATTGAACAACGCCACCATCGACGCCGACATCGATGGATTGCGGCATTCGGGCCTTCGTCACTTCACGTTTGCCGTCGATACGACGCCCGAGGGCTCACCTCTCGCCCTCGCGCTTGACTTTGATGCGTTGACCGGGCCGCTACCCGCAACGAGTACTGAGCCTGCCGTTCAAACACTGATGGGGCTCGGATATCGATATATTAATGTGTCTGGCGGCTTAAGGGTAACACTTGATCCTAAATCACAGGACCTAACGCTTCAGTCCAATCTTTCCGGTGAAAACATGGCTGCGGTGTCATTGACCGGAACATTTGGCAATATTCCGGCCGCCAACATTGCAGCAGCGCCAACAGCTGCACCCGCTTTACTGCTGGGCGCGAGTGTCAAATCATTTGCACTATCGGTTGAGAATCACGGCCTTGCGGAACGTTTGACCGATCAACAGGCGATTAAGACCAAGCGCCCACCAGCCGAAGTAAGAAGTTCTTATGCCGCCGCTGCCGCCGCAAGTTTGCAAATCTATTTCGGCATGTCGCCTAATGCGCGTGGATTAACCCAATCGCTCGTTACCTTTATCGGGAAGCCCGACCGGCTAATGATTGCGGCACAGGCGAAAAATCCTGCAGGCGTTAGCCTTTCCGACACATCCGCTGGCGATGGACCAGCGGCCATTCTCGATTTGTTCGAGCTTCAGGTCGAACCGAAATAATACCGCTTTAGGCGATATTCGCCTGTGCCTCCACAACGGCCAAAGCCGTCATATTGACCACACCACGCGCGGTTACCGACGTGGTGAGCACGTGGGCTGGTTTGGCCGTGCCGAGCAATATTGGACCGACGGGCAACGCATCGGCCAAAACTTTGATCAATTGCTGCGCGATATTGGCAGCATCGAGATTTGGCATAATCAAGATATTGGCATCTCCATTAAGCGAACAATCCGGTAGCCGCTTGGATCGGATCGCTTGTACCAGAGCGGTATCGCCCTGCATTTCGCCATCAACCTCTAAGGTAGGCGCCCGAGCGCGGATTAAACCCAAGGCTGCTCGCATTTTGAGCGCCGATGGCGCATCGGAGTCACCAAAATCCGAATGGGAGAGCAGCGCGATTTTCGGCGCAATCCCAAATCGCTCAACATGCCCGGCGCATAACAACGCAATATCAGCTATATCTTCCGAAGTCGGGTCCTGTTTGACATGGGTATCAGCCAGAAAATAATGCCCCTTGGTCGTGATCATCAGCGTCATCGCCGAAAGGTCCCGCGCACCTGGCTTTAGGCCAATAATATCGCGGATATTGCGCAATTTCGAATTGAACCGCCCTTCAAGTCCGGCGATCATCGCATCCGCATCGCCCCGCATCACCGCAATCGCCGCAATAACGGTTGTATTGGTACGCACCAGCGTGCGTGCGGCGTCCGGCGTCACCCCTTTTCTTCCCATCAATTCGATAAGCGTTGCGACATAATCACGATACCGAGGATCATCGTCGGGATTGATCACTTCGACAGTTTTGCCCGGGCGGATGCTTAAGCCATAGCGCTCGCAGCGGCTCTCAATAACGCTTGGTCGCCCGATCAGCATCGGGACCGCAAACCCCTCCTCGATTGCAATCTGTGCCGCCCGCAAAACGCGCTCATCCTCGCCATCCGAATAGATGACGCGCTTAGGCGCAGCTTTGGCCTGTTCAAAAATCGGCTTCATGATGAAGCCGGAGCGGAACACAAAGCCGGAAAGGCGCTCCTCATAAGCCTTGAAATCCGTGATCGGACGCCGCGCCACGCCCGATGCGATGGCGGCTTTGGCGACCGCAGGCGCAATCCGCAGGATAAGCCTCGGATCAAACGGGCTGGGGATGAGAGATTCTGCGCCGAAGGTGGAAACCTCGCCACCATAGGCTTTGGCTGCGACATCCGACGGTGCTTCGCGCGCCAACCGCGCAATGGCGGCGACCGCGGCCAATTTCATATCCTCATTGATCGTCCGGGCTCCCACATCGAGCGCACCGCGGAAAATATAGGGGAAACAAAGGACATTATTGACCTGATTGGGATAATCGGAACGCCCTGTACACATCATCGCGTCAGGCCTGACCGCCCTCGCGGCTTCGGGCATAATTTCCGGATTGGGATTTGCCAATGCCAAAATAAGCGGCTGGGGAGCCATCCGGGCAACCATTTCCGGTTTTAAAACACCTCCGGCAGAGAGGCCCAGAAACACGTCGGCGCCATCAATGATCTCGGCCAAGGTGCGTTTTTCGGTTGGTTGCGCAAAAGCGCTCTTCCAACGGTCCATCAGCGCCACGCGCCCTTGGTAGACGACACCCTCCAGATCGCTTATCCAGATATTGTCACGGCGCACGCCAAGCGACACCAACAAGTTAAGG
Organism: uncultured Hyphomicrobiales bacterium; assembly: GCA_903900975.1. Taxonomy (GTDB): domain Bacteria; phylum Pseudomonadota; class Alphaproteobacteria; order Rhizobiales; family Beijerinckiaceae; genus CAIUPE01. The sequence goes on along the minus strand of CAIUPE010000141.1, from coordinate 77,214 downwards.
CAGGCAAGAGCGGCGGCACCGGCCCCTGACGCAACAATCTTGATGGAATCCATAGCTTTGCCGGTTAAATCAACCGCATTCAGAACAGCAGCGCCAACGATGATCGCCGTTCCATGCTGATCGTCGTGAAACACCGGAATATCCATGCGTTCGCGCAATTTTGCTTCAATTTCGAAGCATTCCGGTGCCTTGATATCTTCGAGATTGATGCCGCCAAAGGTCGGCTCTAACGCAGCAACAACCTCGACGAACCGGTCAGGATCGTTCTCAGCAACCTCGATATCGAACACGTCGATACCGGCAAATTTCTTGAAAAGAACGGCTTTTCCTTCCATGACCGGTTTGGAGGCAAGCGGTCCAATATTGCCCAAACCCAAAACAGCCGTGCCATTCGAGATCACAGCCACGAGATTTTGACGGCTCGTTAATTCCGCTGCCATGTCCGGATCGGCCGCAATCGCCTCACACGGGGCCGCAACGCCAGGCGAATAGGCCAGCGCCAGATCGCGCTGGTTGCCTAGCGGTTTGGTCGGCTGAATTTCCAATTTTCCCGGTCGCGGATACCGGTGATAGATCATCGAGCCGGAGCGAAGGTCGTCGGAAGCGTCCGTCGTCATGGCAAAATCCTTTAGAAATTCAACCTAAACTATTGAAATCATTATTTTTCAGGCAGATTCAAACGCAAATGAAGATCGCGCAATTGCCGCGGCGTTGCCTCGCTCGGCGCCCCCATCAACAAATCTTCCGCCTGCTGATTCATCGGAAATAGCGCAACTTCACGAAGATTTTGTGCACCACAAAGCAGCATCACAATGCGATCAACGCCCGCTGCCATGCCACCATGCGGAGGCGCGCCATATTGGAACGCCCGATACATGCCGCCAAAACGCTCGATCACCGTTTCTTCGCCATAACCTGCGATTTCAAACGCCTTGACCATGCCTTCCGGGCGGTGGTTGCGGATACCGCCTGAGGCGATTTCAAAGCCGTTGCAGGCGATATCATACTGAAATGCTTTGATTGTCAGTGGATCCTGATTTTGCAAAGCATCCATGCCCCCTTGGGGCATTGAAAACGGATTATGCGAGAAATCGACCTTTTTCTCGTCGTCGTTCCACTCGAACATTGGGAAATCGACGATCCACGCGAGTTCATACCGATTTTCATCGATCAGATTGAGGTCTTGTCCCACCTTAATGCGTGCACTACCAGCGAATTTGATGAATTTTTCGGGGTCACCTGCCACAAAAAACGCGGCGTCGCCCTCTTTTAGGCCAAGCTGCTGGCGAATGGCCTCGGTCCGCTCCGGCCCGATATTGTTGGCGATAGGGCCTGCGCCGCCCGCCTCCCCTTCACGCCAGAACACATAGCCAAGACCCGGCTGACCCTCGCCTTGTGCCCACGAATTCATACGATCGCAGAACGTGCGTTGCCCGCCGGTTGGTGCGGGAATGGCCCAAATCCGGTTCTTGGCGTCTTCCAGAATACGGGCGAACACTTTGAAATTGGAGCCACGGAAATGCTCGGACACGTCCGCCATTTCCAAAGGGGCACTGGTGTGGGGATTGCGAATGCGCAAATCCGGCTTATCGGACCCATATTTATCCATCGAAACGGCATAAGGGATACGCGGCCACGGGCTTGGCGTTACCGCTTTACCATTGCCAAACTCGCGGAAAATGCCGCCAATCACCGGCTCAACCGCTGCAAAAATATCCTCTTGCTCGACAAAGCTCATTTCAAGATCGAGCTGGTAAAATTCACCCGGCAGCCGATCAGCGCGGGGATCTTCATCGCGGAAGCATGGGGCGATTTGGAAATAGCGGTCAAATCCCGCCATCATCAAGAGTTGCTTATATTGCTGCGGCGCCTGAGGCAGCGCGTAGAAAGTGCCGGGATGAATACGGGATGGCACCAAAAAATCGCGCGCGCCTTCGGGCGACGAAGCCGTCAGAATTGGGGTTTGAAATTCGTTAAAGCCCTGATCCTTCATCTTCGTGCGCATCGCATCGATGACGCGGCCGCGGGTCATGATGTTGTTGTGCAGCTTTTCGCGCCGCAAATCGAGGAAGCGGTATTTCAAACGCGTTTCTTCTGGGAAGGGTTGGTCACCGAACACCTGAACCGGCAATTCGGCGGAAGCACCCAACACCTCAATCGCGGTGACATAAACTTCGATCATGCCGGTGGGCATATCCCTATTTTCCGTACCAGCCGGCCGTACACGCGCCTTACCGTCACACCGCACGACCCATTCTGAGCGCAAGGTCTCGGCGATTTTGAAGGCTGGCGAATCCGGATCGACGACGCATTGCGTCAACCCGTAATGATCGCGCAGATCGATAAACAGCACGCCGCCATGGTCGCGGATGCGGTGGCACCAGCCAGAGATACGGACCTCTTGGCCAACTTCGGTTTCGCGAAGGGCTCCGCAAGTATGCGAACGGTAGCGGTGCATGGTCATCCTCGTCATGATAAACGTAAAAATTCTCTGGCCGGAGAACGCATGCACGCGCGCGCCTTGTCAAGAGAGCCGGTCATTTTTGCGCATATCCCGTATCGGTCGTTAGTCGTGTAAAAGACATGTACACGGCAATTGCGCCACTGATTCGCGTCCTCGGTTTAGAAAATCCCATGTCCCTGATTACCGATACGAATACTCTTAAAGCTGCCTGCACCCGGCTCCAGCAGCATTCTTATGTGACGGTCGATACCGAATTTATGCGAGAAACCACCTTTTATCCTAAACTTTGCCTGATTCAGATCGCGGCCGAGGATGAGGATTATTTGATAGATCCGCTCGCTCCCGACCTCGACCTTTCGCCATTCTTTGCGCTGATGCGCCATCCGGGCGTGGTCAAAGTCTTCCATTCGGGTCGACAAGACCTCGAAATTTTGTGGAATCTGGACCGCTGCATTCCAACCCCGTGTTTTGATACGCAGGTCGCTGCCATGGTGGCAGCGTATGGCGATAGCGTCTCCTACGAGCAATTAGCGCATGATTTGGCCAAGGCCAAAATCGACAAATCTTCGCGTTTCACGGATTGGTCGCAACGTCCGTTAAGCGAGGCACAATTGGTCTATGCCCGTTCCGATGTAACCCATTTACGCAATGTCTATAAAGCGTTAGCCGAAAAACTTACATTATCGAACCGCTGGACCTGGCTAGAGGATGAGATGGCCATTCTCACCTCGCCTTCCACTTATGAGATGGACCCCGCCGATGCGTGGAAGCGTTTGAAAGGGCGGATTAGAAAACCCCGCGAACTCGCCATCTTGATGGAACTCGCCGCTTGGCGGGAGCGTGAGGCCCGCAGCCGAGACGTGCCCCGTTCGCGCGTGTTGAAGGATGTCGCGATTATGGATATCGCGACATCGGCCCCACGCTCGGTCGAAGCATTGGCCAAATTGCGATCGATCCCCAATGGCTTTGAACGCTCCCGCTCGGGTGCCGACATTATCGCGGCGGTCGAGCGCGCATTAGCGATCGACCCCAAAACCTTACCGGAACTCGAACGAAACGATCGGAAGCCCTATAATCCGGCTGCAGTCGAATTGCTCAAGGTTTTGCTGCGGATGACGTGCGACAATGAAGGTGTCGCGGCAAAAATTATCGCCAATGTGGACGACCTTGAAGCCATTGCCGCCGATGATGATGCGGACGTACCCGCCCTTAAAGGCTGGCGTCGTGACCTGTTCGGCGAAAAGGCCATCGCGCTCAAAAACGGCCATCTCGCGCTGGCATTTTCGAAAGGCCGCGTGGTGCCCGTCAAATTTTAGCGTTCGGCTACCGTTAAAACGGGCTTGCGCCCAATAACACGGGCCAGCGACCGCAAGCGGTTGAACAAGCGTTCTCCGGCCAAGGGACCGAGATCAGCGGGAAGCCGCAATTCGAGGTCGTCTTTCACGCATAGCACTGGCGTACGCGGCAAAACGCCCGGCATCGCCGCGGTTAGCAAATAGGAAACCCGCATGGCAGCACCAAGGATACGCGCCCGATCAAGCATCCGGCTCGTTGCTAATTCGCGTAGTCGAGGGCTCACTTCGTCGTCGGATAAGCCCATATGCCGGTAGGCTACGGCTAGAGCGATGAACAAGCGGCCAGGATGGTCGACGCCAATAAAGCTCGCATTGGCGATGATGTTGAGTGATTGCTCGCCCCGATAATCGGGGTGGGCCCGCCAGCCAATATCGGCCAAAAGGCAAGCGGCATGGCGTAAGCGCCGTTCTTCGGTTGTTTCAATGATGTTGGTTGAGGCCATAAAGGCATCGGTCCATTGTACAATTTCTTCACAATGGCGGGGTGAACGCGAGCGGAGAATATTGAGATCGCTGGCGGCTACAATCAAAGGGTCTTCATCGAGCGTCTTAGGCTCAAGCCGTTCAAACAGAAGGCCTTCGCGCACCCCATGCGCCGAAATCACGATCTCGGCCGGTTTGCATTTGCGGATCATTTCTTCGAGAATCAAGGCCCCGTAGGCGACCAAGGGGCGGCGGGCCGCCGAGACGACATCAATCGAATCAATTGTTTCGGTTGAGACCCGTTCGATCAGCGCAGTGAAATCCGCCGCATCCCTGACCGGAATGACATAATTATGCATGACTTGCAGCGGATAGCCGCGCTGCTTCATATGCAGACGGGCCAGCGAGCGCCATGTACCGCCAACAGCATAAATCGATTTACCCCGCGCAGCCTTCAGCTGTGGCAGGTGATCAAGCTCCTTGCGGATAATTTTTTGGGCCTTTTTGAGATTGCCCTCGGATCGGTCGAGCAGTGACAACACACCAATCGGCAGCGTTACCCCCTGCCCCATCTCGCGGTCCTTCACGCCGATCAGTTCGAGCGAGCCTCCGCCGAGATCGGCAACAAGTCCATCCGCAGCGTGGATGCTGCAAGCGACGCCAAGCGCTGATAATTCCGCCTCCCGCTTGCCGGAAATCAGTTCGACCTTCTGGCCGATGATCCGTGAACATTCGGCCAAAAACTCGGGGCCGTTTTTAGCGTCGCGTGGCGCAGCTGTAGCGATGACCTGAATATTCTCGATTTCCATGACCGTGCACAGCACACGGAAACGGCGCAAAGCCTCATAGGCCTTTTCCATACCGTCTCGGGGCAACAGGCCAGTTGAAAGGACCCCCCTACCTAATCCGCAAAGTGCCTTTTCATTGAAAACAGGCGTCGGCGAACGGGTCAGCCCCTCGTAAGCAACAAGCCGCACGGAGTTGGAACCAATATCAATGATGGCGACCGGTTGACCGACCTTTAATCGCCCTTGTGCTACTTTTGGCATTGGAACCTTTCAATTCGCCCGAATCGTCCGGAGCATAGCCAATCTCGCGGCCGATTCATGCGTCCTTGGCAATTTCCTTGTTGGAATCTGCGCGAAGCGAACGGGGTCCTGATTCTTTCAGCGCCTTTCCGCGCCCCGAAAGGCTCGGATTGGTCATGAAATATTGATGGGCGTTGAACGGCGGCTCTTCATCGGAATGGGTGAGCTTCGTGCTGGTGCCGTCCGAATGAATGATCCAACTCTGTTCATTATCGATCATATTGGCAACCATGATCTGATTGAGCACTTGCTCATGTACCGTTGGGTTCAAGATTGGGACGAGTGATTCCACGCGTCGATCCAGATTACGCTGCATCAGATCCGCGGATGAAATATAAACCTTGGCCTTTGCATGGGGCAGTGCTTTACCATTGGCAAAGGCGAAGATGCGGGTATGCTCCAAAAATCGACCGATGATCGATTTGACCCGTATATTGTCCGAGAATCCAGGAATTCCCGGCCGCAAGCAGCAAATGCCGCGCACAACGAAATCAACCTGCACCCCAGCCTGACTGGCCTCGTACAGGGCATCAATGATCATCGGATCAACCAACGAGTTGCATTTCCCCCAGATGGCTGCCGGTTTCCCCGCTTTTGCATTCGCCATTTCATGCGCGATATTGTCCAAAAGCGTCTTTTTCAATGAAAAGGGTGAGGCCGATAGTTTTTCAAGATGCGTCGGCTCGGCATATCCAGTGATGAAGTTGAAAATCCGCGCCACATCCCGCCCAATGGCAGGATCGGCCGTAAAGAAGGATAAATCGGTATAAACACGGGCCGTAATCGGATGGTAATTGCCGGTTCCCAAGTGGCAATAGCTCACGAGGTGCCCACCCTCCCGCCGAATAACCATCGAAAGCTTCGCGTGGGTTTTGAGTTCGATAAAGCCGAAAACCACCTGCACGCCGGCGCGCTCCAAATCGCGCGCCCAACGGATATTGGCTTCCTCGTCAAAGCGGGCCTTCAATTCAACCAAGGCGGTTACTGATTTTCCCGCCTCGGCCGCTTCGGCCAACGCCTTGACAATCGGACTGTTCGACGAGGTGCGATACAAGGTCTGCTTGATCGCCACCACATTAGGGTCACGCGCTGCCTGGTTCAAAAATTGAACCACAACATCGAAACTCTCATAGGGGTGGTGAACGATCAGGTCTTTTTCACGGATAGCGGCGAAACAATCGCCGGCATGATCGCGGATCCTCTCTGGAAATCGGGCATTATATGGCTCGAATTTGAGATCAGGCCGATCAATCCCCACTAATTGGGATAGATCATTGAGCGCCAGCATACCGGTCATTTCAAAGACGGCATCTGCATCGACATGAAACTCGCCAATCACAAATTGGCGGATTTCATCGGGCATACCAGCCTCGACCTCGAGCCGGATAATCGAACCACGCTTTCGCTGTTTTAAAGCCGTTTCGAATTGGCGAACGAGATCTTCCGCCTCTTCCTCGATTTCAAGGTCACTATCGCGAATGACCCGAAACGCACCTAGACCCTTGACGTGGTAGCCCGGAAACAATTTTCCGATAAACAGCCCGATCGCGTTTTCCAGCGAGATAAAGCGTGCCGATTCCGCATCATCCTGCACAACGCCTTGGCTCGGCAAGTGGATAAACCGATCAATTTTATTCGGCACACGGATAAGCGCGTTCAACGCACGGCCATCGGTGGAACGCGATAAAGCGAGTGCGAGCGTGAAGCCCAAATTGGGAATGAATGGGAACGGATGCGCGGGATCAACCGCCAACGGCGTCAACACCGGAAAAATTTCTTCGGCAAAATAGACTTCTAGCCAAGCCTTCTCGCCATCCATCAGCGAATCACCATCCACCAAGGAAATACCAACCTGATCCAACGCTACACGTAACTCACGCCAACGTGTTTGCTGGTCCGCGCACAAGGTGCTGACGGCTTCACCAATCCGCTGCAATTGTTCGGACGGGCTCATGCCGTCGTCAGACAGCGGAGCGACATTCGAACTGACCTGACCGCGCAAACCTGCAACGCGCACCATAAAAAACTCGTCCAGATTATTGGCCGATATCGACAGAAACCGAAGTTGTTCCAGCAGCGGATGATGCGGATTAGCCGCTTCTTCCAGCACACGATGATTGAACTGCAGCCAGGATAATTCCCGATTGATAAAACGGTGAGGCGACGTTGCTAGGGTCGCAGGCGACCTAGGTGCCCCGCTGCGGCGGGCCGGTGTAATAGTCGTTGAAGCGCGAGTCCGTGCCATCTTAATCTCTTCCTCAGCGAAGCCATCCCGCTTGGTCGCAGCCGATTATGACGGGCATTTGACAGAATGGCGACATAGGCAGGTTAAAACAGGCAAAATATTTCCTACACCGTTTCGTCCGGATGCTCGGCATCCTTAATTTTGAGTAGTTTTGCCGCCATTGCGCGTGTAATCGGTTTGCCGCGGGCCAGTCCCTCCCGATCAAGCCGCTCGACAAAATCACGCGCCGCCGCAATCGACCGCTCAATCCGGCTTTTTACGAACTCGATCATCGTGGTGTCGATCATTAATTGGCGATCGAGAAACAGTTTCACCAATACCGCCCCAAGCAAGGCATCGTCAGGACCGTCAATGTTGACCTGTGGTGCCAGCCGCAGACGCGACAATAGATCCGCAGTTTTAAGTCCCCATGTATCGGGAAGGCGGCGAGCGGTCAGCACCACATAGGTGCCGCGCTCGCGCGCAGCGTTGATCAAATGAAAAAGTGCATGTTCATCCAAACCGCACTGATCACAGTCTTCAATCGCCAATGCACCACTGGACACCAGATGTGGCACCGAAGCGAGACTGACATCCGACCCTCTGATGACCCATGCTTTGGCGCGCGCAGCCCAGATAGAGACAAGATGCGATTTGCCGGAAGCTTCGGGGCCCGTCAACACCAACACCTTATCGGTCCAGTCTGGCCATCTGTCGATCAGGTGAAAGGCGGCTTCATTGCTTTGCGAGACAAGAAAATCTTCGGCCTCAAGCCGCGCTTCAACCGGCAGATCGAGGGGTAATTGGCGTGGCGTATCCGTCATTTGTTCTTGTCCGGCATAGGCCTCGACCATTGTGGAGTGTCATATCGCATGGATGGCACCGTCACGCGAAGCATGAGGTGCCCCGTAGCGCAGCCATCGCGCGATGTCGAGTTTGTTGATAGCGGGATAGGCAGTATCACATCCAACTCCATGGCTTGATTGGGGAAAACCAAGCTCAGCAGTAGAAATTCGGTTAAATTCTATGTGGGATCACCGAGCAGCGCTTGCAAGGCGGGGGCTCGAGGCTTATCGCCTGAGACACATAATCCGGAGCACGTTGATGGCTGATACGCTTAAAAATGGTCTGACCTATGCCGATGCAGGCGTCGATATCGACGCGGGCAATGCGATGGTCGAAGAAATTAAGCCGCTGGTGCGTGCCACGCGCAGACCCGGAGCCGATGCCGAGATCGGTGGTTTCGGCGGTTTGTTCGATTTGAAAGCCGCTGGCTTTAGCGACCCCATTCTGGTGGCCGCCAATGATGGCGTGGGCACCAAGGTCAAAATCGCCATCGAAACCGGCATTCACCACACGATCGGCATTGATCTCGTTGCCATGTGCGTGAACGATCTGATTGTGCAGGGTGCCGAGCCGCTCTTCTTTCTGGATTACTACGCCACGGGCAAACTGGAGCCCGCGGTTGGTGCGGCCATTGTTAAAGGTATCGCTGCAGGCTGTGTGCAATCGGGCTGCGCGTTGATTGGTGGCGAGACGGCCGAAATGCCGGGGCTTTATGCCAAAGGCGATTATGATTTAGCAGGGTTTGCGGTGGGCGCCGCCGAGCGCGGCACGCTTTTGCCGAAGCCGGGTATTGCGGTGGGTGATCGGCTGATCGGCCTGCCCTCCTCCGGTGTTCACTCCAATGGTTTTTCTTTGGTGCGTCGCATCGTTGAAAAATCGGGCCTTGCATGGGATTCGCCCGCTCCGTTCGCTCCGACGCAGTCGCTGGGCGCGGCCTTGCTGGAGCCGACACGGCTCTACGTCAAGCCGATGCTGCAGGCGTTGAAAGCCACCTCGGCGATCAAAGCCATGGCGCATATTACGGGCGGCGGCTTCCCTGACAATATTCCGCGCGTATTGCCTGATGGCGTTGGCGTGCGGGTTGATCTTTCGGCGATCAAGGTTCCATCGGTCTTTGGATGGCTGGCCAGCGTCGGCGGCGTCGCTCAGAACGAAATGCTGCGCACTTTCAATTGCGGCATCGGCATGATTGTGGTGGCGGAAGCTGGCAAAGCGGATGAGGCGATGGCTGCCCTTCGCGCTACCGGCCAAGACGCCGTTTTCTTGGGCGAGATTGTGCCGGAAGCCGAGGACCAACCGCGCGTGGCTTATTCCGGCCAATTGGCGTTTTGATATGAAGCGTGTTCGCACCGGCATTCTGATTTCCGGTCGCGGCACCAATATGTCGGCGCTGATCGAGGCGGCTAAAGCCTCGGCTTATCCGGCTGAAATTGTATTGGTGATCTCTAATATCGCTGAAGCGGGCGGATTGGCGCGTGCGGCTGAGGCTGGGATACCGACAAGCACCATTTCGCATCGGGATTATGCAACGCGCGAAGCGTTTGAAGCGGAAATTGACCGTGTTTTGCGTGGATCCGATGTCGAGCTGGTCTGCCTCGCCGGATTTATGCGGGTATTAACCACCGGTTTCATCGCCAAATGGCAGGGCCGCTTGCTGAACATTCACCCATCCCTGCTTCCAGCCTTTCGTGGCCTTCATACGCATGAACAAGCGATTGCGGCGGGGGCCACCGTCCATGGCTGCACGGTACATCATGTCGTGCCCGAACTCGATGCCGGACCGATCATCGCGCAAGCCTCGGCACCTGTCTTTGCGAACGATACGCCCGACAGCCTTGCGGCCCGTGTCCTTACTCAGGAAGTGAAGCTTTACCCGCTTGCTTTGGCCAAAACCGCTAAATCGCTCCGCCCCCTTTGACCGATCCGGCCAGCACGGCTATAGAGCGCGAGCTTTCCAACAAACACAGGATTATTCCCATGGCGCTCCAGCGTACTTTTTCTATTTTGAAGCCCGATGCTACCGCCCGCAACCTCACTGGCGCGGTTAACGCCGTGATTGAGAAGGCTGGTCTTCGGATCGTCGCCCAGAAGCGCATCCACATGACCCGCGATCAGGCAGGTCAGTTCTACTCGGTCCACAAAGAGCGTCCATTTTTCGGCGAACTCGTCGATTTCATGACGTCGGGTCCGGTTGTCGTTCAGGTGCTTGAAGCCGAAGACGCGATTGCGAAGTATCGCGAAGTTATGGGCGCCACCAACCCAGCCAATGCGGCTGACGGTACGATCCGCAAGCTGTTTGCGCAGTCGGTTGGCGAAAACACGGTTCATGGCTCGGACGCGCCAGAAACTGCTGCCATCGAAATCGCCCAGTTCTTCTCGGGCAACGAAATCGTCGGCTAATCGACGAAAAAGCGATCTATTGCCTGACGGGCGCGGAGGTGTAATCTCTCACCATGAACGCGCCCGTCAGTATCACCCGAAAAAATTCCGTCTGTCCGCATGATTGCCCCTCCGCCTGCGCGCTTGAGGTGGAAGTGCTGGACAATCAGACGATTGGCCGTGTGTACGGCTCCAAAGCCCAAACCTACACCGCAGGCGTGATCTGCGCGAAAGTCGCCCGCTATGCGGAGCGCAACCACCATCCGGACCGTCTGCTCTATCCGCTTAAACGCACGGGGCCGAAAGGCTCGGGGCAATTTACCCGCGTCTCATGGGATGAGGCGATGGCCGAGATTGCCCAGCGTCTGCTGACGATTGAGGCAGAGCATGGGTCTGAAGCCATCTGGCCCTATTCCTACGCCGGCACCATGGGTCTGGTGAACCGCGACGGCATCAAACGGCTGACCCACGTCAAAAAATATTCCGGGTTTTATTCCTCCATCTGCATCAACCTCGCTTGGCCGGGCTATCTTGCTGGCACGGGTAAAATGATGGGTCCTGATCCGCGCGAGATGGCACTTTCTGATTGTGTTGTGATTTGGGGAACGAATGCGGTCGCCACCCAAGTTAATGTGATGACGCATGCTATCCGCGCGCGGAAAGAACGCGGCGCTAAGATCGTCGCCATTGATATTTATCGGACGCCGACGCTCGACCAAGCCGATCTGGCGCTGATCGTGAAGCCGGGCACCGATGGTGCCTTGGCCGTAGCGGTAATGCATGTGCTGTTTCGCGATGGGTTAGTGGATCGCGAATATCTCATAAATTCAACCGATTATACGAATGAGTTTGAGCAACATCTGAAATCAAAAACACCCGAATGGGCGGCATCGATTACCGGCCTGACGGTGGCCGAGATCGAGGCTTTTGCGCATCTGGTTGGAGAAAAAAAACGCACCTATTTCCGGCTCGGCTATGGCTTCTCCCGTCAGCGTAACGGTTCGGTCAATATGCATGCGGCAAGCTGTATCGCGTCTGTCACCGGGGCTTGGCAATATGAGGGCGGCGGGGCTTTCCACAACAATGGTGCGATCTATCATTGGCGCAAATCGCTGATTGAAGGGCTTGATGCTGTCGACAAATCCATCCGCCAGCTCGATCAATCGCAAATCGGGCGGGTACTGACGGGCGACAATGATGCCTTGCGTGGCGGTGGGCCCGTTAAAGCGCTGTTTATTCAGAGCACCAATCCGATGTCGGTGGCACCTGAGCAAACTCTGGTCAAACAAGGCTTTGCCCGCGAGGATCTGTTTACCGTGGTGCATGAGCAATTCATGACGGATACGGCGAAAATGGCTGATTTTGTGCTGCCCGCGACCATGTTTACCGAGCATGATGATCTTTATCAGGGTGGCGGCCATCAATATCTCGGCCTTGGGCCCAAACTGATTGATCCACCCGGCGAGTGCCGCTCCAACCACGACGTGATCTGCGACATCGCCCACAGGGTCGGTGCCGAACATGAAGGGTTTGGCATGACGAGCCGCGCGATCATCGATTGGACCTTGCAGAAATCGAAATGGGGCACACTCGAAGAACTCGAAGTCAAGGGCTATATCGACGCGCAACCGGCGTTTGAAGAGGCGCATTTCCGCAAAGGATTTGCTTGGCCCGATGGCAAATTCCGGTTCAAGCCGGATTGGCCAAATGTGCCTTTTGGTGGCGGTAGGCCTTCCGGCCCCATCGAGGATATACCGACCTATCCGGACCATTGGGCGGTATCGGAAAAAGTGACGAGAGAATATCCGTTTCGCTTGGCTACGTCGCCCGCGCGGAATTATCTTAATTCGACGTTTAGCGAAACTGCGACGTCCAAAATGCGCGAGGGTGAGCCAACGGTCTTGATCCAACCAGATGATGCAAACCAGCATCAGATTGTCGATCAATCCTATGTGGCGCTTTTTAATGCGCGCGGAACGGTGCGGCTGAAAGCCAAGCATTTTGATGGCATCAAGCGGGGCGTGCTGGTGGCTGAATCGATTTGGCCGAACAGTGCCTATGCCGATGGCAATGGCATCAACACGCTGGTGGGTGCCGATTCACCTGCGCCTTTTGGCGGCGCTGCGTTTCACGACAATAGCGTCGGCTTGCGGGCGCTCTGAATGCGCCCCCCTTCGCTCAACCCGCTTTTCGCGCCGATTCGCGGGTTACCCGGCATCGGGCCTAAAATGGCCCCGCTTTACGATAAATTGCTCGCGCCACAGGCGTCCGAGGCGAGAATTATCGATCTCCTCTTTCATTTGCCGCATGGCGCAGTTGATCGCCGTGTGAAGGGGCGGATTGCGGACGCTGTTCCAGGGGAACTCGGCACGTTTGAAGTGCGCGCCGTGTCGCATAAGCCCGGCCCGCCCGGCCGTGCTAAATCGCCTTATCGGGTATTAGTGGAAGACGATACCGGCGACATCACGCTGACCTGGTTCAACACCAGCCGGGTGAGGATGGAAGCGCTGCTGCCGATTGGCGAAACGCGCTATGTCTCTGGCGTCATCGAATTATGGGACGGGCACCGGCAGATGGTGCATCCCGAACGCGTGTTGGATGCTGCAGGGCTCGCCCGTCAGCCGCCCTTTGAGCCGATCTATGGCTTGACCGCTGGGCTTTACCCGCGCGGGCTGATCAAAGCCGCAGAAGCCGCCCTTGAGCGCTTGCCCGATTTCGCCGAGTGGATCGACCCCGCTTTGTTGAAGCGCGAGAACTGGCCGAATTTCTCCTCCGCCCTGCGCTCGCTGCATCGCCCACCAACGCTCGCCGATATCGTGCCCTTGGCCCCTGCTCGTCTACGCTTGGCCTATGATGAGCTGCTCGCGGGCCAATTGGCGCTGCTCCTGATGCGCGCGCGGATGAAACGCGAGGCGGGTGCATCGCGGACGGGTGATGGGCATCTTGTTAAAGCGATGCTCGATGCCCTGCCCTTTACGCTGACCGATGGACAAAAGCAGGCGCTGACCGATATCAAGCGCGATCTCGCCTCGCCCGAACGCATGTTGCGGCTTTTGCAAGGCGATGTCGGCTCCGGTAAAACGGTTGTGGCGCTGATGGCGATGACCATGGCGGTTGAAGCGGGATGGCAAGCCGCTCTTATGGCGCCGACCGAAATTCTAGCCCGCCAGCATTATGAGCGGCTGAAACCCTTGGCCGATCAGGCCGGTATCACGATTGCGTTGCTCACGGGGCGCGATAAAGGCGCGGACCGCGCGCAAACGCTGGCGGGGCTAGCTGATGGTTCGATACACTTCGCCATCGGAACGCACGCTTTGTTTCAAGAGGCTGTTACCTTCCACCGCTTGGGGCTGGCTGTCATTGACGAGCAACACCGCTTCGGCGTTCATCAAAGGCTCGCGCTCTCGAAAAAGGGCGAGGCTGTTGATGTGCTGGTGATGACGGCAACGCCCATTCCGCGCACGCTGGTTTTGACCTATTTCGGCGATATGGACGTTTCTGTTATTCGCGAAAAGCCCGCAGGCCGCAAACCGATTGAAACCCGCACCATCGCGCTGGAGCGTTTAAGCGAAGTCGCCAATGGACTTGGCCGCGCGTTAGCGAGCGGCCAGCGCGTGTATTGGATTTGCCCGCTGGTTGAGGAATCAGAAGACCTTGATTTGGCCGCCGCCCAAGAGCGCTTCGAGGATTTGCAGAAAATCTACGGGGCCGAGGTAGGCCTCGTGCATGGCCAGATGAAGGGTACCGAGAAAGATTTATCCATGGCCGATTTTGCCGCTGGCCGAACGCGAATTCTCGTTGCCACTACGGTGGTCGAGGTTGGCGTGGATGTGCCTGAAGCCACCATCATGGTGATCGAGCACGCCGAGCGGTTTGGCCTTTCGCAACTCCACCAATTGCGTGGGCGGGTTGGCCGAGGGGCTGAGCGCTCAAGCTGTATCTTGCTGTTCGGTAATTTGGGCGAAGTGGGCCGCGCGCGGCTTGAAACCATGCGCTCCACCAATGACGGTTTTGAAATCGCCGAGCAGGATTTGAAGCTGCGTGGCGAAGGCGATGTGCTGGGCACGCGGCAATCCGGCATGCCCGGTTTTCGCCTCACGGTGCCTGAAAAGCATGGGGACCTCTTGGCGATTGCGCGCGACGACGCCAAAAACATCTTGGCGCAAGACCCAAAGCTTGAAACACCGCGCGGCCAAGCCGTGCGCACCTTACTCTATCTGTTTGAGCGCGATGAGGCGATTAGGTTGATCCGCGCAGGCTAGTCGTGCCCATCAAAAAAGCGGAAACAAAGGCTGGAGAAGCTGAAAGGCAATCAGCAACAATAATCCGCCAATAAAGCCATCCAAAATCCGCCAAGCATTGGGCCTTGCCAACCATCCGCCCATCCGCTTGGCCCCAAAGCCGAGCGAAAAGAAAAACAGAAACGACCCCGAAATCGCGCCGAACGCGAACAGCCAGCGCCCATTGCCAAATCCCGAAGCGACCGATCCGACCAGCACCACTGTATCGATATAGACATGGGGGTTGAGCCAGGTCAGCAAAGCCGTGCTGACCAACGTACTGCCGAGAGATGCCGACGCGCCATTAGCCATTTGAAGCGCCGAGGCATTGTTAAACGCCGCTTGAAAGCGTCCAAACGCGTAATAGGCCAAATAGAGGGCACCCGCTAACCGAAGTCCATTCTCTACCCAAGGCAATATCTGGGCAATCTGATCAAAAAACAGCACGCCGAAAAGCATCAGCACCGCATCTGATGCGGCACAAACGAGGCACACCCAAAAGACATGCTCGTTTTTGAGGCCTTGACGCAAGACAAAAGCATTTTGTGCGCCGATAGCGACGATGAGGCTCAAGCCGAGGCTAAGCCCCGATAAAAAGATCGTCATTGCATACCGTGGAATTACAGCTTTTTCGGATTGGCCAGCGGCACCGGCTCTTTGCCAGCCACAGGCTGAATCAATCCTGCCGACATTACAAGTTTCGCCGCATCATCTATCGAGATGGGTACCTCGATCACATCAGCCTTGCGGATATAGAGGAAAAATCCCGTCGTCGGGTTGGGCGAGCATGGCAGAAAACACGAAATATAATCTTCCGAGCCAGGCAAGACTTCCGAAACCACGCCCTCAGGCGGTGTCGAAATGAAGATGATCGACCACAAGCCCTTCCCCGGATATTCGATCAAGCCAACTTTTCGGAAAGAGGTTCCGGTTTGCGAGAATAGCGTTTCGAAGACTTGTTTGACGCCCTTATAAATGCCGCGCACCACCGGCATTCGGCCCAAAATGGTTTCGCCAATGCCTAACATCCAGCGTCCCACAAGATTGGCGGTGAGAAAGCCGAGCAAAGTTAAACTGACAAAGGCAATAATCAATCCAAGGCCGGGAATATTGAAGGGCGCCATCCACTCCGGAAAAAAGCCTGCGGGGATCAGCGGCTTAAACCAAGCATCAATCAGCCCGATAATCCATGTCGTGATGTAAACGGTCACGACCAGTGGTCCCGCAATCACGATGCCGGTGAAGAAATAACCGCGGATGCGTTGGCTAATCGTTGGGCGCACCGGTGCAATAGGCGTAAAAGGCCCCGGTTCGCGCATGTCGTGAGGCGTATCGCCAGTCATGACGGACCTGTCTGTTGGAGATGATCTCGGTCCATCAACGCATATCAGCCAAAGGCTTAAGCGTCGATTCGGATTTACTCAACCGTTACCGATTTGGCCAAATTGCGCGGCTGATCCACGTCTTTACCGAGCGCCACCGCCGTATGATACGCTAAAAGCTGCACGGGTACGGAATAGGCAATGGCGGCAAAACGCGGGTTCATGGCCGGCATTTCGATTTTAGCCGCTGGTTCCAGCCCCGCACCAATAAAGCCTTCACGGTCGGAAATCAGAATAATCCGCCCACCGCGCGCAGCGACCTCCTGCATGTTCGAGACGGTTTTCTCGTAAAGCCCGTCATGTGGGGCAATCACAATCACGGGCAAGGTCTCGTCGATCAGCGCAATCGGGCCATGCTTTAATTCACCCGCTGCATAGGCCTCGGCATGGATATAGGAGATTTCCTTCAGCTTCAGCGCGCCTTCAAGCGCCAGCGGGAAGCTGGTGCCGCGGCCGAGATAGAGCACATCGGTCGCCTTCGCCATATCGTGGGCGACGTGCTCGATATGGGGCTCCAGTTTTAGCGCCTCTACCATCAGACCCGGCATAGCAATCAGATCATTAACCAGCGCTTCTTCCTCGCCCGCCTTTAGGGAGCCACGTGCCGAGGCGGCTGCAATCGCCAAGCACGCGAGCGCGGTCAGTTGGCAGGTGAACGCCTTGGTGGAGGCAACGCCGATCTCGGGGCCTGCAAGGGTTGGCACCACAACATCGCTTTCGCGCGCGATGGATGAGGTTGTGACGTTCACAACCGACAAAATGTGCTGCCCCATCGCTTTCGCATAGCGCAGACCCGCTAAGGTATCGGCGGTCTCGCCCGATTGCGAAATGAAAATGGCCAAACCGCCCTTTTCCAAAGGCGCTTCGCGATATCGGAACTCGGAGGCTACGTCGACCTCGACGGGAATCCTCGCCAGCGATTCAAACCAATATTTGGCGATTTGACCCGCGTAGCTTGCAGTGCCACAGGCGGTAATCGAAATGCGGGTCAGTTTGGTCCAATCAAACGGCAAAGCAACTGGCATATGCACCTTGCCCGCGCCGAGATCGAGATAATGCGCCAGCGTGCGGCCCACCACTTCGGGCTGCTCGGCGATTTCCTTGGCCATGAAATGGCGGTGATTGCCCTTATCGATCAGATAGGCACCAGCGCCGCTTTTCTGCACCGCCCGGCTGACCACGGCATTGGTCACATCGTGAATAACGGCACCCTTGCGGGTTAAGACGACCCAATCGCCTTCCTCAAGATAGGTAACCATTTCGGTGAAGGGGGCCAATGCCAGAGCATCCGAGCCCAGATACATCTCGTCTTCGCCATAACCAATGGCCAAAGGCGCACCCTGCCGCGCGCCGATCAGCAGATTATCGTGGCCTGCGAATAAGAAACCCAAAGCAAACGCGCCGCGCAAACGGGGCAGCGCTGCAGCCACCGCTTTGACAGGATCACCTGTGCGCAGCAAAGCGCGGTCAACGAGATGGAGGGCTACTTCTGTATCCGTCTCGCTTTTGAAAACGGCGCCTTCGGCTTGCAATTCAGCGCGTAACTCGCGGAAATTCTCGATAATGCCGTTATGGACAACCGCGACCCGCTCGGTCGCATGGGGATGCGCGTTGTCTTCCGTAGGCTTACCGTGGGTTGCCCACCGCGTGTGGCCAATCGCACTATGGCCGAATAACGGATGGGCCGTCAGTTTTGCCGCCAGATTCTTGAGCTTGCCCTCCGCGCGCAACCGTTCAATGTGCCCGCCATCACTCAGCGAGGCGACGCCCGAGGAATCATACCCGCGATACTCAAGCCGCTTAAGAGCCTCGATGACTTGGCTCGCGGCTGGTTCCGACGATAAAATTCCAACGATTCCGCACATCTAAAATTTCCTGACTTTGGTAGCGACACCGTCTGGTAACCAAACGGCAGAGCGATAGGCAAATCACGTTCGATAACGAAAAATAACGTTTTAGGGCTTCGTAGCCTTTTTCTTGGCTTCGCTTGCGGCGCGGAAGGTGGAACCCCACCCGTCTTTGGCCATTTGCTTGCCACGCGCGACCGCCAACTGATCGGCCAAGACTTCCTTGGTGATCACGGAGCCGGAGCCAACATAAGCGCCTGCGCCAACAGTAATCGGTGCCACGAGCGAGGAATTGGCCCCGATAAAAGCGCCTGCGCCAATCACGGTCTTATATTTGAAAAAGCCATCATAATTGCAGGTGATTGTTCCCGCGCCGATATTGGCCTCCGCGCCGACTTCCGCGTCGCCGATATAGCTCAAATGGCTGATTTTAGCGCCTGCACCGATATCAGCCTTTTTCAATTCGACGAAATTGCCGATTTTAGCTCCCTCACCCACCTTTGATCCGGGGCGGATACGCGCAAAAGGGCCAATCGAGGCATGAGCTGAAATCGACGCATCCTCGATATGGCTGAAGGCATGGATATCGACCTTATCGCCAATCGTAACTTTTGGCCCGAAAACGACCTGAGGTTCGATCACCACATCGCGACCGAGTTGGGTATCATAGGAGAAATAAACCGAAGCCGGATCAATCAGCGTCGCGCCATTCAGCATTGCGCGGTGGCGTAACCGGTTTTGCATCACGGCTTCAGCTGCTGCCAATTGGCTGCGGTCATTCACACCCATCACTTCCGATTCGGGGGCGAGTTCATATCCGGTCGTTAGCCCTTGTGAGCGGGCAACCGATACCGCATCGGTTAAATAAAATTCTTTCTGGGCATTGCCATTGCCAATACCGTCAAGCAGCGCCAACGCCTTTTTGCCATCCAGCGCCATTAGGCCGGAATTGCACAGGGTGACGTTCCGCTCCCCGTCCGTTGCATCTTTATGCTCACGAATCGCGTCTAGCGAGGTTCCATCAATCAGCAGGCGGCCATAGCCTTGCGGATTGGCGGCCTCAAATCCGAGGGCTACAACCGCACGGCCTTCCACCAGCCTTGCGCGCATCGCCTGAAGCGTTGCGGGCTCTATCAGTGGCGTATCGGCAAATAGAACGAGCAGATCGTCATAGCCCGTCCCAATGGCGTCACGCGCGGCCAAAACAGCGTGGGCGGTGCCGAGCCGATCCGTTTGCACCACAATATGCGCCTGCGGCACTTGGGCGCAGATCTCTTTGGCTACGTCCTCGCGGTTAGGACCGATCACAACGGCGATGTCCTTAATGCCCGCTTGGCTGACCGTATCGAGCACATGCCCGAGCATCGAGCGGCCAGCGATGGCGTGTAAAACCTTGGGCGTTGCCGATTTCATACGGGTACCTTCACCCGCTGCGAGAATTACCGCGATGCATGTCCTAGTCGTCATTCGCGTTCATATTCCTTCAAATCACCGAGCCAAACTCGTCATTTCACGCTGATGTAAGCCAGAAGGGATGAATAGGAAATGACCGAACGGAGCATAAACGCACATGCTTCAGCTTGGTTGCGGCGCAATACCCTATTGACCCGACGCCGCTGGCCCTTTAGGCAAGCGCGTGTAGCGAGCGCGTAGCTCAGCCGGTAGAGCAATTGACTTTTAATCAATAGGTCCTGGGTTCGAGTCCCAGCGCGCTCACCACCATCGTCCGTACCGGCGGGACGATCATCCAAATTCTCAGTGCAAGCGATCCGAGCGGGGGGCAGTGTCCTCCGACAATGGCTCGTTACCGCCATCAGACGAATCATCATCACCTGCTTCGTCGCGGCCAGCCTGCTCATTGTCACCAATACCCGCGCGCACGGCCTGCCCGGCAGCGGTTAGGAGATCAATCGCGTCGATTGGATGGTGGGTGAAGCCCACAATATAGGCCATCTCGATCATCAAACGCGCGGCCAAAGTTGTGCCCGACACACCAGCCGCTTCTGCAAGCGACGGCAAAACTTCATTGGATAGCGTGTCGACAAGCTGCTCAATCCGGTCCTCTTCCGACTCTTCGAGATCGGTAAGGGCTACTTCGATGACGGTGGAACTCATGAGCGAATCTCCTCTGTCTTTCACCATGACAGCATGAATTGCCAAACACGTCGATTGGATGACGCACGGACGCGTTGCTTTTAGCCCATTGCGCGAAGTCAAGGAAGCCCATCCCCCAACCTGATACGAGATTGGCCTTCCGTCTTCATCTTCACACTTGTTTGAGAGTAAAGCCATGCGTTCTTTGATCCCATCGTTTTTGAGCCCCGACCTTCCGAGCTTCCGCGACCCGTTCCAAAGCCTGCCCCGCGAAATGCAGGATATGATGGGGTATATGGACCGCCGTATGCCTATGATTGGCAGCAATGGCTCCGAGATGACGCTTCCCGTGATCGACATTGCCGAGACCAAAGACACGCTGGAAGTATCGGCCGAATTGCCGGGCGTGTCCGAGAAGGACGTTTCCGTCACCTTGGACCGCGACCGGCTGATCATTGCGGGCGAGAAGAAAAAAGAGAGCGAGCAGAAGGGTAAAGATTTTTACGTCATGGAACGGAGCTTCGGTTCCTTCCAACGCACCATCCCGCTCGATTTCAAGCCTGATTCAAAGGCCATTGATGCGCATTTTGAAAAGGGCGTGCTGAAAGTCAGCATCAAGAAACCGGCTGAAATGATGGCGCAGGCGAAACAAATCCCCGTGCGTCCCTCGGCGGAATAATTCGCCGCCTTGACAGCGCACACGGACGGGCGCACCCCGAAGGAGTTGAAAAATCCCCTTCGGATGCCCGTCCAATGCGCGCAAACCTGTTTCCAGCCGTCGTGTTAGCAGGCGGTTCCGCCCGCCGGATGGGCGGCGGTGATAAACCGCTTGTTGCCGTGCAAGGACGCCCAATTCTTGATTGGATTATGGCGCGGGTGCAGCCTCAGGTGACGGCGTTGGCGATAAGCGCCAATGGCGATCCATCGCGCTTTGCGCTTTATTCGTTTGATATCCTGCCCGATCATGCGCCTGAGCTTGGGCCGATGGCGGGCATATTGGCGGGTATGGTGTGGGCGGAGCGTACGCAGCCCGAGGCTACCCATATCCTAACCGTTTCGGGCGATACGCCCTTTTTGCCGAGCGATCTTGTTGAACGCCTCGCCGCAGCTCTACCGGATCAGGCGATCAGCATGGCAACGGCCAAATCGGGCGGCAGGCTTCATCCGGCTCTATCGCTTTGGCCAATTGCCGCACGCGGTGACATTCAAACGCGTCTTGATGCGGGGCAATGCAAACGCGTGATGGAATGGACGGATCGGTTAAACGCCGTTTCTGTTGAATGGCCGGTTGAACCCTATGATCCGTTCTTTAACGTCAACACGCCGGATGATTTAATGGAAGCGGAAAGGATACGGATTTAGGCGGTAGGGCCAAGCCGTTCCATCAAGGCTTCCATCGGCATCGCATAGCGGACAACACAATCGGCAATTCCCACTGCATCGATGAGTTCGAAGGTCGGCAGGCCCACAACCTCATCGGGCCGGTCGGTGGCTACGGCAACAATGGTCGGATCATGCGGATAGATGAAATTCTTGCCATTTTCGGCCCGATGTACCTCGATTTTAACCAGAGGCTCCGGCTTGTAGCCTTCCACCAGAACGAAATCGACGGGCGAAAGCAGAGAGAGCAAATGCCGCAAATCTGGCTCCGGTGCGCCGCGCAATTCATGCATCAGAGCGAAACGCTCGCCCGACGCTACCAACACTTCGCGCGCACCAGCGGTGCGGTGCACATAGCTGTCTTTGCCCGGATAATCGACATCGAAGCGGTGATGGGCGTGTTTAATCGTCGAAATGGAAAATCCGCGTCGGCTGAGTTCAGGAATCAGCCGCGCAATGAGCGTCGTCTTGCCTGCCCCACTCCATCCTGCCAATCCGATTACCCGCATGACGCCACCTGAGCTAAAAAAGGATCAAGCCTTGTGGCTGAATTTGTCTCCCGCGTCGAGCACAAGTCTAGGAATGAGAACCATCCAGCGCTAGAAGAAGGAATGGCTGACCATCACCTCGATCTAAAGGGCTTAAAATGCCCCCTACCCGCGCTGCGAACCGGCAAAATGCTTGCAAGTCTTTCGCCGGGCGAGGTGCTGCATGTTACCTGTACCGACGGGATGGCGGCGATTGATATTCCCCACCTCGTCGCCCAACGCGGCGACCGGGTGCTGGAATATGAAGCAGCAAAGGATCATCTTTATTTTATGATCGAGAGAATGCCGGTGATTGAGCCCCCTTTGGAGGAATAGTTATGCGCGGCAGGAGCTGCGCGGTCCGGGATGCAGCTAATCACCCCAGCCGCGACAGCGCCTCGGTCAGCTTGCTTGAACGCTCGGTAAAATCAGAACGGCGTTCATGCTGCTCTTCCACGATTTCTTCAGGTGCACGGGCCATAAAATCGGCATTTCCGAGCTTAGCATCAATCTTACCAATTTCCTGCGCGATCTTTTCCAGCTCTTTCGAGAGCCGTGCCTTCTCAGCCACAATATCGATAATGCCTGCGAGTGGCAGGGCTGCTACTTCGCCCCGGATCACCATTTGGGCGGATTGTGGCGGGGCTTGATCGGCAAAGGAAATATCGGAGAGCCGCGCCAAACGTTTCAGCATATCGCCCCACGCCCCAGCGCGTTCCTGCGTGGCAGACGATGCACCAACCAACACCAACGGCACCAAGGAGCCGCCCGGTACATTGATTTCACTGCGTGCGGAGCGAATTTCAGTCACAAGGTCCACCAGCCAGCCAATTTCGGCCTCGGCATCGGGAGCCGATAACCCATCCAGAACTGGCCATTCGGCGAGCGAAAGAATCGTTTCGCGCTTTGGTCCTTCTTGGCCCTTCACGGCCCATAATTCTTCCGTGAGATAGGGCATGAAGGGGTGCAGGATTTTTAAAATACCATCGAGCACATAGGCGACGCTCGCACGCGTTTCGGCCTTGGCGACTTCGTCCTCGCCCATGAAAATCGGCTTGGCGAGTTCGAGATACCAATCGCAGAACACATTCCAGGTAAAGCGATAGGCTGCATTGGCCGCATCGTTAAACCGGAAGGCCTCAATCGCTGCGGTGACTTCCGATGTCGCATTCGCCAATTCGCTGATCGCCCAGCGGTTAAGCTGCAATTTGACCGCCTTAGGGTCAAAACCAGCAACACGGGCGCAGGCATTCATCTCGGCGAAGCGGGCGGCGTTCCAAATTTTGGTCGCGAAATTGCGATAACCTTCAATGCGTTGCGTCGAAAGCTTAATGTCACGACCTTGAGCTGCCATGGCGGCAAGCGTGAAACGCAACGCGTCCGCCCCATACTGGTCAACGAGATCGAGCGGATCAATCACATTGCCCTTGGATTTGGACATTTTGGCGCCCTTCTCGTCGCGGACAAGGGCGTGGATATAGACGGTGTGGAACGGCTCGATCGGTTTATCCGCTTCATCGCGCATAAAATGATCACCCATCATCATCATGCGGGCTACCCAGAAGAAGATGATGTCGAAACCGGTCACCAGCACATCGGTGGGGTAATAGCGTGCGAGTTCTGGCGCCTTGTCCGGCCAGCCGAGCGTTGAGAACGGCCAAAGCGCGGAGGAGAACCAGGTGTCGAGAACGTCTTCGTCGCGCGTCAAAGGTGTTTTCGTGCCATAATGCTTTTCGGCCTCAGTGGAGGCTTCCGCGTCATTTGACCCAACAAACACATGCCCATCCGGACCATACCAAGCCGGGATCTGATGGCCCCACCACAATTGGCGGGAAACGCACCAAGGCTCGATATTCTCAAGCCACTGATAATAAGTTTTCGACCAGTTCTCCGGCACAAATTTGGTCCGCCCAGAGCGCACCGAATCCAACGCCTCAATCGCCATGGTCTTGGCATCGACATACCATTGATCGGTCAAATAAGGCTCAATGGCCGAATTCGAGCGGTCGCCATGCGGCACTTGGCTGGCATAGGGCTCGACTTTGGCGAGATAGCCTGCGGCTTCTACCAAGCCAACAACGCGCTTCCTCGCTTCATAGCGGTCAAGCCCGTCTAACGCTGTAATATCAGCGGAAATACCAGCTGCTCCGGTGGTGAACGTTTCATTGCCTTGAATGTTTATTTTGGCCTGCCGCGTCAGCACATTAATCGCTTGCAGATTATGCCGTTTGCCGACTTCAAAATCGTTGAAATCATGCGCGGGCGTAATTTTTACCGCGCCCGTTCCCTTTTCGGGATCGGCATAGTCATCGGCGACCACTGGCACCAAACGCCCGATGAGCGGCAATACGATGTTTTTGCCAATCAGATGCTTGAGCTTTTCGTTTTCCGGATGAACCGCAATCGCCGTATCGCCCAACATCGTCTCAGGCCGCGTGGTGGCTATCGGCACAAACGTGTTCGGATTTTCGGGGTCGTAGGTTTCGCCCTCAACCGGATAATCTAAATAATAGAGGTGGCCGTGCGGGTCTTTGGCCAAGGCCTTTGCCAAAGCATCGGCATTAAACGGGGTCTCGTCCCCGCGGGTGAATTTGAACGAGCCTTTTTTCTCGATTTGAACCACTTCCAAATCAGAAATCGCCGATTCAAAATGCGGGTCCCAATTCACAAGGCGCTTGTCTTTATAGATGAGCTTTTTGTTATAAAGCTCTACAAACACTTTGGTAACGGCGCGCACCATCTGGTCATCCGCCGAGCCGTCTTTGCCCATGGTGAAGCGTTCGCGCGACCAGTCGCATGAGGCACCAAGGCGTTTTAACTGGTTGATGATCAACCCGCCTGATTCTTCTTTCCAAGCCCAAACGCGCTTTAAAAATGCCTCGCGGCCCATATCGCGGCGCGATGGCTGCTTGCGCTCAGCCAATTGGCGCTCCACCACCATTTGGGTCGCGATACCCGCATGGTCGGTGCCGGGCTGCCAGAGCACGTCTTTGCCGCGCATCCGCTCGAAGCGGCACAAAATATCCTGTAGCGTGTTGTTGAGTGCATGCCCCATGTGGAGCGAGCCCGTCACATTGGGCGGCGGAATGACGATAGTGAAGGGCTTCGCGTCTTTCCGCTCGGGGCGACCGGCACGAAACGCGCCTTCCTTCTCCCACATTTCACGGATACGGGCCTCGATTGAAGCCGGCTCAAACCTGTTGTCCATCATGCGTGCAAAATCCCCGCCCGCTTGGGCGCTAGCAAATTGTTATGGTGGTTAAAAAGCTGACCGCTCGCACCAAGTCAACGGATGACCGAACATTTATCTAAAAATAGCCATCATTCATAATGGGAAGTGGATCAGACCTGCTGAACCATCCGCTCGATTTCAGCCTTGATCAATCGCTCTACCATCGCAGGCAAATGGGCGTCGATCCATTCCTTGAGCAATGGAGTCAACGCCGCATCGACAACCGTTTGCTTGGCAACGGCCAAGGCGTTATCGGCCACCGAAGCCCGCTGGATGGTATCACGCAAGGCACCGAAAGAAGACGATACGGCCTGTGTTGTTTCAACCGCCATCGGGGCTGCTTCCTTTGAAGGTTCAACAGGTGCGGTAGGTGCCGCCGCAACACGCGCCATACGCGCCGCCAATTCGGTTACAGCCGAAACAGGATCAACGGCTACGGGAGCCGGTGAAATGGCTTGCTCGCTCCGCTTGTGGAACGGCAGATTCCACGCCGGTTCCCGGGCTGAAGGTAGCGCCATCTGCGTTGAAAGTTCTAAAATCTCGGCCGTTGCCCCCCCCGCCAGCGGTGCCTCGGCTACCGGTTGCGCAGCCACGTCCCCGAGATCATCAGAAATGATCTTCCGAATCGAGGCGAGAATCTCGTCCATCGTCGGCTCGTTTTGTCGGGCAATTAACGCGCTCATATCGGCACTCTTCAACTAAATTCATTATTAACAAATCTGTAACGGAACTGCTCCTAGTACCGCAAGCCTTTCGAAGCAAATTTGTTGTTGATCGCCGTCCGATAAATGCTCGCTTTAGGGGGTAGCGGTATCCGTACCTGATATACGGCCACGTGTTGCCTCGTAATGTGTGTTGGGTTGATAGGCTTTAACATGCAACCCGAGCGTATCGGCAGATAACCGACCAATCGCGGATAAAACTTGGTAAGATGACACGACCCGATCGCGATCCGCGGTAACGAGATTGACGCGGGCACTCAAGAGGTCTTGATCCGAAATCAACACGTCAAGCGTCGTACGCTGACCCACTTTGGCCTCTTCTTGCACGCCGTTGAGTGCAATCGTTGCCGCATCGATTTGTGCCTTTGCCGATTTTACACGCGCTACAGCCGTTTGATACTGGCTCCAAGCGGCTGCAACGCCAGACCGAACCTGATCACGGGTGCTTGCTGCTTCAAGCCGCCGTTGACCAAGCGTTTCCTTTGCCGCCCGTGCACGGGCCGAAATTTCACCCGCGTCATATAAGGGAACCGAAATCTGGCCTAAGAGCCTGAAATCATGCCCCATATCGTCGGGATATTTTGAATCCCACTGCTGCGTGGCACTGCCTTGCAGATCAACTGTCGGCTGAAACTCACCTTCCACGAGTCGGACTTGAGCCTCGGCGATTTCGATGTTGAAACGGGCCGATAAGAGCTGCGGGTGTTCCGCATCGGCAATTTTAAAGGCATTGTCGATTGCCGCGGGTAATCGTTTAGCCACCGGTTCAGCAGCGGCTAACTGGGTTGGCGCAATGCCAATAATCTGCTGATAATTCGCCTTGCTGCTCTCTAAATTAGCTTCGGCACTCGAAAGGTCGGCATCGGCTGAGGCTAATTGGGCCTCCACTTGGGCAACGTCGGTGCGTGTGACTTCGCCGACGTTGAAGCGGTCTTTGGTTTGGCGGAGCTGTTCCTGCAAGACGTCGATATTGGCTGTACGCAATTTCACGACAGCCTCGTCCCGCACGACGTTCATATATTGGGTAGCGCCATTCAACAGCACCTGCTGTTCCGCCCAACGAAGGCCCGCACGCGCTGCTAAAACACCCTTTTCGGCCGTTTCAACCTGTTTGTTGGTGCGGTCGCCATTGTAGAGATTTTGCGTAACGGTGACGCCGACCGAACGCGGTGTGGTGTTATAATCACTGGTAGGCCCGCCAAGAATTCCGGCATTGAAGGTTGAATCTGCCTTGCCAAGCTGTGTGCTCGCATTTACCCGCGGCAAATATCCCGACCGTGCCCGTGGCACTTGCTCGTCGGTAGCGCGAAGACTGGCCCGCTGGGCATTTAGATCAGGGCTTTCGACATAAGCCCGCTCTAACGCGCTGTTGATTGTTTCAGCATGGGCTAAACCCGCAGCCCACACGGCAGACGCTGCAATGCCAGCCAGCCACACTCTCTTCATCGAGGTCATGATCCCGTTACCGCCCAATCAAAATAAAAATGTAAATGAAACGACCCCGATGCATACCGTGAATCGGGGAATCATTCAGCACACATGAACCTACTTAAGGTAAAGCTAGCTTAGAACACAAATTCATTTGAGCGTGAGAACGCGGTTAGAAGAGGACCAGAGGCACTCATCAGCCGCTTTTCACCGATGGCACCATCCGTGGCCGTATAGACCCGCACCATGGACGATACGCCTGATCCATAAACACAGATCAGTCGACCACCATTTTTGAGCTTGTTCAACAAGCTGTCGGGCACCGATTCGCAGCGGCCATTGATAAGGATCGTGTCGTATTTTGCCGATTTCTTGCCGCCCGAAGAAAGTGGACCGACAGCAACGATCACTCCCCTTACACCTGCGACCGCCAATGCCTGTTCAGCGGCTTTGGCCTGTATATCGTCGACTTCTAGAAGGGTAACGGAAGCCCCGAGCGCGGCCATCAAAGCCGCTGTATAACCAGCGCCACCCGCAACATCGAGCACTTCCGAGCCCAATTTGAGGTCGGCGGCCTGAATCATGCGACCGAGCGTCATGGGCGGAAGCATTTGGCGTCCCGTGCCCCCTGAAGCCGTCACGATGCGGTCAGCATAAGCCACCGATTGTTCGGCCTGATCGACAAAAACCTCCCGTGGCACGACGGTAAACACATCCAGCAGATTTGAATTTGTCACATCATTGGTCCGGAGCTGTCCGTCGACCATGGCCCGCCGGGCTTTGGAAAAGTCGATCATCCTGCCGTCTCCGTCCTATTTACAACCGTCAGAGCCCGAATGGGCCCCTTAAAGTGTCATGCGCCCTACGACAAACCTATGAAGGATGCTGAAAAATGGAGGCCTCGCCCGGAATCGAACCGGGGTACGAGGATTTGCAGTCCTCTACGTGACCACTCCGCCACGAGGCCTCTACCGAATGCATCCGGCGCGTCTGTCTACAAAGAGTTTGGTCCCACGGCAATCAGTTTGATGCGTACAACAAAAAAAAGTGAAGATATCCGCATGAATCATCGGCTTGGCACAGCCTCGGCGAAAAATTCGTGTAATCACCCCTTGCATTAGGGCGGCATAGTGATGTATCCGGCTGTCCGGTGATCCTCGATAGCTCAGCTGGTAGAGCATTCGACTGTTAATCGAATTGTCGCAGGTTCGAGCCCTGCTCGAGGAGCCACCCTTTTTTCCAACATGATACCGATCCAGCGCAATCGGGCGGATGAACCGGTCGGGTGTTTCGTTCGTAATGGTTTTGTGTGTTGGATTTCAGGGTTAAGACTATCATGACCGAAAAGGTCCTTTTTTGGTTTCGTGACGATCTTCGCCTCACCGATAACCCCGCGCTTGCTGCTGCAGTGCAAACGGAAAAGCCCCTGCATCTCATCTATATCGTTGATGATTCAAGTTTGCATGGCCGGGCGTTAGGAGCAGCTCAGCGGTGGTGGCTTAACCATAGCCTTGAGCGCCTCTCCGCCGATATCGCTGCTCTTGGCGGACAATTGCACCTCTATCGCGGTGATCCTTCCGTTGTAATTCCATCGCTGGTTGAAGCTCTGAAGCCAACAACGGTGTTCTGGACCCGCCGATATCATAAGGAGCAAGTGGCGTGCGACACCGCGTTAAAAGCCAATATCGAATCATCCGGCAGTACCGTTCGAAGTTATAACGGCAGCTTGCTGCGAGAGCCTTGGGAAGTTACGTCAAAACTGGGCACACCGATGCGCGTTTTCACGCCTTACTGGCGGGCGGCGCGACTTGATTTTGTTGTACCTCAGCCTGCCCCTGCGCCATCCCGACTTGCGCCGTCGACCCCGATAAGAAATGGCCCGAAGCCCACTTCTCTTGCGGAGCTCAATCTTTTACCGAGGAACCCCGATTGGTCTGGCGGGCTGTCGGAGGCTTGGATCCCTGGGGAAAATGGTGCGCGCGTTACGCTGGACCGCTTCATCTCTGAAGGTTTTGCAGGCTATGGTGATAGCCGGAACCGGCCCGATCTGCCCTCAACGTCACGGCTTTCGCCCTATTTGCGATTTGGGGAAGTATCGATTCGGCAAGTCTGGCATGCGACAGAAGCCGCTTATCACTCAGGCCAAACACGAGCCTCTTCAGAAGACCTACGGATTTTCCAATCCGAACTCGGTTGGCGGGAATTTTCCTACCATTTGCTCTTTCATCAGCCGGATCTGTCGTCAATTAATGTTCAACGTAGTTTCGACCAGTTCAATTGGCGAAATGATCCCGTCATGCTGGACGCGTGGAAGCGCGGACAAACCGGCTATCCCATTGTTGACGCGGGCATGCGTGAGTTGTGGCAAACGGGCTTCATGCACAACCGCGTGCGAATGATTGTGGCCTCCTTCTTGATCAAACATCTCCGGATCGACTGGCGGGAAGGTGAAGCGTGGTTTTGGGATACGTTGCTCGATGCCGATCCCGCCAGTAACCCTGCCAGCTGGCAATGGGTCGCAGGTTCAGGTGCCGACGCAGCTCCCTATTATCGAATTTTCAACCCGATGCTGCAGGGCGAAAAATTTGATCCCGACGGACGTTATGTCCGCCGATTTGTACCTGAGCTGGCAAGCCTGCCCTCCTTAGTCATCCATGCACCTTGGACAGCTCGGCCGCTTGAATTGTCATCTTTCGGTGTGAAACTCGGATCAACCTACCCTGCCCCTCTTGTCAATCACGAGCGTGCGCGGGAAGACGCCCTGGCGGCCTATAAAGCACTCAAAGAAACGGCTTGATCCATGACGATAGCGACCCACAACCCACCGATATCGAAATCGAGCAAGCCAATGAATATTGCCATTATCGGCACTGGAATAGCTGGAAATGCGGCAGCCTATGCTTTGGCATCGTCACCGCGGCACCAGATAACGGTTTATGAGCAGAACAGCCGCGCCGGTGGGCACGCGGCGACCGTTGATATTGATTACAACGGCAAGTCCATTTCGGTTGATACCGGCTTTATTGTCTATAACGAGCCTAATTATCCCAATCTTACGGCGTTACTAGACCATTTGCAGGTCGCAACCCATGGCTCGGATATGAGCTTCGCTCTGTCGGTCGATGCAGGTCGGTTTGAGTGGTGCGGCCGTTCGCGCGGAACTATCAGCGGCATTTTTGCCCAACCGCGCAACCTGCTTTCGCCAAGCTATCTAAAAATGCTTCTGGAAATTGTGCGGTTCAATAAAATGGCAACCGACGATCTGACACATGACCGACTCGATGAACGGACGCTCGGCGATTATTTAAGGATCAACCAGTTTTCAACCCGCTTTCAGGACGATTATCTTTTGCCGATGGGCGCTGCGATTTGGTCGATGTCGACCCAATCCATGCTGAATTTTCCGGTCAAAGCGTTCATCTCGTTTTTCAGCAATCATCATTTGTTGCAATATAATGGTCACGAATGGCGCACAGTTACGGGCGGCAGCCGGGTATATGTCGAAAAAATGATCGATGCCTATCGCGACAGATTGAAACTTTCGACACGGGTTACCCGCGTGATCCGCCATGACAATGGGGTCAGCTTAACACTCGCTGATGGTTCCACAGCAGAATATGATGGCGTTGTGTTGGCCACGCATACTGACCAGTCCCTGTCGATGTTGGCCGATGCTACGCCACTAGAGCGGAGCGTGCTGGGTGCCATCGCCTATAAACCCAACACTGTATATCTGCACCGCGACCCACGTCTGATGCCCCGTCGCAAGCGCGCATGGGGTTCGTGGAACGTGATTCAGGACAAAGAACGCAACGCCGAATTATGCGTCAGCTACTGGATGAACCATTTACAAGGCATTGATCCCGCTTGCCCCCTTTTCGTGACGCTTAATCCCGCCGAACCGCCAGCTGCGGAATTGACCTTTGGGACGTATGTTTATGATCATCCGCAATTCGATAAGGCTGCCATAGCGGCACAGCCTCGGCTCAACCTAATTCAAGGCACCAACCGCTCGTGGTACTGTGGCGCTTGGTCGCGCCATGGCTTTCACGAAGATGGCTTGATGTCGGGTCTCGATGTAGCCGAACGTTTGGGCGTTATACCCCATTGGCGTCCGATGCCTGATTATGCCGTGGCTGCCGAATGATGTTGGCCGGGGCAGACACACGATTTCTGCCGCCGCCTGAGCCGGTTTGCCTGTATGTCGGCCCCGTCATGCATGCGCGGATGAAGCCCGTTACCCATCGGTTCAGTTATCGCGTGTTTTCAATTTTGCTGGATCTTGGAGCCTATCAGGAAGCCAAGCGTCAAAGTGCGTTCTTTTCAATTAACCGCTTCAATATACTGAGTTTTTACGAAAAGGACCACGGGATTCGAGATGGTTCGGCTCTCCTCCCCTATGCCTTGGGTCTGTTTCATCAGGCTGGCGTCGATCTCGCCGGTGGCCGTGTCCTACTGCTCTGTTATCCACGTATATTGGGATATGTTTTCGATCCGCTTTCTGTCTATTTCGGCTATTCCAGCGACGGGAATTTGCGCGCCATTGCCTACGAAGTTCGAAATACATTCGGACAGGCCCACACCTATGTCGAACCCGTTCAAACGGATCAAATCACGCCTGCAGGGATCCGTCAGGCCTGCGAAAAACTGTTCTACGTATCTCCGTTTAACCCGCTCGCCATGCGCTATTTTTTTCGTATTCACCCCCCGACGGATCGCCTCGCGCTGCGTATTTTGGTCAAAGATGGCCAGAGTCCTATTTTGGCTGCGACCTTTCATGGCATAAAACGCCGGTTGACGAGCAGAAACGTATTGGCTCTGTGCTTGACGATCCCCTTTCTTACGCTCAAAATCGTACTTGGAATTCACGTGGAAGCGCTGCGTTTATGGGCCAAGGGCATGCGTCTCGTCTCGCGGCCCGCGCCACCACCTGCGGTGAGTTTCCCAAATGACGACCAACGCATCCATCCGGACCCAAAAAGGGCGGAAACGATTAGTGGCGAGGAAAAACCATGCTGAACGATCCCGAAACATCCTTGGAATCGGTCCAGATAACCTCTGAAATCTTTAGCCAAAGTCGTCAGGGCTTGCCGTATCTCATGCGCAAAGCGTTTGATTTTGCGTCGAAAATCGAGGTGGGTTCGCTGGTGGTTCAATTGCCCGATGGCCGTTGCTTCCGTTTTGGTGGCGCAATGCCTGGACCGAATGCCGAAATGATCCTGCACGATTATCGCTTTGCGAAACGCATGGTGACATCGGGTGATATCGGGATTGCCGAGTCGTTTCTGCGCGGCGAATGGGAAGCCACCGATCTCACAACTTTCTTGCAGCTTTTTTGTGCCAATCACCATCTGATCTCATCAATGTTGACCGACCGGCCGATTGTCCGGTTCTGGCAATTGTTCAAGCACTGGTTGAATCGGAACACTAAATCGGGGTCAAAGCGTAACATTCACGCCCATTATGATTTGGGCAATGCATTTTACTCGCGCTGGCTCGACCCATCCATGACCTATTCGTCAGCGTTGTTTACCGCCGATGGAAAGGACTTATATCAGGGCCAACAGAATAAATATGCCACCCTTGTGCGCGAAACGGGCATAACGGACCATCATTCGGTACTGGAAATCGGTTGCGGCTGGGGCGGATTTGCCGAATTTGCCGCTAAAGAAATCGGTTGCAAGGTAACCGGACTGACTATTTCACAAGAACAATATGATTTTGCTAAAAAGCGCATATTTGATCAAGGTTTAACTGATAAAGTTAACATTAAGCTTCAAGATTACCGCGATGAAATCGGTCACTATGATCGAATCGCATCGATCGAAATGTTTGAAGCCGTCGGCGAGCAATACTGGCCGGTTTATTTTAATACGCTTGCCGAACGTTTGACACCGACTGGCGTCGCCGGTCTTCAGGTGATTACCATTCAGGACCAGTTTTTTGAGTCCTATCGTCTCGAAGTTGATTTCATACGGCGTTATATTTTTCCCGGCGGCATGCTGCCATCGCCCTCGATCATGAAATCACTGGGCGAAAAAGTAGGAATGGCCATTCGCCATGAACGCATATTTGGCATTGACTATGCCGACACACTGGCCGCTTGGCGTGATAAATTCCGCGCGGCTTGGCCCGAATTAACGCCGTTGGGATTTGACGAGCGCTTTCGCCGGATGTGGGAATATTACCTTGCTTATTGCGAAGCCGGATTTCGCGCGGGAAATATCGATGTCCGCCAAATCATCTATGCCAAGACCTAAGGGGCCTTATTGTTCCAGCCGGTCATAGCCGCGATCAACCCGAAATAAGCGCGATATGGCAGCAGATTCAGCGCCTTCAGGATAAAGGCAAGGCGCTTGGGAAATGTGATCTCGAAGCCGCCTTGCTCGAATCCATCACAGATTCTGCGTGATGCCTCGTCGAGCTTCATCAAAAATGGCATCGGGTGATCGTTAAGCGCTGTCAGTGGCGTTTCAACGAATCCGGGATTAACGATTTGAAGCGTAAGGCCCAGCAGGTCTGTATCAAACTTCAAGCTTTCCGCCATCGCGATCAATGCTGCCTTACTGCCCGCATAAGCGGCCGCGCGCGGCAATCCACCATAACCGGCCACCGACCCATTCAAGGCGATCTGTCCGCGCTTGCGCTTGACCATACGCGGTAAAACAGCCGCTATACCATTAATGACGCCATAGACATTAACGTCAAAGGTTTTGCGGAAGGCCTCCGCATCGAACGGATTGGCCCGCAGCGGAAAATAAATGCCGGCATTGAGGAAAGCGAGCACGATATCGCCATGCTCCCTCTCCAGCCGTTCTACCAACCAAACCATGCTTTCCGGATCGGTTACATCGCAGGTTGCAGGGACAATCCGTCCCGATAGGCCTTTAGCCTCCGAGGCGAGATGTTCCAACTCCTGCACGCGGCGAGCTGTCGCAACCACGGTATAGCCGCGACGCGCCAATTCTAACGCCGTACCGCGCCCAATACCCGAGCTTGCGCCCGTCACCCATGCAATGCCGTCTTTCGGTGATGCTCGATAAAGATTGGCCAACTCAATGCCCTCGCATACGATAAATGAAACGTGCAATCGGACCCGTCATACGCAAAGGGGCATCATTCACGACAAAGCAAACGCAATCGTCGCCCTCATCAGCTCGCGGCCGGTGCTCAACGTCTGAATCGGCAATGGCGATATCGCCTCGGCAATAATGTCCGTTTCCATCCGAGAACCCGCCCTGAAGTACCAGTGTAACTTCTGTACCATCATGGCTATGTGCCGGCATGACACGACCGGCCTTGATCCATAGCAGCGACGCATCCGTGCCCGCCTCACAAGGTAAGCGCACTTCCTTGAGCCCGGGCATAACGGTATGCCATTTCAAATTCGGCCAATCATCGCCAATAAAGGCGGCGACGGGAGGAGGAATAAGGGCATGCGAGGGAGATTGTTCGGCAACCGGCACATGTTCTACTGCGCTCAATATCCTAGCAAGCACCTTATTCCGATCCGAAAGAGGCACATTATCCCGCAATTCTAGGCTAGCGGCCTTCATCGCCTCAAGCGTTGCGACAAAGGCGCGATTTTCGGACTTCATCACCAAATGACCAGCCACCAAGCCATGCAAAGGCGCGGATAATCGACCCGCCGCATAATCGGCTAACAGTGCATTTAATCCGCTGTCATCTTGGTTGGTGTTCGAACCTATGCCCAAAACTCAAACTCCATGAATATTTTTACATGAGTCTTACGTCACAATCGATCATTCGGATTAGGGGTTGGTCGATCCGACAAAAAATCAGCCCACCTCGTCCCAAAGCTCTGTTGCCGAAAAGATCGACGCACAGTACCACTACAGAACCTTCCTCAAAGATTGGGATCGCCGGTTCGATGCAAATCGCTGAAGACGTCTTAGAAGCAATCGGCAACACACCGCTCATTCGGCTAAAACGGGCGTCGGAAGCGACGGGATGCACCATTCTCGGTAAAGCCGAATTCATGAATCCAGGTGGTTCAGTAAAAGATCGTGCGGCGCTGGCGATGATCCGCGATGCGATGGCTACGGGCCGATTGAGACCTGGCGGCACCATTGTCGAAGGTACTGCCGGAAATACCGGCATTGGTCTGGCGCTGGTAGGTAATGCTCTGGGCCTTAAAACCGTCATTGTTATTCCGGACACACAATCGATCGAGAAAAAGAACGCGCTAAGGCAAATGGGCGCTGAACTGATCGAAGTTCCGGCCGTCCCTTATTCCAATCCCAATAATTACGTCAAACTTTCTGGCCGACTGGCTGAAAAGTTGGCGACCACCGAAAAGAATGGGGTGATCTGGGCCAATCAGTTCGACAATGTCGCCAACCGGCAAGGGCATATCGATACGACCGCGCCCGAGATTTGGGCACAGACGGGCGGCAAAATCGACGGATTCATATGCGCGGTTGGCACCGGCGGCACGCTGGCAGGCACTGGCATGGGCTTGAAGCGTTTTAACCCTTCGATCAAAATCGGCCTTGCCGATCCCATGGGGGCCGCGCTTTATTCCTATTACACCGATGGTATCTTAAAATCGGAAGGATCGTCGATCACCGAGGGCATCGGGCAAGGCCGCATTACGAAAAATCTCGAAGATGCGCCCATCGATATCGCCTTCCAGATTCACGATAGCGAAGCCATACCGCTAACCTTTGCCTTGCTCGCCGAAGAGGGCATGTCGCTCGGCGGCTCCTCTGGCATCAATGTCGCAGGCGCCATTCACCTTGCCCGCTCTTTGGGCCCCGGACATACGGTTGTAACGATCTTGTGCGATGGCGGAGCGCGATACGCCTCGAAATTGTACAACCCCGAATTCTTACGCTCGAAAGACCTGCCTGTTCCGGCGTGGCTCGAACGGACGTCGACGATACAACCGGATTTTCTGCCGTGAGTACCGAACTGCTCTTTCGCGATGATGCCTATCTCAAAGAGTGCACCGCTCATGTGATGAGTGTGAATGATCGCGGCGGTATTTGTGTCGACCGGACCATTTTTTATGCGACCGGTGGTGGTCAACCAGGCGATTCGGGTGTTCTGCTCCGTGGTGACGGAACCTCGCTTCAGATTGCGACAACCGTTTACGGCGAGGACAAAAGCGAGGTCATTCATGTTTTAGCCGAGGGGTCCGCTCCGCCCGCTATCGGCGAGCGCGTGACGCTTGTGCTCGATTGGGCCAAGCGCTTTGACCGCATGCGAATTCACACGGCCCTGCATTTGTTGACCACAACGCTGCCTTTTCCCGTCACAGGCGGCGCGATTGGAGACGGCGAAGGGCGACTCGATTTTGATATCCCTGATGCCGGTCTCGACAAAGATGCGATCACGGCAGATCTCAACCGCCGTATTGGGCTAAACGCGGATGTTACGTTCCGCTGGATTACCGACGAGGAACTCGAAAGCAATCCGGGGCTGGTAAAAACCCTGTCCGTGAAGCCGCCCATCGGGACTGGTCGGGTTCGTCTGGTCGACATCGCTGGGTTAGATCTCCAGCCCTGCGGTGGCACCCATGTTCACAACACATCGGAAATCGGGCGGATCGTCGTTACCGCTATTGAGAAGAAGGGCAAGCAAAACCGCCGCGTGCGGATCGCCTTCGCCGAAACCGAGGACTTAGCCCCATGAAGCCATCTAATTTCGTCACGACCGATTGGCTCGCCGAGCATCTCAACGATGCCGACGTCAGCCTTATTGATGCAAGTTGGTATTTGCCTACCATGAATCGCGACGGCAAAGCTGAATACCAAGCGGGTCATATTTCGGGAGCCGTGCATTTCGATATTGATGCTGTGGCCGATACAAGCAGCTCCCTCCCCCATATGCTGCCGAATCCCGGCGACTTTGCTGCTCGGGTCGGTGCTATGGGTGTTTCGGATTCGGACCATATTGTGATCTATGATGGCGCCGGACTGTTTGCGGCCCCCCGGGTCTGGTGGACCTTTCGCGTGATGGGCGCTGCACGCGTTTCTATTCTGGAAGGTGGCGCCCCGAGATGGCGGGCGGAAGACCGCGCATGGACAAATGATGCCACGACCAAACCCGCCAAATCCTTTACACCGCATTTCAAGGCTTCCGAGGTTGCTGATCTCGCCTTAGTGAAAACGGCATTGCAGACCAAAAGGGCTCAAATCGTTGATGCTCGGCCTGCCGCACGTTTTCGCGGCGAAGCGCCTGAGCCACGGCCCGGTCTGGCTTCCGGCCATATGCCGGGCAGCTTTAACGTCCAATTTGCCGATATCGTTGCTGAAGGTCGCTTGATGTCGCGGGATGCAATTGTCGCAGCCTTTGAAAAAGCGGGCGTCAATCTGGCTGAACCCATCATCACCAGCTGCGGCTCGGGCGTATCGGCCGCCATTCTCGCGCTGGCTTTGGAAAGCATTGGCCATCCGGTCGAAGCGCTTTACGATGGCTCTTGGGCTGAGTGGGGAGCACGTGCCGATTGCGAGGTTGTCACCGGATAACGGTTAGGCACAGCCCATCCGTCATTGCGAGCGAATGCGAAGCAACCCAACTGATGGGTTCGGTAAGGGCACTATTTAACGATTGCTGCCTATATAAACGCCTTGGTGATAACTGCGGCGTTGAAACGTATAGGCTTACTTCATCTGGGTTGCTTCGCATTCGCTCGCAATGACAACTTTAGCGCTCGCCTAGTGCAAGATTTGGCTCAGAAAAAGTTTAGTCCGCTCATGCTGCGGATTTTTGAAGAACTCGTCTGGCGTGTTCACTTCGACGATCTGGCCTTGATCCATAAAGATCACGCGGCTGGCGACCTGGCGGGCAAAGCCCATTTCATGCGTCACGCAGATCATCGTCATGCCTTCTTGCGCCAGCGACACCATCGTATCGAGCACTTCTTTGACCATTTCCGGGTCAAGCGCCGAGGTTGGCTCATCGAACAACATAATCTTCGGGCTCATGCAGAGCGAGCGGGCGATCGCCACGCGTTGCTGCTGGCCACCAGAAAGCTGGCCCGGAAACTTGTTCGCCTGCTCCGGAATTTTCACACGCGTCAGATAATGCATCGCAATTTCTTCGGCGTCTTTTTTTGGCATTTTTTTAACCCAGATCGGGGCCAAAGTCAGATTTTCCAAAATGGTCAGATGCGGAAACAGGTTAAAGTGCTGAAACACCATGCCGACGTCCCGGCGAATCTCGTCAATTTTTTTAACATCTGCGGTCAGCTCGGTGCCATCGACAATAATCGACCCCTTTTGATGTTCCTCCAAACGGTTGATACAACGGATCAGCGTTGATTTACCGGAGCCTGAGGGACCGCAAATCACCACGCGTTCGCCGCGCTTCACAGTCAGATTGACGTCGCGCAGAACATGGAACGCGCCGAACCATTTGTTCATGCCGGTGATCTCAATCGCATTCTCATGCAATAGGGTGGCGGGTTTCATGGCTAAGATCGCGCTGCCGGTCGAGGACATGAGGTTCTCCTTTAGTGCCGGTTACCGGTTTGAAGGCGTCGCTCCATCGAGAGCGAATAGCGCGCCATCCCGTAACAGAAAATGAAATAGACGAAAGCAGCAAACAGATAGGCCGCAAGCGGCATTTGCCCCGAACGCCAATTCGGGTCTGAAAGACTGGCTTGAATGGTGCGCAGAAAGTCAAAAATCCCGACAATGGCTACCAAGGTCGTATCTTTGAACAGACCGATGAAATTATTGACGATGTTCGGAATGACGATTTTCAAGGCTTGCGGCAGAATGATTTTGATCATCATCTGCCAATAGCCGAGACCGAGCGCTTGGGCCGCCTCGTATTGGCCGCGCGGAATGGCCTGTAATCCGCCGCGAACAGCTTCGGCCATATAAGCGGCCGAGAAAAAGCCAACACCGACAAGGACACGCAGCAAGGAATCGGGGCGCCAACCATCGGGCACAAACAATGGAAACATCACATTTGCCATGAATAGTACCGTTATCAGCGGCACACCCCGGACGAATTCGATCATGATCACAGAGACGAGGCGCGCAATGGGCATGGCCGAGCGTCGACCAAGCGCTAACACAACGCCAATCGGTAGCGATGCGACGATGCCCACGGTTGATATCACAATGGTAACAAGGAAACCGCCCCAATAATGGGTTTGTACCGTTGAAAGCCCGATAATCGGCATACCCGACAGCAGAACGAAGCCAATGACCGGAAACAACAGAAAGAAAAAGGCCAAGCCTGCCGATTTAAACGGCGCTTTTGGCAGCAAAATCCAAACAATGCCCAGCGCCTCGAGCGCGTAAAACAGATTGACGCGCCACCGCTCCCCTGCTGGATATTGGCCATAAAACAAATAACCAAAATGGGCGTCGATAAATCCCCAACAGGCGCCGACCGGATGCTGCAACAGGTCAGCCGAGCAATCTTTTGAACTGCTGGCAACCCATACCGGCGTCAATAAGACGAACCGGATAAAGCCCGGCAACACCCATCCAACCACACCCAAAAACACAATCGTCAAGACCGTGTTCAACAGCGAGGAAAACAGATTTTCCCGCATCCACACCAAAGGTCCGCTGACCCGATGCGGCGGACGCTGCTCTGGAATGACGGCGGAGCGAACAAAGCTAAGCGATGTGGCATCGGTCATATCAACGCTCCACCAAAGCGACACGGGTATTAAACCAGTTCATGAAAGCCGAAGTGAGCAGGCTAAAGGTCAAATAAACCAACATCGTCACCGACACCATTTCCACCGCCTGCCCGGTCTGGTTCAAAACCGTACCGGTAAACACATTCACAAGATCGGGATAGCCGATTGAAACCCCCAGCGAGGAATTCTTGGTCAGCGATAAAAATTCGCTGTTTAATGGCGGGACGATCACGCGCAAGGCCTGCGGCATCACCACCAGGCGAAGCGTTTGCCCGTCGGTAAGTCCCAAAGAGTGCGCGGCCTCGGTCTGCCCCTTTGAAACGGCAACAACGCCCGCCCGCACCGCTTCGGCAATAAAGGCTGCAGTATAGGTGGATAGCCCCACCACCATCGCCACAAGTTCGGGAGCCAGATTGAGGCCACCATTGATGTTAAAACGCCCCTTCACTGGTAGATCGAGCCCCAAGGGTTGTCCCACCGCAAAATAGACGGCTAACGGCACGCCAACGATCAAAAGGGTTGAAATCCAGCCCGCTGGAAGCCTTTCACCGGTTTCAGCCTGCTTACGGCGCGCATGGCGATGTACGGCAATGCCCGCCAATACCGCTAAAAGGACACTCAAGCTGACCACCCAGAATTGATCCAGCATCACCGGCCGGGGGACCAATAGGCCGCGAGAATTCAGCCAGATATCGCCTGGTATCGCGATGCTATCGCGGGGTTCCGGCAGGTTAGACAGCACGGCACCGTACCAGAAATACAACACCAAAAGCAGCGGTACATTCCGAAATACTTCAATATACAGAGCGGCCAATCGCGATACGACCCAATTTTTCGATAGCCGCAAGACACCAATCACGACACCGATGATCGTGGCGAAGAAAATGCTTAAACCGGAAACCAGCAGCGTATTGAGCAGTCCGACCCAAAAGGCACGGCCGTAGGACGAGGCCGCCGAATAAGGAATGAGCGTTTGCGAAATATCAAAGCCAGCCTCCACGTTCCAAAACGCAAAACCCTGCGCAATGTTCCGCTTTTTGAGGTTGGCGACGGTGTTGTCATAGGCAAAATAAAACAATGCCAAGAAGGCAATCAACAAGAAACATTGAAAAAATAAACTGCGAATCTTCGGATCATTATAAAAAACGACCTTCGGATCCTGATGCTTTGCATTAGCCTGGATGCTCATGGCGCCGAAAGCCTCCCGGTCGAAATCAATAACCGTCAATGAGAAAATTAAAAAAAACGGTGGAGGCCTTGATTGCCTCCACCGTCTTGACCAACCTTAGCGGATTGGTGGTGCGTATTGTAGGCCGCCCTTGTTCCACAGCGCGTTGCTGGCGCGTGCCAGTTGCAGCGGCGTGTTTGGACCCACATTGCGTTCGAAGATTTCACCGTAATTGCCGACCGCTTTCACGATCTGCACGAGCCAAGCATTGGAAAGCCCGAGCGATTCGCCGAACTTGCCATCGGTACCCAGAACGCGCTTGAGTTCCGGATCATCCGACTTCGCTTTTTCGTCCACATTGGCCTTCGTGATGCCATCTTCCTCAGCAACCAACAGACCATAATGGACCCATTTCACGAGGTTAAGCCACTGGTCGTCGCCCTGACGAACCAACGGGCCAAGCGGCTCTTTCGAAATGATTTCCGGCAGAATGATATGATCATCTGGCTTCGACATCGACAGACGGTCGGCAGCGAGCCCCGAACGATCGGTCGTATAGGCATCGCAACGGCCGGTATCATAGGCCTTAACCGCTTCTTCCGAGGTGCCGAACGTCACGACTTGATATTTCTTGCCCGTGGCGCGGAAATAGTCAGCCAGATTAAGTTCGGTCGTGGTGCCCTGCTGCACGCAAATCGTTGCGCCATCAAGGTCGGTCGCCGATTTCACGCCGAGCTTCTTGTTCACCAAGAAACCTTGGCCATCATAGAAGTTAATACCAGCCCAGATCACGCCAAGCGTGGTTTCACGCGACATCGTCCAAGTGGAATTGCGAATCAAAACGTCAACTTCACCGGACGCCAAAGCCGTAAACCGATCCTTTGACGATAAAGGTACAAACTTAACCTTCGTTGGATCGTTAAAAATCGCAGCCGCAATGGCGCGGCAATAATCAACATCAAGACCCGTCCAATTGCCCTTTTCATCGGGAACACCAAAGCCGGCGGTACCCGGGTTAGCGCCGCAGACGAGCTGGCCCTTTGCCTTCACATTATCGAGCGTGCCGGCGCTTGCGCCTGTCACAAGCCCAAACGAGGCAGCCGCAACAACTGCCGCAGCAATCAATTTCTTCATTAGTCCCTCCAAATCAGCGGGGCGGCCCAATCGTATGCGACAGGCGCGCCACGGGTTCCTATGCCATTGAGGCATGGCTGCTATTACCATTTGAGTTTCGAGCATTGGTCAAGGGGATTGAAAAGTCATCACGCTACTTTTTTCAGCACATTTCTTGACGGATCGCAAAAACCTTCGTCCTATGCTGCTATCGGCTCCGTTTGAGGTTAAATATTTTTATCATGAAAAAAATGACTCCCGAACTCCTCGCCAGTTTCTCCGACCGTACCAAACTGGTTTATGCGGGCCGCGATCCCTCCGAACAATTCGGTTTCGTCAACACGCCGATCTATCGCGGTTCCACCGTGCTCTATCCATCGACCGCAGAATATCTCGACCGCAAAAACACGCGCTTCACCTATGGCACCCATGGCACGCCCACCAGTGAAGCACTCGAAACCGCATGGAGCGGCATTTCGGGTGCCGCCGGCACCGTCTGCGTTCCATCGGGCCTCGCAGCAATTGCGGTAGCCTTATTCTCCTGCTTGAAAGCGGGGGACCATTTATTGATAACCGATAGCGTCTACCGCCCGACGAGAACCTTCGCGAATGGCGTGCTTAAGCGTTTCGGCGTCGAGACGACGTATTTTGATCCCATGATCGGCGGCGGCATTGAAGCCCTCATGCGCCCCAACACGACCGCTATTTTCACCGAAGCACCCGGCTCACAAACCTTTGAGGTGCAGGATATTCCAGCGATTTCAGCGGTTGCTCACAAGCATGGCGCCACCGTGTTGATGGACAATACTTGGGCTACGCCATTTTTCTTTCCACCCCACGAAATGGGCGTCGATCTGGCGATTGAAGCAGGCACAAAATATTTGTCCGGCCATTCCGATATTCTGCTCGGCATGGTGACGGCGAATGAAAAAAGCTGGCAAGCATTGCGCACCACCTTCGACGAAATGTCGATATGCGCTGGACCTGAAGATATGTTTCTCGCCCTGCGCGGCATGCGGTCGATGCTGCTGCGGCTCAAAGAGCAAGAAAAAGCGGCGCTTGATATGGCCAATTGGATCAAAGCGCGACCCGAGGTCGAAACGGTGCTTCATCCAGCTTTACCCGAATGTCCTGGTCACGCCATTTGGAAACGCGATTTCAAAGGCTCATCCGGTTTATTTTCGTTCATTTTAAAGCCCTATTCCCGAAAGGCCGTCGAAGCCATGCTCGACGATCTAGCCCTGTTTGGCATTGGTGCCTCATGGGGGGGATATGAAAGTCTTATTACCCCGTTTGATCCACGGTCCTATCGGACTGCAACCGAATGGAAAGCTGCCGGTCCTGCGCTGCGGATCCAGATCGGACTTGAGGATGTCGAGGATTTAAAGCGGGATCTGGCGGCTGGCTTTGATCGCCTGCGGGCTGCAGCATAAGGTTGCTTCAAGGTACAAGCCAACGGGACCTTTGCTCAACGCCTGAGCGGTCCCAGTCGAACACGGCTCGGCGGTGCCCTTCACTGCCAAGCCACAACCCTTCAAGACGACCACACCTTATTTTCACGGCAACGAAATTCGGACGACCGGCATCGGAATCGGTTAAGGCGTCGGGCACGCGAAAGGCATCCGCTCGGCTGATCGGACAACCGGGGGCGGGCTCAGTTGCATAAACCTGTCGGCTGGTCATCCACGTCGATTGCCAAGCGTGTTCGGCGATCACGTCGCGCTGGTGGAGCGTCACCT
Organism: uncultured Hyphomicrobiales bacterium; assembly: GCA_903900975.1. Classification (GTDB taxonomy): domain Bacteria; phylum Pseudomonadota; class Alphaproteobacteria; order Rhizobiales; family Beijerinckiaceae; genus CAIUPE01. Next base: position 32,892 of record CAIUPE010000141.1, on the reverse strand, counting down.
CGCCCTCGATCCTCAGTTGCAGTTTGAGGCCAGCATCATAGAAATGAACGGCAACTCTCGGATCGCGCAAGAGTTCACTATATTTGTCGGAGCGAACATCCGTATAAAATGATAACTCGCGCAAGGTTGCATTAAACGAACGCAAAACAATGGTCCTGTTGCGTGGCCGCCCGTCCAGACCCACCGTAGCAAGCGACGGCGTATGAAAAGCGCTCTTCCGATCGACGACGGCTATTTCGAGCGCTTCCAGCAGTTGGGACAGAAACACATCTAGATCGTCACTAAACACTGGAAAATTAGGGGAAGACACGGGGCGTTCCCCTCTTCAGGATGAATGCAGGGACGATGGCGACTCCAGCTGGATTCGAACCAGCGACCTGCCGCTTAGAAGGCGGCTGCTCTATCCAGCTGAGCTATGGAGTCTCAACCAAAGCAGTACAACCCGGCTCAATGCGTCCAAGAACCGATGCGGTTGAATTTGAAATTATCCGAATACGACATCAAGCGACGCTTGGCATCTTGCGGTTCTTCAACCTGCGCTGCGATGCCGTGCCGCGCAGCGTAGGCAATCGCCCCATCGCGCGTATCAAACCAGAGCTTTACCTGTTGAAGCGTGTCGGACGAACCCGTCCAGCCCATCAGCGGATCAATTTCACGGGGTTGGTCGGAGACGAACTCAAGCAACCAACGATCTTTGCTGTGACCCGACTGCATGGCAGTTTTGGCAGGACGGTAAATGCGGGCGGTCATGACAGGTTCCGTTTCGCTATCCCACTTGGCCGAATGGTCGGGGCTGTAAGATTCGAACTTACGACCCTCTGCTCCCAAAGCAGATGCGCTACCTGGCTGCGCTAAGCCCCGTCTCTTCGGCTAAGATCGTTTAGGCGGAGTTGCGCCAAGGTTCAAGCCGAAATTTGTATTATTTTTTAAGTTCTCTTGCCTCATGCTCATAATTCGGCGAGAAGCCCTCATGCTCATACTCTCCGATCTTACTTATCGCCTTGGCGCGCGCCTCTTATTTGATAAGGCTTCCGCTACCATTCAAACCGGTTCACGCGTTGGTTTTGTCGCCCGCAACGGGACAGGAAAAACAACGCTCTTCCGCATGATAAAAGGCGAAGCAGCGCCTGAGTCGGGAACCATCACGCTCGGCAAGGGCTTAAGAATCGGTGCGGTTGCGCAAGAAGCACCCGGTGGGCCGGAGACGCTCATCGAGGTTGTTCTCGCCGCCGATACTGAGCGCGCCTCTTTGCTGGAAGAAGCCGAGACGGCAACTGACCCTTCTCGCATCTCGGAAATTCATGTGCGTTTGGCCGATATTGGAGCCCATGCCGCACCCGCGCGCGCCGCATCGATTCTCCATGGCCTGGGTTTTGATGCCGAAGCGCAGGCGCGGCCTTGCTCGTCCTATTCGAGCGGCTGGCGAATGCGCGTGGCCTTGGCCGCTGTTCTATTCACTGAGCCCGATCTGCTGCTTCTCGATGAGCCAACCAACTATCTCGATCTCGAAGGCACGCTTTGGTTGATGGATTACCTCGCACGCTATCCCCACACCGTGCTCGTCATCAGCCATGACCGTGATTTGCTCAACCAATCGGTCGACCAGATCCTGCATCTCGATCAGGCGAAACTGACGCTTTATAAAGGCGGCTACGATAATTTCGAAAAGCAGCGCTCCGAGCAGCAGGCTATTTTGCAGAAAATGCAAAAGAAGCAGACGGAGGAGCGTAAACATCTCGAAGCCTTCATCAACCGCTTTAAGGCCAAGGCCTCAAAAGCAAGCCAGGCGCAATCCCGCGTTAAACGGCTCGAAAAGATGAAGACCATCACGCCGATTGTTGATCTCGATGTATTGCCCTTCCACTTCCTCTCGCCCGAGCGCCAACTCTCCCCGCCTATTGTTGCCATGGAAAGCGCGAGTGTGGGCTATGACGACAAGCCGGTTCTCACCAAGCTGTCACTTTCGATTGCGGAAGATGACCGCATCGGCCTTTTGGGCTCGAACGGTAACGGCAAATCTACCTTCGCCAAATTGGTCGGTGGCCGCTTGCAGGCGATGAGCGGTGCCTTCCGCGCCTCGTCGAAAATGAAAGTCGCCTATTTCGCGCAGCACCAGCTGGATGAATTGAAAGAAGGCGGCACGCCGTTTTCCCATGTCCGCGAAATGATGCCCGATGCACCAGAAGCCAAAGTGCGGTCCCGCGCCGCTCAAATGGGCTTTCCCGGACAGAAGGCGGATACGCCGGTTTCCAACATCTCGGGCGGCGAAAAGGCCCGTCTCCTGATGGGGCTCGCCACTTTTGGCGGACCGCATCTCCTCATTCTCGACGAGCCGACCAACCATCTCGATATCGATTCCCGCGTCGCCTTGATGGATGCAATCAATGATTATGAAGGCGCCATCATCCTCATCTCGCATGATCGCTTTTTGCTGGAAGCCTGCGCCGACCGTCTTTGGCTGGTCAATGGCGGAACGGTTAAGCCGTTTGATGGCGATCTCGATGCCTATCGTTCCTTGGTGCTAGAGGGCCCCGAAGCGCTCGCAACCGCCAAATCCAAGCACGAACGTACCGAACAAGCGGCGCGCGACGCACCCGTTAAGAAGGCGCACCCCAACACGATCCGCAAAAAGATCGAGGCGGTTGATGCCCGCATCGCCAAAATCTCGGAGCTGATCAGCCGGGTCGACGGCATTTTGTCAAAGCCTGAGACGTTTCAGCGCGATAAAGGCAAAGCCGCTCAACTCTCCGCCCAACGCAGCGAGTTGGCCAAAGCGCTCGAGACGGCGGAGGAAGAATGGATTTCGCTTTCAACCGAGCTTGAAGAGGCGCTTTGAAAGCTAGGTAACGGCGCCTCTGCCCTTTCCGCAGCGAAAAGTTGACTTGATTTTAGAGTGAAATTGGCTTATTTTAAGGAGTGGGAAGTGGGCTTTCGCTCGCCCCCCTTTTTGCTAATTGTTTAGCGTGACCCGGAAAGAAATTTGCAGTCTCCTCCGGGGCACTACTAAAGTTAGCCTGATACAAACGGTCCAAAGGCTCATCGTATCATCTCCTTTTTGAAAGCGAGGCCTTCGCCTTGGTCGGGGTGGCCTATCCTCCCCGATGGCACGCTGCACCGCGCCGTCTGCTGCCGCTTCCAAAGAAAATTCACGAGGAAAAATTTAAGGTAAGCTTGAGCGGCGATATAGTGTCACATGTGACAGGTGTTTCTTGTTCGACTCGATCAGAGAATGGTGTGTTTCCGATGCGTTGAAAGGAGCAGTAACGCCGCCATTGCCCATCCGAACAAAGCAAGGCCAAGCAAGGCACCTTGGTAACCAAGCAAAGCCACCCCATAGGACACCGGTAGTGGCATCCATAGCAAGCCGGCATTAAAGGCCGCATTAAAGATCGCTTGTGGGCCGGACCGTTCAGCCGCTGGCAATCCCTCGCTCATCCATGCTGATAATAGCGGATAGACAACACTATATCCGGTTCCAAATATGATGCCGCCAAATGCTACCCAAAGCGCCGTGCCGCTTGCGGCTACCGTCGTAAAACCCATCCCCATCAAGATGAGGCCTCCGGCCACAATCATCCGACGATCAAACCGCCCAAAATGGTTCAAGCCCAAAAATCGGGTCGAGAACATCGCAGCGGTCGAAGCTACAAAAAACCATCCAATTGCGAGCCCTTTCTCATGCAGCGTCCCTGCCATAAACGATGCTAAAAAGCCGAAAATACTACCCGCCACAAAAACGGCCAGAATTCCAATCGACTTTCCGTGAAGTGCCGACAATCGAAAATTGAACAAGCTAGCCGCCGATGCCGTAGCCTCGTTGCGCATAAGAAACAAAAGGCAAAATCCGATGAGCGCAGGGATCACACCAATCAAGAATAAATACCGATCGCCAAAAGTAAAAAAGACGTAGTCCGCCCAAGGCGGTCCGAAAGCTTGGGCGAGCGGCGCCATCGATGAAAACACACCCAGCAAATACACAAAACGCTGCTGCGACAAACGGCTTTGCGCATAGGTCATCAGCGGCGCAAACAACAAGCCATATCCAATCCCTTGGACAACCCGCGACGTTAAGGCCGACCCGAAGGCTGCAGCGGTCCATTGAAGGCTAACAAACGCCAATGCCATGATGCCTACGCCAATCTTCAGCGTCTTCAATGCACCGATCCGGCCGGCAATCGCTCCCGTCAAGAGGGTAAAGAGTACCACCGGCACCCCGTAAGATGATAAAATGACGCCTACATCACCAAGCGGCATGCCATGGCTTTGAAAGACAACAGCAAGCAACGCAGCATGCGCATTGGTGAAAAAAATGAGAAAAGTTGCCAGGCAAAGAACCGCATATTCACGCCGGGCTTGCCGATCTATAAATCCGCTTGAATGATCGTCGGCCGCCGTATTCGAAGTCATCTAACAATACGTTTCAGACCATTATCGGAAAAGAGATAGACCGCTTTTCCATTCGGCTCCATATACAGCATTGTCGTTTCACGACGAGACTGCTGGCTTGCTCCTGTCATGACGCTCAAAGGCGGTTGACCGTGCAAGGCGACGATCTGGCATTCGCTCAATCCGACCAAGGCGTCATCGGGCTTGCCTTTATAGGGGGCTGGATCAAACGTGATGGCTTCAGTGCATTGCCCGTTTTCATCCACCACTGCACCAAAGGACGGCGCAGGCGGCGCTGATGCCGGTACCGCCGCCGCTGGCTTATCATGCGCCGGTGCGCATGCCGAAAGGACTAACCCGCACAGCGCCAAAACAGCTAACGGCTTGATCATGCTTTTTTCTCCCAACGACCACCGTCGTTTTGTTGCCAATACGTCCCTTCCAGTCCGCGCGACCGAAGGTCTTTCCACGCCCCGCGCGCCCCGTTTAGCGCCGCTTCGTCATTGCCATCGAACATCAACACGATTCGCTCATACGGCGCGATATCGTCGGGTAAGGGCGATCCATCGACGAGAAACAAGATATTCGGCCTGTTGGGTTCATCCGATCCACAGGTAACTAGAATGGGCTCAATGTCCGGATCAGGCTCTCCTGAGGAAGCGTGGGGTAAAAAACTTTCTTCGGCATAATTCCATAAACACTCGTCGATCGCCTGTACCCGCTCCGCCGTCTGCGTCCGAACGAGGGCACGCCAGCCGCGCTCCAAGGTTTTTTCCAGGAGCACGGGCAGCACACGTTCCAGCGGCTGCCGTTCGAGGTGATAAAACAGAATATCAGTCAAGGGTTAGTTTCCCTCGCGTTTCAAATTATTCCTCATAATAATCGGCGACGAACCGGTCGAGCAGACGCACGCCCCAGCCTGATGACCAGCTTTTATTGATGTCACTCTCAGGCGATCCCAAAGCTGTACCGGCGATATCCAAATGCGCCCACGCCGTATCGCCGACAAACCGCTTCAGGAATTGCGCCGCCGTAATAGAGCCGGCGTGGCGCCCCCCTGAATTTTTCATATCGGCAAATTTTGAATCAACCATTTTATCGTAAGCGGGGCTTAAAGGCAGGCGCCAAACGGTCTCGCCGGTTGCCTTGCCTGCGGCATAAATCCGCTCGGCTAACGCATCATCGTTTGAGAATAAGCCCGCGTTTTCCTGACCCAATGCCACCAAGACGGCACCGGTCAGGGTTGCCAGATCAATCATCAACTGCGGTTTAAAGGTCTCTTTGACATACCAGAGCACATCGCCGAGCACGAGACGACCTTCTGCGTCGGTATTGATAATCTCAATGGTTTGACCAGAAAGCGACGTCACAATATCACTGGGGCGCTGCGCGTTCCCATCAGGCATGTTTTCAACCAAACCAATGGCGCCAATCACATTTACTTTGGCCTTGCGAGACGCCAGAGTATGCATGAGACCGACGACGCAGGCCGCCCCCCCCATATCACCCTTCATATCTTCCATGCCGGCAGCCGGCTTGATCGAGATGCCGCCGGTATCGAACACGACGCCTTTGCCAATAAAAGCCACCGGACCTGCCTTCGAAGCCTTGGCGGTCTTTGCACCATTCCAGCGCATGATGACCACACGACTCTCTTTGGCCGACCCCTGACCGACGCCAAGCAAAGCGCGCATGCCGATCCGCGCCAGTTGCTTTTCGTCCAGCACGGTGATTTCGACACCCAATTTGGACAATTCAGACGCACGCCGCGCAAATTCGATGGGATCAAGCACATTTGGCGGTTCATTAACAAGATCACGCGCCTTAATGACGCCTTCGGCAATGGAATCGCCTGTTTTTGAAACTTTTTTGGCTTCGCTATAATTGGCCAAGCCGATCTTAATTATTACGGCACCCTGCGGACGATCCTGATCCGCTTCGCGCTTTTTGGTGAAATATTTATCAAACCGATAGGCGCGAAGGCGCATACCCAAGGCTAAATCGGATGCCGCCGCCCCGTCGACACGCCAATCGGCGGGTCCGACGAACAGTATATTGATAACCCGAGCCGTCCCAAATCGCCCAGATATCGCACCACCGAGCCGAATATAATCCGTCGCTTGGCGATCGCCATCGTGACCGATCCCAACAACAAGCACGCGGTCGACGTCGAGGCCATGTGGGGCCGGAATGGCCAAAATGCTTTTCGGTTTAGCCTTGAAGGACTCAGCTTCTACGGCACGATGGATACCATTTGCAGCCGTCGTTCCAATGAGTTTACGGGTTGCATCGGGTAGTTTTCCGTCGTCAGCCATAAAAATGACAAGCGTGCCGCCTTTTGCCACGTCAGGCGCAGCGTAGGAAATTTTAAGGGCTTCAGACATTCAATTCTCCCGGCGCGAAGCGCCATTCACAATGAGGTGTTGAGATCGGATCGTATTGGCCTGATGATCGCAGCAACCGACGAAAATGAAATCCGCGGTTGATCTTTCATCCTCCACCTTGTTAGCACTGCATGAAACATCGTGCATCTGCAAGATGGCGAACAGGAACACGTCGCTTGGCTGTTATTGACCGTTACCTCCTCCGAATCATCGGCATGGCGGCGCTATCTGCGCTTTGCGCACTAACGCTTGTGATCTGGATCAGCCAGGCGATGCATGATGTCGATCTGATCACTACCCAAGGTCAATCTTTGCTGGCCTTTTTGAAAGTGACGATTCTGACATTGCCTGCGATGGCCGCGATTATAGGCCCGGTGGCTTTTTTCATTGGACTTCTGGTTGCGCTAAACCGTTTCAATGCCGATAGCGAACTTGCCGTTTTGGCAGCATCCGGCATGTCCCCTCTGCGGCTCATGCGCCCGATCTTGACGACCGCTGTTATCGCAAGCCTCTTATGCGGTCTTTTAACCTTGTGGGTTGTCCCAGCCAGTATCCAAACTTGGCGAACCATGGTCACCCAGATCCGATCGGATTTTCTGGCCAAGATCGTCAAACCCGGTCGGTTTAACGAACTCGAAAAAGGGGTTGTGTTTCATTACCGAGAGCGCGCGGGCGATGCTCTAATGGGAATATTTATCCAAGATAGCCGCGATCTTGACCTCGTGCTGGTCTATGTCGCGGAGCGGGGACGGATTGTTGCCGGCAAGGGTGAAAATTATCTCGTCCTAGAAAATGGCAGCGTGCAACGCGAAACCCACCGCGCGCAAGATGCCAGCATTGTTGCCTTTCAGCGCTATGCGCTCGACCTCACCCAACTTGCGCCCGGCAATGACGAAGTTATTTTTCAGCCGCATGAGCGCCTGACCACCGATCTTTTATCGAGTTATATCGACGGCAAAGAGCCTTCGTCGGTCGAAACCCGCATTGGTGCCGAATTGGCAGACCGATTTTCAACACCATTGTTTACCTTCGCTTTTGCGGCCATCGGAATGGCAAGTCTTGGACGTCCGCGCACCACCCGTTCAAGCGCAGTGTCCAGTATCATCATCGCGATCTTGGTTGGTGCGCTGGTTCGCGTTGGAGGATTCACTTTGTCGGTGGCCCTTAAAACCTCACCCTATCTTGTTATCATTTCAGGTTCGTTTCCGCTCTTCGTTGCGCTGGCATTAGCTGGTTGGACGCTTCTTTCATCGCGAACTTTAAAGCCTCCTTTTGCGCTCCAACGGCAACGAATAAACGCAAGGGCGCCCCAATGATCCTCCAGCCCTTCTCGCTTTTGAGCCGCTACCTTTTCGGCATTTTTACGAAAAGCATGATAGCCGTTTTCGGCATTGTTGCGTTCCTGATTTATGTCCTTGATATCATCGAACTAACCCGTATATCGAACGACGCCTCGGCCGGTGCGTTGTTCGGGGCGGCGCGCCTATCGTTGCTGCGTACTCCCGTTATTGCGGAACAGGTCCTGCCCTTCGCGGCTCTTTTCGGGGCGCTTTTTGCTTTTCTGGCACTTGCACGAAGCCGCGAATTGGTTATTGCCCGCGCCGCCGGCATGTCCGTCTGGCACTTTCTGACCCCGCCCCTTGCCGCTGCCCTTCTGCTAGGTATGGCGTCCACGCTCGTACTCAACCCGATTTCAGCGACTTTGAAATCAATCGCTGATGACGCGACCAACCGTGTCCTGAACAAAGCAGGCGCTGAAGGTGGTAAAAACGTCTGGATTCGGCAAAAAAGTATTGATGGCGAGGCAATTATGCGGGCCCGTCCGGTCGATGGAACGTCTGCTAAATTTGAAACGGTGACCGCGTTCGAATTTGATCACCAAGGAGCGTTCGTCTACCGCGTAGAAGCCCATACCGCTGATTTGCGAGACGGATATTGGCAGATGTCCGGCGTGCGATTGCTTTCGCCCGGTTCACCGCCTGAATATCACGAGACTTATGAATTGCCGACTTATTTAACGGCTCCCCAAATTCGCCAGTCCCTATCGGAACCCGAGAGCATTTCCTTCTACGACCTACCCGATTGGGCCCGCGCAACGGAAGCGGCAGGCCTTGATTCAGCTCGATATTTTCAACAATATCACACGCTAATTGCCCGTCCGGTGCTGATGGCTGCCATGCTCCTGCTTGCGGCGACCGTCAGCTTGAGGTTTTCCCGAACGGGCGCCCAGATGACCTCGATTTTGGGCGGTATCGGCGCTGGCTTTGCCCTTTATATTTCAAACAAAGTCATGGCCGATTTAGGCTCCGCAGGCATGCTGTCCCCTTTGTTAACCTCGTTTATGTGTCCGGTCATTGCGTGTTTGCTCTGTGCCCTCGTTTTACTGTATCAAGAAGACGGTTAAGACGGCTCGTTAGGGATAAGACAGATTTTGGGTGCCAGATCGGCAAACCGTCTCGCTCGATGGGCGGGATATTTGGGCGCGCTTGCCATTGTCATGGCGGGAACCCATGTGCTCGCCCAAAACTTGCCCAGCCCTGTTGCTGCTCCCGCAACTTCCGCTGCGTCGCCCAATGAAAAGCTCACGGTAGATGCCAACGAAATCGTCTATGATACTGATAATAAAACGATAACCGCGAGTGGGAACGCTAAGCTTTATTACAAGGGCAAGGTGTTAGAATCCGATCGCGTCATCTATAATTCGGACACGGGACGGGCTTATGCCGAGGGGCACGTCGTTCTCACCGATACGAACGGCGAGGTATTGCATGCAGCCTCGCTTGAATTGTCCGAACAATTTCGGGACGGGTTCATCAATTCCTTTAAAGTTGACACGCCCGAAAATACCCATTTCGTTGCGCCACGTGGGGAACGTATCGGTGCTAATGAGACCATCTTCGAGCGTGGAACATTTACGGCTTGCGATGCCTGTAAGGACGATCCTGCCAAGCCGCCGCTCTGGCAAGTCCGTGCTAAGCGGATTATCCACAACCAACTCGAAAAAGTAATTTATTACGAGGATGCGACCATCGACGTGCACGGCGTGCCAGTGGTTTATTTCCCGTATTTTTCTGCGCCTGACACGACAATTCCAAGAAAATCTGGATTTTTAACACCTGTTTACGGCTCGTCGTCAACGCTGGGACAGAGCATTGCAACGCCCTATTATTACGTTTTAAGCCCAGATCGGGATCTTACTGTCACGCCTACGATGTATTCCCGCCAAGGATTGATGTTGGAAAGTGAATACCGCCAGAAATTGGCGAACGGCGCCTATCTCATTCGGTTCGGTGGCATTTCGCAGGGCAATCAGGGCTCCTTCCTCCCGTCACCGAATGGCGCCGGCGATATGAAAGAACGTGGCTACGCCGAAACAGTCGGCGATTTCACGATCAACAGCCAATGGCACTGGGGTTGGGATCTGGCCTATATTTCCGACAAATGGGTATTTCAAAACTATCATATTTTTAGTCCCTCGGTCACTTCACTGGGCACCGTCCAGAGAGAGTCAACCTCAACCGCCTTTTTGCGCGGACAGGGTAACGACAGTTTTTTTGATGCTCGTGGCTACTACTTCCAATCGCTACTGACGGGCGATGAACAACGCCACCAGCCACTTGTGATGCCGGTTGTCGATTATGATCGCAGAATCCACCTCCCGGGCGCCATTGGAGGTGAATTGGACCTAACGACCAACTTTACCAACGTGTCGCGTCTGGAGGCCGATTTCGCCTCTCTGAACAGCGGATGCGTTGCCCCTTACACATCCACCAATTGCTACTTGCGTGGAATGGGCGGCGATTACAGCCGGTATACCGCTGAGCTGAACTGGCGGCGTACTTTTATTGACCCGATCGGGCAAACCTGGACGCCTTTTGCCTCGTTCCGTGGCGATGCCGCCTTTACGACGCTGTTCAATAATGGCGACATCAATTCCTATCAAAACAACTTCTTTGGCAATGACAACGAGGCTTTGTCCCGTGGCATGGGCACCGTGGGTGTCACTTATCGCTATCCCTTTATCGCGGCCAGTTCGATCGGCAGCAGTGTCTTTGAACCTATTGTTCAGATCATTTCGCGCCCGAGTGAGACCAATATTGGTCAATTGCCAAACGAGGATGCCCAAAGCCTGGTGTTCGACGATACTAATCTGTTTGCCGTTGATAAGTTTTCCGGCTTTGACAGGATCGAAGGCGGATCGCGTGCCAATGTTGGCGGCCAATACTCGCTCAATATGCGAGATGGTGCCTATGCTAACCTTCTTGTAGGTCAATCCTACCAATTGGGCGGCATTAATTCGTTTGCTCAACGCGGACTTGCGCTTGAAGGCGCCAATTCGGGCCTCGATAAAACTACATCGGACTATGTTTCCCGCATTCAATTCGTACCCAGCGCCAACTATGCTTATACGGTTCGCGGGCGGTTCGACCCGCAAGGCATGGAAAGCCGCCGTTTTGAAGCGGAAGCCCGCGCTACTTTCGGCAAACTCAGCAGCAGTCTGATTTACGCCAACTATGACGCTCAGCCCGATGCCGGCATCCTCAATCGCCGTGAAGGTGTCGGAATTACGGCCAGTTATGCCATCGATCCGCATTGGAGCATTTCAGGCAACACACTTTATTCGCTGACCCGTGATTTGACCGATCCGTCGGCTCCCCATGATTACCTCGCGGCCTATTCGGCCAGCGCGACCTATCATGATGAGTGCACCGAATTATCACTACAATATATCGGCAAAGAGCCCCTCGATACGGGAACAACGGACACCGGCCAGACGATCTTCTTACGTTTGTCGCTGAGAACGCTAGGCACCATCGACGCCAAACAATCGACAGGCACTAGCAATTGATGATGCATCGTGGCCATTGATACACTTCCTCCCCTACGGGATGTCATCGAGCGGCATGGATTGGCGGCCAAAAAATCGCTCGGCCAGAATTTTCTCTTTGATTTGAACCTCACGTCGAAGATCGCCCGTTCGGCCGGTGACCTCGCAGGCGTGACGGTGGTCGAAGTTGGCCCGGGCCCGGGCGGCCTTACCCGCGCCCTGTTAGCGGGTGGAGCCAAACGGGTGATAGGCATTGAACGGGACGAGCGTTGTTTGCCTGCGCTTGCCGACATTGGAGCCCATTATCCCGGACAGCTCGACGTCATCGCAGCCGACGCCTTAACGATCCAGTGGAATAATCTCGGAATCGAGGGGCCGTGCCGCATCATTGCCAATCTGCCCTACAATATCGGTACGCTCTTATTGACACGGTGGATAGGCGGTGAAGCCTGGCCTCCCCCCTTCGACGCGTTCGTTTTGATGTTTCAGCGCGAAGTCGCGGAACGAATTGTAGCAACGCCGGATGAACCCCATGATTATGGGAGGCTGGCCGTTTTATGCGGATGGCGCACCGAAGCGCGTATTTTATTTGATGTTCCGCCCCAGGCCTTTACTCCGCCGCCCAAAATCACATCGTCAGTTGTCAAATTAACGCCGCGTGCCTTGCCCGAGACGTGCTCGGCTGAGCTGCTGGCCAAAGTGACACAGCACGCGTTCGGTCAGCGACGTAAAATGTTGCGACAGAGCCTCAAAGGGCTTGGCGTCGATCCGATCGAATTATGTAAGAAAGTCGGACTTGATCCAACGGCTCGCGCAGAGACGGTTCCCGTCGCCGGGTTTGTAGCGCTTGCAAACGCACTTTCAACTTAGGGTGTTTCGTCGATCAAGGTCGAAATAAAGGATTCAAGGCCGGTCTGGCGTTCCCGCTTCAGCCGTTCAGCCGCGAGAATGATCCGCAACCGCGAAAACGTGCGATCCAGATCATCATTGACCAAAACATAGCTATATTCAGTCCAACGCAATATTTCCTTGCGCGCATTTTCGAGACGTCTCTCGATAACGTCCTGGCTATCTTCCGCGCGACGCTCCAAGCGGGAGCGTAACTCTTTCATCGAAGGCGGCAGGATAAACACACTCACGACATCATCGGGAGCGTTGGCGACCAACTGACGGGTGCCCTGATAATCGATGTCGAACAAGATATCCTTGCCGGCCTCAAGCGCCCGCTCGACCTCCCGCCGTGGCGAACCGTAGTGGTTGCCATGCACTTCCGCTGATTCCAATAAATCGCCTCGGGCTTGCATCGCGAAATATTCGGTATCGGAAATAAAATAATAATGGACGCCTTCGACCTCGCTGGGCCGCCGCCCACGCGTCGTTACCGAAATCGATAACGATAGGCTGGGCTCTTGCTCACGAAGCAATCGCGTAAGCGTCGTCTTTCCTGCGCCAGATGGCGACGACAGAACAAACATCAGGCCCCGTCGGGAAACTGTCTCGTTGGCAAGATGCGCAATCATGTTCGCCGTCACCTCTTTCAAGTCTTATTCTTTCGCCTCTTCATACGGCCCCAGCTCCGTACACCCTTCCAGTCGCTTAGAGACCATCAATCCTCGATCGGCGGCTGTTCGGCTTCACCGTCCGGAACGGGAAGTTTTTTTACCGGTGGCTTAGCTGCTTTAGGCTTGATCGGAGCAGGTTGCACCGGCTTGGGTTCAGGCTTGGGTTGAGCCTTTGGCACAGACGGTTGCACCTCAGGTGTTGGCTTTGGCGCCATCGGAACCGGAACAACCGCAGTCGTCGCAGGCAATGGTGTTGCCGGAACCGTTGTTGCAGGTATGGACGGTGCCGAGGGAGCATCGGATGTCTTTTCGCCCTCGATCTGCCGCCATTTGGCAACATTTTTTTGATGTTGTTCCAGGCTGTCGGCAAACACATGGCCACCCGTTCCATCTGCCACAAAATACAAATCTTTGGTTTGGGAAGGATTGGCGACCGCTTCTAATGCGGCCCGTCCGGGATTGGTAATCGGGCCAGGAGGAAGCCCCGGAATGACATAGGTGTTGTATGGCGTTGCTTGCTGCAATTCAGCTTTCGTCAGCCCATGCCCAAGTGAGCCTTTGCCGCCCACCAGGCCATAGGTAACCGTCGGGTCGGACTGGAGCTGCATTTTGAGCCGTAGCCTGTTGATAAATACGGCCGCAACCCGTGGGCGCTCATCGGCCTTTCCGGTTTCCTTTTCAACGATCGAAGCCAGCGTGACGAGATCAAGCGGACTTGAAATGGGCAAATCAGGTGACCGTTTGGCCCAGATTTCGCGAACAAGCCGAGCTTGATCCTGCGCCATATGCTCGAGCAACTGCGTTCGGGTCATCCCGCGTGCAAATTTATAGGTTTCCGGCAACAAGGTTCCTTCTTTCGGAACGACCTTGATATCACCTGATAAATTAGGATCATCGCGAAGAATATCCACGATCTCGTCCGATGTGCGGCCTTCCGGGACGGTAATCGGGTGCAGAATCGATTTTCCCTCGATCAAGGTCTCGGTTATTTGTTCGAGGCTAACTTCCTTGCGGAACAGATATTCGCCGCCCTTGATCTGAGAGCCTTTGCCGGTTAACTGCCAATAGAGCGACAGCAAAAAGCCCTTATCGGTCACGCCTTCGCGCTCCAACTGATCGACCACATCGGCCGTACTACCTCGCACGATCACGATTTTATCGGCAGCCAATGGACCGGCCGCCGAAATTTGACGTTGCTCTGCAACGAAAATAGCCGTGATGGTGAACAATATAATCACCAAAAACGACAAAAATCCGCTGGCGAAATTCGTAAATGGTCGCTCTGGACGCTCCCAAGTCTGCGACTCTGGTGGGACGGGTACAGACTCGGGATGAATGGCAGCCGCTGGGCTTTTCAAGACCATCCTGCGAATCAACCCGCGCGGCTTTAGCCGTGCCGGTATCGGTTCCTCAGTCGGGGGTACGCCATCAGCCTCGGTCATCAAGCTATTCTTCCCATCGCGAGGCGGTACGCGCGCCCCGAGCGCTCTGAACAAGCGCCATCAAGGCACTATTGCTCGAATTTTCGAAAAATAAGAGAGGCGTTCGTTCCACCAAATCCGAACGAATTGGACAAGGCAACATCCACCTTGCGAGCCTGCGGCGTGTGTGGAACGAGATTGATACTGGTTTCTACCGACGGATTATCCAGATTGAGCGTCGGCGGTACAATCTGATCGCGGATCGCCAGAATCGAGAAAATCGCCTCAATTGCGCCGGCAGCACCAAGCAAATGGCCAGTCGCCGATTTGGTCGATGACATCGCGACATGCGATTTGTCATTGCCAAGCATCCGTTCAACGGCACGCAATTCGATTTCGTCGCCGAGCGGCGTCGACGTGCCATGGGCATTGATGTAGTCGAGATCGTGCGCTTGCAAGCCAGCGCGCTTCAACGCCGACATCATGCAGCGATAGGCACCGTCACCATCTTCGGCCGGCGACGTGATATGATAGGCATCGCCCGACATGCCATAGCCGATAACTTCAGCGTAAATTTTTGCACCCCGCGCCTGCGCGTGTTCCAACGCTTCCAGCACCACAACACCAGCCCCCTCGCCCATCACAAAGCCGTCACGGTCTTTGTCATAAGGTCGGGAGGCCCGCGTTGGATCGTCGTTGAAGCCTGAAGAGAGGGCTCTACATGCCGCAAACCCGGCTAATGATAACCGGTTGACCGGCGATTCGGTTCCGCCCGCCACCATTACATCTGCATCGCCCAACATGATCAAACGGGCTGCATCGCCGATCGCATGTGCACCGGTAGAACAGGCCGTCACCACAGAATGGTTAGGACCCTTCAAGCCATGGCGGATCGAAATCCAGCCCGATGCCAAATTGATGATCGCGCTGGGAATGAAAAATGGTGAAATACGCCGCGGCCCCTTCTCGTATAAGGTCACGGACGTCTCATAAATGGTACCGATGCCCCCGATACCGGACCCAACCATTACGCCGGTGCGATATCGTTCGTCCTCGGTTTTCGGCTCCCAGCCTGAATCGGCTAGGGCCTGCGTGGCCGCCGCCAAGCCGAAGAGAATGAACTCGTCGGCTTTGCGTTGGTCTTTTTTATCCATCCAATCATCGGCATGGAAGGTGCCATCGCTACCATCGCCGCGCGGAACCTCGCACGCAATTTGCGAAGCGAGATCCGACACGTCGAAGCGGCTAACTTTGACCGCACCACTGCGTCCGGCCTTAAGCCGTGACCAAGACGTCTCTACGCCGTTCCCTAATGGGGAAACCATCCCCATACCCGTTACGACAACACGCCGCATGGTGAGACCTCAATGCCTTGGAAGTGAATAAACGTCGCGTCCTGATGATGTATCAGGCAGACTTTTTCGAAATGAAGCTAACCGCGTCCCCAACAGTGCGGATCGTTTCTGCTGCATCATCAGGAATTTCAACGCTGAATTCTTCTTCAAACGCCATGACCAATTCAACCGTATCAAGGCTGTCCGCACCAAGATCGTCGATGAAGTTTGCGGTATCAACAACCTTGTCGGCTTCAACGCCGAGATGTTCGATCACAATCTTTTTAACGCGGGCTGCGATATCGCTCATAATTTTTCCTCACTGTCTTCAATCTGGCGAACAGCTTAATGTAAAAGCTGCCGCAGGTTCAAAATATTAATCGGCTGGACGATACAGTGCCAATCAGACTGCAGGAAAACCCGAAGGGTACCCTGAACCGGTGAATGTTCAAACGACGCCGCAACAGTCACGTCAACCCCGTTCGCCAATTCAAACCCTTCGTTAGCACAGATAAATTTCGATTGCGAGCACTGTCAAAAACTAATCCAGCAACCAAAACAAACCTTGTAAGTTATTCAAATCATTGCCATTCCACCGTTTATATGAAGGGTTTGGCCCGTCACATAACCCGCCTCGCGACTTGCGAGGTATAATGCGCCGGCCGCGATCTCGGTTGGCGTACCCAGACGGCCAACTGGCACCCGTTGCAGCGTCGACTCACGCTGTTTCTCGTTCAGCACATCTGTCATCGGAGTTTCAATAAAGCCCGGAGCAAGACAATTGACCGTAATGTTGCGGCTGGCCACTTCAAAGGCAAGCGACTTGGACATCCCTACAATGGCTGCCTTCGCAGCAGCATAATTGGCCTGCCCCGGATTACCCGTTGTGCCGATGATCGACGTAATGGAAATGATCCGTCCATAGCGCTTGCGCATCATTGACTTGGCCGCCGCACGCGAAAGACGAAACGTTGCCTCCAGATTAACACGCATCACATCGGCCCATTCGTCATCCTTCATGCGAACAAAAAGGTTATCGCGTGTGATTCCGGCATTGTTGACCAAAATATCGAGTCCGCCCATTGCGGCCTCGGCTGCGGGCACCAGGGCCTCGACCGATTCAGCGTCCGAAAGATTGGCCGGACAAATCGAAACCCGATCGCCCAGTTCCGCTGCCAATCCCTCAAGCGCTTCCCTCCGTGTACCCGAAATTGCGACGTTGGCACCCATTTGGTGGAAAATGCGGGCAATTGCCCCCCCAATTCCACCCGTTGCACCGGTTACAAGCGCGGACTGACCCGTTAAATCAAACATTTTAAACTCCCTTATGCCAATCCAATTTGGCTGCGGAATGCCGCGATATCATCGGGATTCGCCACCGCGAGCCCCTCTGCATCCGCCGCAATGCGCTTGACCAATCCGGTCAAAACCTTGCCTGAGCCGACTTCGACGAAAGATTTCACGCCATGTGTGGCCATCCATTCGATGCTCTCCCGCCAACGCACTGTCCCAGTGACCTGACGAACGAGCGCCGAGCGAATGGCATCGGGATCGGATCCCGCCACCGCCGATATATTGCCGACGAGTGGCACAACGGGCGCAACCAGTGTGACATTTGCCAAGGCTTCCGCCATGGCATCCGCAGCCGGCTGCATCAGTGCACAATGGAACGGTGCTGAAACCGTCAACATCACGGCTCGCCGCGCGCCTTTGGCTTTGGCTAGCTCGATGGCGCGCTCCACCGCAGCCTTGGTGCCGGAAACGACCACCTGACCACCACCATTATCATTTGCCGCCTGGCAAATATCGCCCTGCGCTGCTTCAGCGGCCACAGCTGCTGCCGCAGCAAAATCTAAACCCAGCAATGCCGCCATGGCACCAACACCAGTGGCGACCGCAGCCTGCATGGCATTGCCGCGAATCCGCAAGAGCCGCGCCGTATCGCTAACCGTCAAGCTACCCGCAGCTGCCAAGGCTGAATATTCCCCGAGCGAATGACCTGCCACATACGCCACATGGTTGCGAAGATTAAGACCCGCTTCCTGCTCCAAAACACGAAGCATCGCTATGCTCACGGCCATCAAAGCTGGCTGTGCATTGGCTGTCAGGGTAAGCTCATCCTCCGGACCTTCAAACATAATGCGCGACAAGGATTGGCTCAACGCCTCGTCGACTTCTGAAAACACCGAACGGGCAATCGAAAACTGGTCAGCTAGGGCCTTACCCATGCCGACCGCTTGGCTGCCCTGCCCCGGAAATGTAAGTGCCATGCTCATTCGCGGATACCTTTACAGAATGCGTGAGAACGGGGCCCGTGAGACACAAGCCTTTGGGATAAGTCAAGCGCTATACTATACGATTAGGCCAATCGCCCTTGCATCATGGCTGGCATAATCGCGCTGAACAGCATACATTTCTCCTGTCCGATTGAACAAAAGAAAGCAGATTCTATGCGCATTGCCACATGGAACGTCAACTCTGTGCGCCAGCGAATCGACCATCTTGTGGCGTGGCTCAAAGAAGCCTCCCCCGATATCGTATGTTTGCAAGAATTGAAGTGCCAAGATGACACGTTTCCGCGTCTCGAAGTCGAATCACTTGGCTATAATGTTGAGATTTTGGGGCAAAAGACGTTTAACGGCGTGGCCCTTCTATCCAAATATCGATTCGATGAGGTCTTGCGCGGGCTCCCCGGTGATCCGAGCGACGAGCAATCTCGTTATATCGAGGGAATTTTTTCGACGCCCCATAGTGCCCTTCGCGTCGCCTCCATCTATGCGCCGAACGGCAACCCGCTGGGTACCGAAAAATTTCCTTATAAAATCGGCTTTCTCGACCGGCTGATTTCCCGTAGCCGCGGTCTCTTAATGGCCGAAGAAGCCTTCGTCCTAGCGGGGGACTACAATATCATTCCGATGCCTATCGATGCAGAAAATCCCTCGCAATGGTCCGGCGACGCTCTCTTTCAACCCGAATCCCGTGCAAAATGGCGCGAATTAATGAATATGGGCCTGACCGATGCCGTACGGGCCACCCATGACGAGGCGGGTATTTATAGTTTTTGGGACTACCAGGCTGGTGCTTGGCAAAAAAACAACGGCATTCGCATCGATCATTTGCTCTTGTCGCCGATGGCGGCCGATCGTTTGCAAGGATCAGCCATCGATTCCCACGTCCGCGCCTGGGAAAAGCCGTCCGATCATGTTCCTGTCCGGATCGATTTGAACCTTTAACCTCGGACGATTGAGCCTCTAAACGATTGTCGCCAGTGCCTTGCTCAATTCTTCGCGGGGCTTGCTTGCAATCACAATCGCCTGTTCGGTCGATATAATGTGTTCCCGCTGCAAGAGGGCCAAAGCGGCGGCAACGGGATTTACGGCACCATCTACGCCGGCAGGCGCTGCGACCGCTGGCTTATCGTGACCATCCAAAGCCTCGCCAAACAACATTACCATCACCGTTTTTCCGACAATGTTCATCAACAAAGAGAACAAGATCAAGCCGGAGAACATGGTAAAGACCGCGATAATTCTCCCAAGTAGCGTAACAGGATATAAATCACCGTAGCCCGTTGTGGTCAACGTCACGAGACACCACCAGGTTGCTGTCGGTATCGAATTAAAAAAGCGCTTGTCTTCCGGGATCTCAACGCCCGTTAGCGGATCATGCGGCATAAAGGTTTGCGCGGGTTGCCCCGTCTCCAAAGCCACCTGATCGAGCGCGGCTTGGCCTTCCGATATCGTCGAAGGGGCGTAGAGAATACCTTCCGTATAATACATCAGGCTCGACGAAATCATCGTCACCGCGAACAAGGTGATGAGGTAGATGTTGAGGTTCAACAAAAGCGGATTACGCTTTTTTGTAATCTGCGAACCCAGCATTTCCATGGTTTGGCGTGCAAGTTTGAGCACCCGCATGACGCGCAGCACCCGCATGACCCGCAAGACACGGGTACCACGCAAAGCCGACGTATTCATAAACAACAGCAGTGACGGCAAGATCGACAACAGATCGACGAGCCCCCAAAAGCTAAAAATGAACTTCACACGATTTTTAGCGAAAGCCAGATTACCAATATATTCGAGAACAAAAATGGCCAGCGTGAAATTTTCAAAAAAACCAATGATATGCTCGTGCTTTTCGACAAAATCAGACAGCGTCTCGACGGCAATTCCAAGGCAGGAGACAAAAATGACGAAAGCGATGAAGTTGTGAAACCGCCCATACCATACGGATGTAGGATCGGTGTACATACGTTCAAGAAAACTGATTACGCGCCTACGCATTTTAACTTACCCTAACCCTAAGCTTGCGTTTAAGCGTGGGAGAATTTTCTTGTCAACGTTGAGGACGGCTTCGGTCCTTTTTATTAAGCCAAAAGAACTTACAAACGTCTGATATCGAAGTTATTTCTGAATCCGGTTGTGCTGCATCAAATACGCATTTGCAGCGAGGCGATCGGTATCGGAGGCTTGCTCGAACGCCACTCGGTGCGCTTCGATAATCCAAACTTCGTTGGATGGATCGGCTTCGTCGCTCGCCAAAGTTAGCCACATCAGGCCTCGCGCACGCTGTTTGGGACCTGCTTCGCCGCTAAACAGCAATTGTCCAAGCTGGGCTTGCGCCAAATGATGTCCCTTTTCCGCCGAAAGATTAAGCCAACGAAGCGCCTGTTTGGGATCCTTTGCTCCCCCCACACCATCCAGAAAGAGGCGAGCCAAGATGAACTGCGCTTCTGCATCGCCGAAATAGGAAGCCGAATAGGCAAACATTTCGCGTGCGCGCACCGGATTGGCTTTGATCTGGCTGTTGGGGATTCCCTTCAAATAATAGGACCCCAAGGCAACAAAGGCGGAAGAGACAAAAGGAGCCGTCGGTGACTCAGGCGATTCCTCGGCATGCCGGTCGCACATCAAAGAGAAATTCTCGAAAGCCCGCACGTCATCCCGCGGAACACCATCCCCTTCCGCATACATCCGGGCTAGTTTCCATTGTGCAGGCGCATGGCCTTTGTCAGCCGCATCGGAAAGAGTTTTTATCGCTTCTTGCTTATCGCCCGCCAAATAGGATCGGATGGCATCTCGGGTCGAATCGACCACTGAGCCGATCGCTTTCAAAGGAGCGCCCGCAACTTCTAGAACACGCGATTCCATTCCCGGCTTGGTTTGGATCGGAACATCAAGCACCGATGTTTCTTCCGTATGTTCGCTATCTTCCACCGAAGAAACGGGCGCAGGAGCGTCGAGGGGTGAAACAACGGGATCACGTTTGGCCGAGTCGGACGATACCGACGGCGGTCCATCCAACGCTACAGCGATGCTGCTACAAAGCCACGCCGACAAAATAATCGGTATCGCTTTGGCCAACAATCCAAAATGAGCGTCAAAGATACGCATCAACCCATTTCTACCTCTTCACCATCCGGCAAACCGAACGGCCGAGCATTCAAGCTCACCTACCGCGAAAGACTTCACAGACGAATGTCAATGTGGCCAATTTTCGGCAAAGCAACGTTTGTTTGCACCAAATGGTTGATTTAAAGTCACTGTTGCTCAAAAAGCACATCGCACTATCGGACGCGCTGGAATTGCAATTTCCCGCTATATGGGGATGATAGTGCGCATGGCCGCGTTGCTCCAAAACGTTGATACTTCCGATCCGTTGCGTCACGGTGGAGTTCGGTATAGCCGGGATTGGCCTGCGTGGCGACGGCTACTGGCCTTTTTCGGCCCTGGCTACCTTGTTGCCGTCGGCTATATGGATCCTGGTAACTGGGCAACCTCACTCGCTGGCGGTTCGCGCTTCGGATACACGCTACTATCCGTTGTGCTTTTATCGAGTCTCATGGCCATCGTTTTACAGTCGCTCGCCGCGCGACTTGCGGTGGCAACCGGTCACGATCTGGCCGAAGTTTGCCGCGAGGCTTTTCCGCGGTGGGCGAGCTTGGGCCTGTGGTTCATGGCGGAAATTGCCATCATCGCGACCGATATTGCCGAGGTCATCGGAACGGCGATCGGCATAGAGCTCTTGTTCAGGTGGCCACTTCCCCTTGGCATCGCCATTACCACCCTCGATGCACTTTTACTGATCGCCTTACAACGTTTCGGCTTTCGGACGATCGAAGCCGTCATCATCGCAATTTTGGCCTTAATCGCCGTTTTCTTCACCATCGAATTCGGTCTTTCCCATCCGGATTGGACCGCCCTACTCCCCAACTTATTTCCGGATAGATCGATCATAACCAATCCGGATATGCTTTATGTTGCACTCGGTATTTTGGGTGCGACAGTAATGCCTCACAACCTATATCTCCATTCCAGCATCATCCAGACCCGTCCGCTCGGGACGACATCTGACCAAAGGCGCGAAAGCCTCCGTTATGCGACAATTGACTCAACCATTGCGCTCAGTTTCGCCTTTTTGATCAATGCTGCGATTTTGGTACTCGCCGCTGCCGGTTTTCACGCGGTAGGCCGAACCGATGTTGTAGAATTATCCGATGCCTATGCTCTGCTCGAACCGCTGATGGGCAGCAAATTGGCCCCGACCTTGTTTGCATTGGCGCTCATTGCATGCGGATTGAATGCAACCGTTACCGCCACGCTTGCCGGCCAAATCGTCATGGAAGGTTTTTTACGCCTACGTTTTTCTCCCGTTATTCGACGCCTAACAACCCGTCTTCTAGCAGTACTTCCGGCGGGCTGGATTGCGATTTCTTATGGCGATGCAGGAGCAACGGCGTTGTTGGTGCTTAGCCAGGTGGTGCTGAGCCTGCAATTACCCTTTGCCGTTATCCCGCTTGTCGCCTTTACTGCGCAGCGCAAACGCATGGGAACGCTAACGGCCCCCGTATGGCTGACCGGATTGGCCGGACTGATTGCCGCTATCATTGTTCTTTTGAATGGACTTTTGATCGTTAGTCTTTGGTTTACTGCCTAATCGCGCTTGCCATTTCGCCCTTTTGCCTCTAAGGACCACGGCTTCATGCGGTCGTTTGGCCGGTGGCTGAAAGGAAAGTCCGGTTCGCTGGATGGGTTGTTAAATCAATCATTTCCCTTGTCTCCGCCTTCGATACCTTCCGTTTCGGGCCTTTCTCAAGGCTCGGAGGGCTTGGCGCCAGAAGGCCGCGCAACAGGAAAGGTCAAGTTCATGGCTCTCTACGAGCACGTGATCCTTGTGCGTCAAGACGTGACGTCACAACAGGTCGATACCATTAACGAACAGTACAAAGGCGTCATTGAAGCCAATGGCGGCACGATCACCAAGACGGAATATTGGGGTGTAAAAACCCTTGCATTCCGGATCAAGAAGAACCGTAAGGCACATTTCACGCTGCTCAACATCGACGCGCCGCATCAGGCCGTTGCTGAAGTCGAGCGTTTGGAAGCCATCAGCGAAGACGTTATCCGCTCGTTGACCATTAAGGTCGAGGAACTGGAAGAAGCCCCTTCGGCCATGCTTCAGAAGCGTGACCGCGATGATGACCGTGGCGATCGCCCATCCGGCGGCCGCGGCTTCGGTGGTGGTGGCGGCGGTCGCTTCGGCGGCGGCGCTGGCGGCGGCGGATTTGGTGGCGGCGCAGGCCGCGCTCCACGTCCACCCCGTGATGCAGCCCTTGAAGAGGAGAGCTTCTGATGTCGTCTGTTGAATCCACTGGCTCTAGCGGCGCTCCACGTCGTCCCTTCTATCGTCGTCGCAAGTCGTGCCCTTTCACGGGTCCGAATGCTCCGAAGATTGATTACAAGGACACCCGTCTTCTTTCGCGCTACATCTCTGAGCGCGGCAAGATCGTTCCTTCCCGCATCACGGCCGTATCAGCCAAGAAGCAACGCGAGCTCGCCCAGGCGATCAAGCGCGCCCGTTTCTTGGGCCTTCTGCCTTACGTGATCGCGTAATCGGTTAAACCTCTTCCTTCCCGAGGGCTTTCACGCTCTCGGGAAGACTTTCGTCATCCGGATCGCTTTTGGTCCGGCTTGGTTGGGATGGCCTTCCATCTCTAACCGCCCCTAGAACGGGATTGCGGGACAGCTCGACATGAATATGCGCAATTATGCCTTTGGAGCAGGATGTGGTGCCGTTTCGGCGCTGTTATTCTCTGTCATCGCGACGTCATCGCCGCTGGCTTTTCCGCTCTATCTGGTTGCACCCCTCCCTATTTTGATCGCGACACTGGGCTTTACCCATCAAGCGGGCTTTATTGCCGCGCTTGTCGCTTCGATTTTCACTTCTTTGGCTTTCTCGCCTTTAGCGGGGCTTGTTCACGGCATTTCCATCGGCTTTCCGTCGTGGTTCTTGGGATACCTCGCTTTATTGGCGCGACCTTCCGACGATCCAGCCAAAACGGAATGGTATCCGCTTGGCCGTTTGCTGATGTGGAATGTGGCCCTCGCCGTTACCCTGACCTTTGTCGGCGCGCTGATGCTGGGCAGCGATTACGCTTCCTTTGTTGCCTCGTTCGAAGAGCTGATCAGCGAAATGATCGCGCTTGAGCCAGCTTTGTTTGGCAATTTGGCTGCCGGCGATCAAGCCAGCACGGTAACCTCCATCGCCCATTTCATGGCTCTTTTGGCAGGCCCTGTAAGCGCTGCCATCAGCGTCGCTCTTTCGGTTTTGCTGTTGTATATCGCAGCACGGATTGTGCGCGCCTCAGGCCGCTTGCCACGCCCTTGGCCCGATCTTGCAACCCTTGCTTTGCCTAAAATCGCGCTACCCGTTTTCCTCCTTTGCCTGATGCTGACCGCTACCGCGTCTGATTTTGCCGGTCTGTTCGGTCGTATTGGCTTTGCCGCCCTGCTGATTGCTTTTTGTCTGCAGGGCTTAGCCGTTCTTCACAACGTCACGCGGCCAATCAAATCGCGCCGCGCGATCCTCTTCATGATTTACAGCGTCTTCGTGCTTTTGCCCGGCTGGCCCATTTTGGGCTTTGCTGTTCTTGGCATGGCCGATGTCTGGTTCAATTTTCGTTCCCGCCTTCCGGCGGTCGAAAGCCGTTCACCCTGAATAATTTCCACTCTACCCCCACCTTAAGGAGACTACCATGCAAGTTGTTTTGCTCGAACGCGTTCCAAATCTCGGCCAGATGGGCGAAGTCGTCCGCGTGAAAGACGGTTATGCCCGTAACTTCCTGTTGCCACGGCACAAAGCATTGCGCGCGACCAAGGCGAACCTCGCCCATTTTGAAACCCAACGCGCGCAGCTCGAAGCCCGCAACCTTGCCGCAAAGGCGGAAGCGGCGGCAGTCGCCGAGAAGCTAGACGGCCAAAAATTTGTCATCATCCGTCAGGCTGGTGAAATGGGTCAGCTCTACGGTTCGGTGGCGGCCCGCGACATTTCGGAAGCCATCACCGCAGGCGGCTTCTCGATCGATCGTAATCAGGTTGTTCTGAACACCCCGATCAAGACGATTGGTCTGCATGCCATTCCGTTGCACCTGCACCCGGAAGTCGATGTGAAAATCCACATCAACGTCGCCCGTAGCCCTGAAGAGGCTGAGCGTCAGTCGCGCGGTGAAAGCGCTGTTGTGCGCGAAGAGCTTAACCTTGACGATCTCGGTCTTGAGGTTGGCGCGGCTTTGGCTGAGGCCGGCGGCGAGGACTAATCCTCTTCTGCTATCCCTAACGGAAAAGGCCCAGCATTTCGCTGGGCCTTTTTTTATCCGAGATGCAAGTGATTTCCTGTCAAGCACAAGATTAGAATTTTATCGCCCCTGTGGGCATTGTGGATAACGGGCATGGGATAAAATGAAGGCCGAATCACGCGCAACATGCGTCTATCTGTTCGGGACCGACACTGGACACGATCATGGCCCTCGCTCAATCCCTCGCCCGCTTAGCTGAAATCGAAACGCAATACCGCGTTCCTCCCCACAATGTGGAAGCGGAGCAGGCATTGCTTGGTGCTATTCTCGTCAACAATGACGCCTATTTCCGTGTGTCGGATTTTCTCGAGGCCGCGCATTTTGCCGAGGAAATCCACCGCCGCATTTACGACATCACCCAATCGCTGATCCGCGCAGGCAAACTGGCTACCCCTGTCACGCTCAAATCATTCGTCGGCGATCAGGATTTAGGCGGCATGACGGTGCCGCAATATCTCGCTCGTCTTGCGGCTGAGGCCACCACCGTCATCAATGCGGAAGCCTATGGCCGCACAATCTATGATTTGGCCATGCGCCGCCAACTGATCACGATTGGCGAGGATATGGTCAATGTGGCGTTTGACGCGCCGGTCGATGACCATCCCCGTAAACAGATCGAGGAAGCCGAGCGCCGCCTCTACGAATTGGCCGAATCGGGCCGCTATGACGGCGGCTTCCAGAGCTTCTCTGCAGCGCTCAAAACTGCGGTTGATCTGGCAGCCGAAGCCTATAAGCGCGACCGCAAGCTCTCGGGTATTTCCACCGGTATGTCCGATCTCGATAAAATGCTTGGCGGTCTACAATCCTCCGATCTTGTCATCGTCGCCGGTCGTCCAGGCATGGGTAAAACCGCGCTTGCGACCAATATCGCGTTCAACATCGCCAAAGCCTATTCGCACGAGAAAAATCCAGATGGTACGGTCAAGCGGCTCGACGGCGGCATTGTCGGTTTCTTCTCGCTCGAAATGTCGGCGGAACAGCTCGCCACCCGTATCATCGCCGAGCAATCGGGCGTGGCCTCCTACAAGATCCGCCGCGGCGAGATCCAAGAAAACGAATTCATGAAGATCGCGGATGCCGCGCGCGAGATGGAACGTATTCCGTTCTATATCGATCAAACGGGCGGTATCTCGATTGCGCAGCTCACCGCCCGCGCCCGCCGCTTAAAGCGGCAAAAGGGTCTGGATGTTCTGGTCGTCGACTATTTGCAGCTTCTATCGGGTTCCTCGAAAAAGGGCGAAAACCGGGTTCAAGAACTAACTGAAATCACGACAGGCCTGAAATCGCTCGCCAAGGAACTCAGCGTTCCGGTTGTGGCGCTCTCGCAGCTCTCGCGTCAGGTTGAACAACGCGACGATAAGCGCCCGCAGCTCTCCGATCTTCGCGAATCGGGCTCGATCGAGCAGGATGCCGATATCGTGCTTTTCGTGTATCGCGAGGAATATTACCTCAAGACCAAGGAGCCTCGTATGGGCACCGAGGAATATTTCAAATGGCAGAGCGAGATGGAGCTGATCCACGGCAAGGCCGAAGTCATCATCGGCAAGCAGCGCCACGGGCCTACCGGCACGGTTATGCTGCAATTCGAGGCTGAATTGACGCGCTTCTCCAATCTCATCGGTGAAGATCGCCTGCCGGAGCGCATGTAACGGGATGGTTGCTAGCCAAGTGAGCCAAGCCCATACAGGTTCAAACAGCAGCCGATTGACGATTGATCTCGCAGCGATCCGCCATAATTGGCGGCTGTTGGCCAATAAAGCAGGGTCTGCTTCCACAGGCGCAGTTGTGAA
Organism: uncultured Hyphomicrobiales bacterium; assembly: GCA_903900975.1. GTDB lineage: Bacteria > Pseudomonadota > Alphaproteobacteria > Rhizobiales > Beijerinckiaceae > CAIUPE01. The sequence goes on along the minus strand of CAIUPE010000141.1, from coordinate 5,550 downwards.
AGCCAATGCCTATGGGCTCGGCATCGAAACGGTGATCCCTGCTTTGCTTAAAGCCGGATGCCGTCATTTCTTTGTGGCTCATCTCTCGGAAGCCGCCCGCGTTCGGGCACTCACGACGGATGCGGAGATTTTCGTTCTCAACGGGTTTCTACCCGATACCGGCCCCGCCTATCTCACGCATCGCCTGATACCGGGTTTAGGCTCGCTGCCGGAGATTGAAGATTGGCGCAGCTTTGTGGCCAGCCATCCGGAAGCTCAACCCGCAGCGCTTCATTTTGACACCGGCCTCAACCGTCTGGGTCTTGCCCCGTCCGATGGCGTAGCCTTGGCGAGAGCACATCATGAGGGCACCCTCGGCTTCCCGCTCCGGCTGATCATGAGCCATTTTGTCGAGGCGGAAATTGAGGGCTCAGCTACCACCGCGCGCCAATGCGCGGCGTTTAGAAATCTTCGCACGCTGTTTAAAGATATTCCTGCAAGCCTCTGCAATTCATCAGGAATATTTCTACGCACCGATAGCCTTTACGACCTCGTACGCCCCGGCTACGCGCTTTATGGCGGCCATCCTTTGTGGTCGAGCGACGTCAACCCGATGCGCGCTGTGGTGCGTCTCGAATCGCCCATTATCCAGACCCGCACCATTGAGACAGGCAAGGCCGTTGGCTATGGCAGCTTCTGGACGGCCAAGCGCCCGACCCGTTTAGCCACTCTCTCGCTTGGTTATGCCGATGGCCTGCCACGCGGTTCCGAGAGCACCGACGCCAAGATAGGCGGCCATGTGCTGATCGGCGGTGTTAAATGCGCCATGCTGGGCCGCGTCTCGATGGATCTGCTCATTGTCGATGCAACGGACGCGCCCGAAGATGCTGTCCACCGCGGCGCGCTCGCGACGATTATTGGCGATGAGCTTACCATCGACGCGGTAGGCGACAGCGCAGGAACCATCGGCTATGACATTCTCGTCTCGCTAGGGTCTCGCTTTGAGCGCCTTGTGATCGACGGATCGGATGCGTAATGGCCAAACCAACGAAAAGCTTTGCCTGCCAGAATTGCGGCACGGTCTATACCCGCTGGCAGGGCCGCTGCGATTCGTGTGGCAGTTGGAGCACGATTGCGGAAGAAGCAGCCGTTGCCCCGCTTCCCGGCGGCATTGCAGCACCTCGCGGCAAAAAAGGCCGCATCTTTCCGCTTGAAGGCTTGATTGGCGACTCGCCTGAATCCCCCCGCGTCGCCAGTGGTATTGACGAGCTCGACCGCGTCACCGGCGGCGGCTTTGTGCCGGGCTCCGTTATCCTGATTGGTGGCGATCCCGGTATCGGTAAATCCACTTTGCTGATGCAAGCCTCCGCCGCATTGGCGATGAATGGCGAGCGCGTCGTCTATATTTCGGGCGAAGAAGCGACCGGCCAAGTGCGGCTTCGCGCCGACCGTCTTGGCCTTTCCAAAGCCCCCGTCGAATTGGCCGCCGAAACCAATGTCGAAGATATTATCGCCACCCTTACCAAAGGCCCCGCCCCGTCGCTGGTCATCATCGATTCGATCCAGACCATGTGGTCGGAAAGCATCGAGTCGGCTCCCGGTACGGTCACGCAAGTGCGCGGCTCGGCGCAAGCTTTGATCCGCTATGCCAAAACCAGCGGCGCGAGCGTTATTCTGGTCGGCCACGTCACCAAAGACGGCCAGATCGCTGGCCCTCGTGTTGTGGAACATATGGTTGATGCGGTCGCTTCTTTTGAAGGCGACGGCGCGCATCATTTCCGAATTCTTCGTGCAGCTAAGAACCGCTTTGGCCCGACCGATGAAATCGGCGTATTTGAAATGACCGGTTTGGGATTGAAACAGGTCCCCAATCCGTCTGCGCTGTTTCTTGAAGGCCGCGACACCACCTCCCCCGGCACCGCCGTGTTTGCGGGCATGGAAGGCACCCGGCCGATGTTGCTTGAGTTTCAGGCTCTCGTCGCCCCCTCCTCGCTCGGCACGCCACGCCGCGCCGTGGTCGGCTGGGATCCAAGCCGTCTGTCCATGGTGATTGCGGTGCTCGAAGCCCATGGCGGGCTTAAACTCGGTAGCCATGATGTCTATCTCAACGTGGCAGGCGGGTTGAAGGTGAATGAGCCCGCCGCCGATCTTGCCGCTGCCGCTGCTCTTGTCTCGTCCTTCTCGGGCCATGCGTTACGTCCTGATCGTGTCTTCATGGGCGAAATCGGCTTAACCGGTGCCTTGCGTCCTATCGGCCAAATTTCGGCACGCCTGAAAGAATCAGCAAAACTCGGCTTTGCCTCGGCGGTCATTCCCCGCGCGGGATTGGATGCTGTGGGCAAAACAACGCTCAAAACTTATCCCATGGGCGATGTTGCCGACCTTGTGGCTGCAATTCTCGGTGGACCAAAGCGTCATTCGGAAAACTAGGCAATCAAAGGGACGTGACGACACAAGCAGCTGCCATTATAAGCGGCCAAACGCCTTGGCTGGGTTGAAGCCAAATTTCTTCAAGGACGGATCCAACCTTCATGAGTAATCTCCCGGTAAGTCTTCTTGATCTCATGGTCATCGGTATCGTTTTGATTTCAGGTCTTCTGGCCTCCGTACGCGGATTTGCCCGCGAGATCTTGGCCATCGGATCGTGGGTAGCGGCGGCTATCGCAGCCTATATCTTCCATCCCCGCGTGTTGGTTTTTCTTGAACCGCACATCGCCAACCATCAGGTTGCGATTGCGGCATCCATTGCACTGCTCTTCCTCGGCGTTCTCATTATCGCCACGATGATCACGGTCAAAATTTCGGATGTTATTCTGGATTCCAGCATCGGAACGCTGGATCGCACCTTGGGCTTTCTCTTCGGGGCTGCGCGTGGTTTTCTGATTGCAGCCATTGCCTTTTTGTTTTTCGACAAGCTTGTCGGCGTCAACCAATATCCGGATTGGATCCGTGATGCGAAATTTCGCCCTATATTAAAAGAATCCGGCGACCAAATCATCGCGCTGCTGCCGTCTGATCCCGGCTTTCTCGACAAATTAAAGGCCAAGGCTGCGGGAACGGATAGTTCCGCGGGCGATGCGACAACACCACCCAAAACGCCGTGAACCCGTCAACCTTGTTGACGGTCACCTGTTTCCATTGAATTTGGCCGACGACAGGCGCATATGTGCCCTGACGCAGGCGGAGTAAGTGCAATGACGGATGAGCTGTTTGATCTCGATGCCGATCGCCTGAAAGAAGAATGCGGTGTTTTCGGCATTTTTGGCCATCCTGAAGCGGCCGCCATCACAGCGCTTGGGCTCCACGCTTTGCAACATCGCGGACAGGAAGCGGCGGGTATCGTCAGCTTTGACGGCAAACGCTTTCATTCCGAACGCCGCATGGGCTTAGTGGGCGATAATTTTTCGGAGCGCGCGGTCATAGAGCGTCTACGCGGCAACGCGGCGATCGGCCATACGCGCTATTCTACCACCGGCGAGACGATTTTGCGCAATGTGCAGCCTTTGTTTGCCGAACTTGATGGAGGCGGCTTTGCCGTAGCGCATAATGGCAACATCACAAATGGCATCACGCTTCGCCGGCAATTGATCCGCTCGGGAGCGATCTATCAGTCCACCAGCGACACCGAAGTGGTACTGCATCTGGTGGCCCGCAGCACACGGCCTAAATTTGTGGATCGGTTTATCGACGCCATTAAAGAACTTGAAGGCGCCTACTCTTTCGTTGGCCTGACCAACAAGAAACTTGTTGGCGCGCGCGATCCGCTCGGCATTCGTCCTTTGGTCATTGGTGAACTCGATGGCTGCTTTATTCTGGCCTCTGAGACCTGTGCGCTTGATATTATAGGCGCGCGGTTTGTGCGCGATGTCGAGAATGGCGAAGTCGTCATCATCAGCGAAACCGGCATTGAGTCGATCAAGCCGTTCGGTGTTTTACCCGCTCGCCCCTGCATCTTCGAATATGTCTATTTCGCTCGTCCCGATTCGATCGTGCATGGCAAATCGGTTTATGCCGTGCGCAAAGCTATGGGTGCACAATTGGCGGCTGAAAGTGCTGTCGCTGCCGATGTTGTGATCCCTGTTCCTGATTCCGGCGTACCTGCCGCGTTGGGCTTCGCACAAGCCTCCGGCATTCCCTATGAGCTCGGGATCATCCGTAACCATTATGTTGGGCGCACTTTCATTCAACCCACCCAATCGATCCGTGAATTCGGCGTCCGAATGAAGCACTCGGCCAACCGCGCTGTCGTTGAAGGCAAGCGGATTGTTTTGATCGATGATTCGATTGTGCGTGGTACCACCTCGATCAAGATCGTGCAGATGATGCGGGACGCAGGCGCGAGCGAAGTCCATTTCCGCATTTCAAGCCCGCCCATCAAGTTCCCTGATTTTTACGGCATTGATACGCCGCAGCGCGATAATCTCTTGGCTGCGACCCATACGCTCGACGAGATGCGGAATTTTATCGGCTGCGATTCGCTGGCCTTTCTCTCGATTGATGGCATTTACCGCGCCATGGGTGAAAATGGCCGCCGCGAATCCCAGCCGCAATTCACCGATCATTGCTTTACCGGCGATTATCCGACGGGACTTACCGATCAATCGGGCGAGTCGCCTCGTCAACTCTCGCTTCTTGCTGAGGCTGGCTAATCATGGCGGGTATCCTTGAAGGACGGGTCGCCCTCGTCACCGGCGCATCGCGTGGCATTGGCCGTGCCACAGCGATCGAATTCGCCAAGCAAGGCGCGCATGTCATCGCACTTGCCCGCACCCAAGGCGCTTTAGAAGAACTTGATGATGAGATCCGCGGCGTCTCCACAAATGGCGCAACGCTGGTTCCTGCTGATTTGAAAGATATGGACGGCATCGACCGTCTTGGTGCCGCGATTTACGAGCGCTTCGGCAGGCTTGATGTTTTCTTCGGCAATGGCGCTATTTTGGGGCCCATCTCGCCGCTCGGTCACGTCACGCCTAAGGATTGGGATGATGTGATGACCGTCAATGTGACGGCGAATTGGCGGCTGATCCGCATCCTTGACCCCTTGCTCGCCCGCTCAGAAGCAGGTCGAGTGGTTTTCATGAGTTCAGCAGCGGCTTGGAAGCATCGGCCGTATTGGGGCTGCTATAGCGTGTCCAAGGCGGCGTTAGAGGCGCTTGGCCATACCTATGCGCAAGAAACGTCCTCGACGAAAATAAAGGTCATGATGGTCGATCCCGGTCCACTCCGCACCGATATGCGCGCTATGGCCGTTCCGGGCGAAGACCCGATGACGCTACGCGAACCCTCTGAGCTATCCCCGCATATCGCTAAAATGGCGGCAGCGGACTGGATGGAAACGGGACGGATTTTTGATTTCTCAGGCAAAGAGCCGAAAATTACCGATTTCGGACGGCCTTTTTAATCTTCCGTCATCTACCATGTTGTTTGAAGTTTCAATTCTTTCAATCGTGCATTTGCGATGACGATAATTTTTCGCATGAGAGCGGTTAGTGCGACCATTTTTGGCTTTCCGGTTGCGACGAGTTTTTCGAAGAAGGCTTTGAGGGCTGGCTCGTATCGCCGCGCGGTCAT